>NZ_CAXUEK010000049.1:0-20881 GCF_964250165.1 uncultured Sphingomonas sp. | reverse complement strand
ACGCGATGCACATCAACCTGCACAAGACCTTCTCCACCCCGCACGGCGGCGGCGGTCCGGGGTCGGGGCCGGTGGTGCTGTCGGAGGCGCTCAGCCCGTTCGGCCCGCTGCCCTACACGGCGCGAACGGCGGATGGCTACGTCCACCTCGTCGAGGAGGGGAATGCCGAGGCGTTCTCGCGTGAACATTGCGACGGCGCGGTCGCGAGCTTCGGCCGGATGACCGCCTTCCACGGCCAGATGGGCATGTTCACCCGCGCGCTCACCTACATCATCAGCCACGGCGCCGACGGACTGAGGCAGGTCGCCGAGGACGCCGTGCTCAACGCGAACTACGTGCTGCGCCGGCTCGACGACGTGCTCGACGCGCCGTTCGGGGGCTCCGGCCCGTGCATGCACGAGGCGCTGTTCTCGGACGAGGGCTTTCCCGAGGGCTTCTCGACGCTCGACGTGGCGAAGGGGCTGATCGACGAGGGTTTTCACCCGATGACGGTCTATTTCCCGCTGGTGGTCCACGGCGCGATGCTGGTGGAGCCGACCGAGACGGAATCGAAGGCGGCGCTCGACCAGTTCGTCGGCGCGCTGCGTGCGGTGGCGGAGCGGGCCAAGGCGGCCGACGCGAGCCTGAAGACCGCGCCGCATTTCGCGCCGCGCGCCCGGCTCGACGAGACGCTGGCGGCGCGCAAGCCGGTGCTGACGTGGAAGGCGCCGGTGGCTGCGGCGGCGGAATAACTGCGCTTCGGCCCCTCACCCTGACGCGCAAGCGCGTCTGTCCCTCTCCCCTTCACGGAGAGGAAAGTCGGGTCATCCTACCGTCAGTCCCACATCAAGATTGCCCCGGGTCGCGTTCGAATACGGACATACCTCGTGCGCGGCCTGCATCAGCCGTTCGGCATCCGCGCGATCGATGCCCGGCAGCGTCGCGGTGAGCGCGGCGGTGATGCCGTAGCCGCCCTCCTCGCGCGGGCCGAAGCCGACCTCCGCCGTCACCGTCGCGTCCGGCGGCACGCGCACGCCGACCTTGCCCGAGACCGCCTTCATCGCGCCCAGAAAGCAGGCGGAATAGCCCGCGGCGAACAGCTTCTCCGGGTTGGCGCCGACGCCGCCGGGGCCGCCCATCTCCTTGGGGACGACCAGCTTGACGTCGACCGAGCCGTCGTCGGAGCGCGCCGCCCCGTCGCGTCCGCCGGTCGCGGTCGCCTGCGTCCTGTAGATTACGTTCACGGCCATGGCTTGCTCCTTGAATGACGGCGGGGAAGTGGCGTCCGCCGGTCTGCGGCGCAACCCGTCCTGAACCGGGACAGGTTAATCATGTTGCATCGCAACCGGCTACGGGTCACTAATTTCGGGCGGCGTGGACCGCGCGGGGAGCACAGCATGAACAAGATGGTTTGGGGCGCATTGATTGTCGCCGTCTGGGCGGCGCCTGCCGCCGCCGATATCGACAACACAGTGCTGGAGGGCGACGTCCGCCTGGGCGCCGGCAACCTGATCCAGATGGGCCGGCTGGGCCGTAATAACATGGCCGGCCAGGATTTCGCGGGGTCGGAGGCCTTTCCCGGCACGAACAATCCCACGGTCCAATATCACTACACCACCTTCGCGGCGGCGTTCGCTCCGAACGCGCTGCAGGACATCTATTACTCGATCGTGTTCGACGACGATGCGGCCGATCTGTTCGCCTCCGCCTATAACGGCAGCTATGATCCGACCAGCAAGGCGACCAACTGGCTGGGCGACGCCGGCCGATCCGGCAATTACATCTTCTATCCCGGCCTTCCCGGCGACGCCCTGTTCTTCGGGGTCAAGGTGGCCAAAGGCGGCTCACTGACGCTGGTCGTCAACGACACGGTCGCGGGGCTGGGCACGTCGTCGAGCGCCCATTACCTGATCCAGGCCTTCTCCGACAGCGAATATGGTACGGACTTCCTCACTGCCTCTGTCCCCGAGCCGGCGAGCTGGGCGATGATGGTCGCGGGCTTCGGCGCGGTCGGCGGCGCGGTGCGCTATCGCCGGCGGCGGGCGCGTCTCGCCTTCGCCTGAGCCGGGTCACTCGGGCGGGTAGGGGCTCCGCCCGCCCTCGGCGATGAAGCGGTCGATCCGCGCTTGCAGCACGGGCATCGGCACGGAGCCGAGCGAGAGCACCGTGTCGTGGAAGGCGCGGATGTCGAAGCGCGGGCCGAGCGCCGCTTCCGCCTTGGCGCGCGCCCGCCGGATGGTCAGCTCGCCCAGATAATAGCTCAGCGCCTGCCCCGGCCAGCCGATATAGCGATCCACCTCGGTCTCGATCTCGTGGTCGGAGAGCGCGGTGTTGTCGCGCAGGAAG
Organism: uncultured Sphingomonas sp.; assembly: GCF_964250165.1. Taxonomy (GTDB): domain Bacteria; phylum Pseudomonadota; class Alphaproteobacteria; order Sphingomonadales; family Sphingomonadaceae; genus Sphingomonas. Next base: position 18,556 of record NZ_CAXUEK010000049.1, on the reverse strand, counting down.
GCCTGCGCCTGCGCGCGCGTCCAGCCCTGCGCGTGGATGCCGGTATCCACCACTAGCCGCGCCGCGCGCCACATCTGATAGCTGAGCATCCCGAACCGCTCGTACGGCGTCTGGTAGAAGCCCATCTCGTCGCCGAGCCGCTCGCAATACAGCGCCCAGCCCTCGCCATAGGCGGAGATGTAGCTCTGGCGGCGAAACGGCGGCAGCGCAGCGTTCTCGGCCGCGAGCGGGATCTGGAAGGCGTGGCCGGGTGCGCTCTCGTGCAAGGTCAGCGCCGGCAGCTGGAAGAGCGGGCGCGAGGGCAGGTCGTAGGTGTTGACCAGATACTGCCCCGGTCCGCCGCGTCCCGCCGTGTAATAGGGCGCGATCTCGGGCGGCACCGGCACGATCGCGAAGCGGCGGCGCGGCAGCCGGCCGAACCACTTCGATGCCATGCCGTCGAACCGCTTCGCCTCCCACGCCGCCTCCTTCAGCAGCTCGTCCGCGGTCTTGGGATAGAAGCGCGGGTCGGTGCGCAGGAAGTGCAGGAACGCGGGCAGGTCGCCATGGAAACCCGCATCCGCCTTGGCCTTCTCCATCTCGGCGCGGATGCCGGCGACCTCGTCCAGTCCCAGCCGGTGGATCGCATCGGGGCTCAGGTCCAGCGTCGTGTAGACCCGGATGCGGCTGCGGTAATAGGCCGGGCCGTCCGGCAGGCTGGCAGCGGCGAGCGCGGGCTTGAGCGCCGGGAAATAGCTCTTGCGCAGAAACGCGAGCAGCCGCTGGTGCGCGGGAATGACCTGGGTCTCGATCACGGACCGTGCCGCCGATTGCATCAGGGCGCGATCGGCGATGCTGGCCGGCAATCTGGCGAATGGCTGGTAGAAGACGGTCGCCTCGGGCGTCTTCGCCTCCGCCACCGCGGCGACGGGGGCATCGCGCCCGGTCATCACCACCGCCGGCGGGGTGAAGCCGCGCGCCAGGCCGAGCCGCATGGCGGCGATCTCTTCGTCGATGAAGCGGCCCGTCTCGCCCAGTTGCGAGAGATAGGCCCGGTAATCGGCCGCGCCCCGCGCGAAGCTTCCGCGCGCGGGATATTGGAGGTCGGACCAGAAGGCGCTGTCGCCGTTGACCGGCTTCTGCCATTCCAGAAAGGCTTCGTCCTCCAGCAATGACGCGATCTGCTGACGATAGACCTGGAAGTCGACGCGCACCTCCGGCGAGAGCCGGCGCTGGTCGAGCGCATCGAGCCGGCGGGCGACCGCCGTCCACCGCGCGTGCCGCCGCGCGTGGCTGGCCGCGGACTCGCTCGGCAAGTGCGCGTCGACCGCGTTCGGGTCCGCCGCTGCGAGGTGCTCGCTGATGCGCGAGGCCCATTCGGCGGTCCAGATCGCCTTGAACTGCGCGTCTGGCGACGGCGGGGCGGCGGCGAGGAGCAGCAGGAGCAGAGCAAGGCGGCGCATGTCGCCCAGCGTGGCGGACGCAGGCGGATCAGGCAATCTTTACACGAAGAGCAGGTGCTCTACGGTGCTAATACAGCAAGAGGTCCGCCGATGCACACCCACCCCGTCCAGCCCGCCCCGCTGATCTCCTACGCCATCACCGGGCTGGTCATCGCGGTCGTGTTCGCCCTGCGGTGGCGGCGGATGAGCCGGGTGACGCCGCTGCGCCTGGAGCGGCTGTGGATCTTTCCGGCGCTCTATGCGGTGATCGCCGTCGGGCTGTTCGTGGCGACACCGCCCGCCGGGTTCGGTTGGCTGTTCTGCGCAGCGGCCCTGTTCGCCGGCGCGGCGCTGGGCTGGCAGCGCGGCAAGCTGATGCGGATCACGATCGATCCCGAGACCCATCAGCTGAACCAGACCGGCTCGCCCGCCGCCTTGCTCTTCATCCTCGTACTGATGGCGGTGCGCAGCGGCGCGCGCGTCGCGCTGACGGGCGACAACGCGCTGCACCTGAACGCGCTCGCCGTCACCGACATGCTCGTTGCGCTGGCGTTGGGGCTGTTCACGGCGACGCGGGCGGAAATGTACTTGCGAGCGAAGCGGATGCTCGCTGCCGCGCAGCAGGCGGCGAGCCCCGTCTGATTCCGAGGTGCGCGGGAGGCCGATCGCCGAGAACAGGCGTCGCTGGTCACGCGAGCATCGGGAGCGCCATGCGGAAGGAGAGTAGCGCGCGTATCCACCTTCGGTCATGCCGGCCTTGAGCCGGCATCCCCGGCGGACGAGTGAGGCGCGGTGCGTCGAGCCTAGCGCCTGAACTGTGGGTCCGGGCCGGATACCGGCTCTGCGGGCGGGGTGACGGGGGAGAGGCGATCTTCTAGACACCCGCGCCATGAAGCACGCGCTCCCCGTCACCCGCGCCCAGGATTTCGCCGCCTGGTATCAGGCGGTCATCGCCGAGGCCGATCTCGCCGAGGAATCGGGCGTGCGCGGCTGCATGGTGATCCGGCCTTGGGGCTATGGGATCTGGGAGCGCATCCAGCGCCTGCTCGACGATCGCATCAAGGCGACGGGGCACGAGAACTGCTATTTCCCGCTGTTCATCCCGCTCTCCTATTTCGCGAAGGAGGCCGAGCATGTCGAGGGCTTCGCCAAGGAGATGGCGGTCGTCACCCACCATCGCCTGATCGGCGACGGCAAGGGCGGGCTGGTCCCCGATCCCGAGGCGAAGCTGGAGGAGCCGCTGGTCGTCCGCCCGACGTCGGAGACGGTGATCGGCGCCGCCTTCGCGCGCTGGGTGCAGTCGTGGCGCGACCTGCCGGTGCTCATCAACCAATGGGCCAACGTCGTGCGCTGGGAAATGCGCACGCGCATGTTCCTGCGCACCAGCGAGTTCCTCTGGCAGGAGGGGCACACCGCGCACGCCAGCGAGGCGGAAGCGCGCGAGGAGACGCTGCGCATCCTGGAGCTCTATCGCAGCTTTGCCGAGGAGTGCCTGGCGCTCCCGGTCGTTGCGGGCGAGAAGCCGGAGAACGAACGCTTTCCCGGCGCCGTCGCCACCTATTCGATCGAGGCGATGATGCAGGACGGCAAGGCGCTCCAGGCGGGCACGTCGCACTTCCTGGGCACCAACTTCGCGGCCGCGCAGAATATCCGCTTCCAGAACGCGGCCGGCGAGCTGGAGCTGGCGAACACCACGAGCTGGGGCGTCTCCACCCGCATGATCGGCGGCGTCATCATGGTGCATGGCGACGATGACGGCCTGCGCGCGCCGCCGCGGATCGCGCCGTGGCAGGTGGTGATCGTCCCCATGCTCCGCGATGCGCCGGAGGACGAGGCGGTGATCGGCTATTGCCGCGAGCTGCAGCGGGCGCTGGCGGCGCGGACGGCGTTCGGCGAGCCGGTCCGTGCGTTGCTCGACCTCAAACCCGCCAAGGCCGCCGCGAAACGCTGGGGGTGGGTAAAGAAGGGCGCCCCGCTGATCGTGGAGGTGGGCCCGCGCGACATGGCCGGCGGCAACGTCTCGGTCGTGCGGCGTGACCGGCTGTATCGCGAGGACGGCAAGCTGGATGCGCAAGTGCTCGCGCGCGATGCCTTTGTCGAAGGCGCGCCGGCGTTGCTGGTGGCGATCCAGGCCGCGTTGTTCGCGGACGCCAAGGCGCGGCTGGACACGGCAATCGTGCCGGTCAGCGACTGGGCTGCGATCGAAGCGATGTTCGCCGATGGCCGGGAAAATCCCGGGTGGGCGGAGATCAGCTGGTCTCGCCCTGCGGGCACGACGCTCGATGCCGTGGTCGAGCGGCTGAAGGCGCTCAAACTGACCATACGCAACGCGCCGATGACGCCAGGGGAGGAAGTCACCGGCGCATGCGTCTTCACCGGCGAGCCGGCGGTCGAACGGGTCCTGATCGCCCGCGCCTATTAGGGCGCGGGCGGTGTCACGAGATCAGCGGCAGTAATAGCCGTTGCGGCGGTTCTGCGCCTCGTCATGCTGCTGGTCGAGGCTCTTGCCGAGCAGCGCACCGCCGCCGGCGCCGAGCAGCGTGCCGAGCGTGTTGCCGCCGAGCGCATTGCCGATCAGGCCGCCGCCGACCGCGCCGAGCACCAGGCCCGTCGTGCCGTTCGAACGCTTGCAGTAATAGCGGCCGTCGCTGCCGCGATAGACCCGGTCGTTCTCCGACAGGCGCTGGCCGTAACGGCTGTCGCGCCCGCGATAACCGTTGGCGGGATCCCAATTATTGTCGCGATCACCCTGCCAGCGCTGCGCGGTCGCGGCGGTGGGGAGTGCGATGGGGGTGGTGAGCACGGCCGCCATCAACGCGGCGGCGATGGTCTTTTTCATGACATGCATCCTTACTTTGGCGCGAGGTGAACCCGCAAACCGCCGGATGGTTGCGGCGAGCTACTCTCCTGCCGGCGGAGGGGACGCGAAACGGGCGTTCCACCATCGCTCCACCGTCGCCCGCTGGTCGGCGTCGAGCACCAGCCCCAGCTTCGACCGACGTTCCAGCACGTCCGCCGCCGTCCGCGCCCATTCGCGGTCGTGCATCCAGCGCAATTCCGGCTCCGTCAGCCCGCCGGCGACGTCGCCCGGCTCCGCGTCCACCCCGTCCAGCAGCGTCTCCAGCGCCGACCCATAAGCGTGCGCCATGCGCGCCGAGCGCGCGTCGCCCAGCCAGGGCCAGCGCGCCCGCACCGTCGCCAGGAACGCATCGAACGCGCCGATATCGCCGCCCGGAAACGGCCGCCGGCGCGTGACCCGCGCCGCCTTGCGCCCGAGCAGCGGCGCGAGCTTGCCTACCGCCTCCTCGGCCAGGTGGCGGCCGGTCGTGATCTTGCCGCCGAACACGCTCAGCAGCGGCGGCTGGTTGGCATCGACCTCCAGCACATAGTCGCGGCTCACCACCTGCGCTTCGCTGGCGCCATCGTCGTAGAGCGGCCGCACGCCCGACCAGGTGGAGACCACGTCCGCGGGCGCGATCTGGCGGATGAAGTGCCGGTTCACGGCGTCGCACAGATACCCGATCTCGTCCGCGTCGATCACCGCCTGTTCGGGGGCGTCTACGGCCACGTCGGTGGTGCCGATCTCGGTGAAGCGGTCCTGATAGGGAATGGCGAAGACGATCCGCCGATCGGGCTGCTGCAGGATATAGGCGTGATCGCCTGCGTAGAGCCGCGGCACGACGATGTGGCTGCCCTTGACCAGCCGCACCCCGGCTTTGGCGTTCACCCCCAGTCGCCCCAGCGCCTCCGCCACCCATGGCCCCGCCGCGTTGACCAGCGCGCGCGCCGCGACCTCGCGCCCGTCCGACAGCCGCGCGCGCCACAGGCCGTCCTCGCGCCGCGCGCTGGCGAGCGCGGTGCGGGTCGCGATCTCGGCGCCGTTCGCTGCTGCATCGAGTGCATTGGCGAGGGTCAACCGGCTGTCGTCGACGAACGCGTCCGAATAGACGAAGCCGCTCCGGTCATCCTTCAGCGGCGCGCGATAGCCGGCATCGCTCCGCCGCAACCCCCGCGAGCGCGGCAGGCTCATGCGCCCGCCGATCAGGTCGTAGAGCACCAGCCCCGCGCGCACGAGCCACCAGGGCCTGAGCCCCTTCTCGTGCGGCAGCACGAAGCGCATCGGCCGGATCAGGTGCGGCGCGGCATGGACCAGCCGCTCGCGCTCGCGCAGCGCCTCGGCGACTAGGCGGAAGTCGTACTGTTCCAGGTAGCGCAGGCCGCCATGGATCAGCTTGGTCGAGGCGGACGAGGTGTGGCTGGCGAGGTCGTCGCGCTCGACCAGCAGCACCGACCAGCCGTTCAGCGCCGCCTCGCGCGCGATCGCGCAGCCGTTGATGCCGCCGCCGACGATGAGCAAATCGTAGATCACGCCGCGCCATGTAGCGCGTGACGGGCGCGGCCGCAGTCCCTATCTCGCCCACGTGCCCAGCAAAACGCCAGGCCTGCCGACCCGCCGGCAGGTGCTCGACTTCATCGCGCGATCCGACCAGCCCGCCGGCAAGCGCGAAATCGCGCGCGCCTTCGGCCTGTCGGCGCAGGACAAGATCGCGCTCAAGGCGCTGCTGAAGGACATGGCCGACGAAGGGCTGATCGACAGCGCGCCGGGCCGCGCCTTTCACCAGATGGGCGGACTGCCCAAGGTCACGGTGCTGCGCGTCGCCGACGTGGACGAGAGCGGCAACGTGTGGGCCGTCCCCGAGCATTGGGAGGCGGAGACGCCGCCACCGCGGCTGCGGGTGCGCGAGCGCAAGCGCGGCGCGCTCGGCGTCGGCGAGCGGCTGCTGGCGCGCACGGAAGAGGCGGGGCAGGGCTGGATCGCGCATCCGATGAAGGTACTCGCGCCGGCCGCCGAGCAACTGCTGGGCGTGCTCCGCGCCGAGGGGGCCGGCGCCGATCGCCGCCTGTGGCTGACCGGCGTCGAGAAGAAGGACCGGCGCGAATATGCGGTCTCGGACGCCGGCGGCGCGGAGCCGGGTGATCTGGTGCTGGCCGAGCGCAGCGGTCGACCGCCGCGCATCACCGCGCGCGTCGTGCAGCGGCTGGGCGATCCCTTCGCGCCGCGCAGCTTCTCGCTGATCGCGATCCACAAGCTCGGGATACCGGATCGGTTCGGTCCGGAAGCGCTGGAGGAAGCGGAACGGGTGGCGGCGTTTCCACTCCTCCCCGGGACGGGGAGGGGGACCACCGGCGCAGCCGGTGGTGGAGGGGGGCCCGCCGCGAGCAAACCACTTGGACCGGAGCCCCCTCCACCACTCGCCCAAGCGGGCGAGCGGTCCTCCTCCCCGTCCCGGGGAGGATCGGAGCGGGAAGACCTGCGCCACCTGCCCATCGTCGCCATCGACCCGGCCGACGCGCGCGACCATGACGATGCGGTGTGGGCCGCGCCCGACGACGATCCCGCCAACCCGAACGGCTGGCGCGCGATCGTCGCCATCGCCGATGTGAGCTTCTATGTCCGCCCCGGCTCCGAGCTCGATCGCGAGGCGAGGAAGCGCGGCAACTCGGTCTATTTTCCCGATCGCGTGGTGCCGATGCTGCCCGAGCTGCTGTCGGCGGACACATGTTCGCTCAAGGCCGGCGCGGACCGCGCCGCGCTCGCCTGCCACCTGCAGGTGGCGAAGGACGGGACGCTCAAGAGCTGGCGCTTCACCCGCGCGCTGGTCCGCATCGCGGCGAATGTCGCGTACGAGGATGCGCAGGCAATGGTCGATCAGCTCCTCCCCGGGACGGGGAGGGGGATCGCCCCCGCAGGCGGTGGTGGAGGGGGCTCCGATCTGGGCGAGGCGGTCGATTCCGGCCTCCCTCCATTACTGCGCGATGGATCCCCTCCCCGCCCCGGGGAGGAGCTGGCATCGCTCCTCCTCCCCCTCTGGTCCTGCTGGCGCGCGCTGGCCGCGGCGCGGGATCGGCGCGCGCCGCTTGACCTCGATCTGCCCGAGCGTCGCGTCGTGCTCAACGAGAACGGCCGCATCCTCTCGGTCGCGCCGCGCGAGCGGCTCGACGCGCACCGGCTGATCGAGGAATACATGATCGCCGCCAACGTCGCCGCCGCGAAGGCGCTGGAGGCAAAGCGGGCTCCCGTCATGTATCGCGTCCACGAGCCGCCCGCGCGCGAGAAGCTGGTCGCGCTCAAGGATTATCTGGAAACGTTCGGCGTCCCGTTCGCGCTCGGCCAGGTGATCCGCCCCGCCACCTTCAACCATATCCTCGACCGGATCGGTGAGGCCGAGTTCCGCCCGCAGGTGATGGAGCAGGTGCTCCGCACCCAGACCCAGGCCTATTACGCGCCCGTCAATCACGGCCATTTCGGGCTGGCGCTGGGCTCCTACGGCCACTTCACTTCGCCGATCCGCCGCTATGCCGACCTGCTGGTCCATCGCGCGCTGGTCAGCGCCTATGCGCTCGGCGACGGCGGCCTCGCCGGCAACGAGGATTTCGAGCGGCTGGGCCAGACGATCAGCGCGCTGGAACGCCGCGCGATGGAGGCGGAGCGCGACACGATCGACCGCTATGTCGCGGCCTTCCTGTCGGAGCGGGTCGGCGAGACGGTGGACGCGCGCGTGACCGGCGTCACCAATTTCGGCCTGTTCGCTTGCGTTGAGGGGATCGGCGGCGACGGCCTGCTCGCGGTCCGCGATCTCGGCACGGAGTATTTCCGCTTCGACGAGGCCGCCCGCACGCTGACCGGCGAGCATTCCGGCGACTGCTACGCGCTCGGCCAGCGCCTGCAACTGCGCCTCGCCGAGGCCAACCCGGTCTCGGGCGCGCTCCGCTTCGAGCTGCCCGAAGGGAAGGGCGGCGCGCTCGCACCCGAGGGCAAGCGCGCCCGCCCGTTGCATCGGCGCGGGCGACCGCCCAATATCCGCCACCAGGGCAAGAGGAGGTAAGCCATGTCCGGAGCCGCCGTCGCCGTGCTGGTCGCCAAGGCGCGCCGGCGCATCATCCGCCGCTTCGACGAGGCCGGCGCGCATTCCGCCCCCACCGCCATCGCCTTCACCCCGCGCGACCGCCTGATCGACCGGCGCATGTTCGCGCGGCTGCAGCGCGACGGCGCGTTGGTCGAGAGCGCGCCGGGGCGCTTCTACCTCGACGCCGAGGGACTCGACCGGTTCCGCTCGGCGCAGCGCCGCCGTGTCGGTGGCGTCCTCGCCCTCGCCGCGGCCGCGGTCGGCGCAATCATCGCGCTGGCCTGAGCCGGTCGCGCCGCTCTAGCCGGCGGTGAAGGTCAGCCCTGCCGTCGCCTGCAAGCGGTCGCGCAGCTTGGCGCCCAACAGCGCGCCGGGCGTCCATACGCCACCCCCCTTGGCATCCGCGGCCGCGACATCCTCGACCAGGCACAGCGCGCTTTCGGCGATCATCTTGCTGGTCGAGCCGTAGCCCGGGTCCTTGTCGCCGGTCACCACGGTGTCGATGCGCGTCCCGTCCGGCATCAGCCCCACGAACAGCAGGTCGTAGAAGCCCGCCTCGCGCTCTTCCCGGCCCGGTCCCTCGCCGGGCTTCGGCCCCTTGTCGCGGGCGAACGGGTTGATCCGCGCGATCGCCTCCGCCGCCGCCTCGCCGAGCTCGCCGAGGCCGGGCGCGACCATCATCTCGTCATAGACGAAATCCGCGCCCCAGGGGTGGCCGGCGAGGAAGTTGGTCCGGTGGACGTTCTTGGTGTTGATCGGCGCCATCACGAACGGCGCGACCCAGCAGCCCAGCGCGGCGTCATATTCGGGGACCAGCCCGCTCGGCTGGTGCGGACCGCTGAAGCCCGGGGTCAGCGCGAACGGGCTTGCGAGCAGCTTCAGGACCGACGGCTCACGCGCGGCGGCGGCGAGTGTCGCCTTGAGGCTCGCCGCCGTGCCGCCGGAAAAGCCGCCCTGCATCTTGCGCACGCGGCCCTTCACGCGCGGCGCTGCCCGACCAAAGCGCGCTTGCGCCGCTTCCTGCAGGGTCAACACACCGAGATCGAACGGGATCGAGTCGAAGCCGCAGGAGAAGACGATCCGTGCGCCCGTGCGCTTCGCCTCGTCATGATGCGCGTCGATCATCTGCCGCATCCAGGCCGGCTCGCCGCACAGGTCGACATAGGCCGTCCCCGCCGCCGCGCACGCCGCCACCAACGCGGAGCCATAGAGCTGGTAGGGGCCCACCGTGGTGACGATCACCGTCGCCCGCTCCGCCATCACCTTGAGCGAGGCGGGATCCTCCGCGTCGGCGACGACCAGCGGCGTGTCGGCGGGCGCGCCGATCAGATCGCGCACCTCGGCGAGCTTGGCCTGCGACCGCCCCGCCATCGCCCAGCGCCCGCGGCCGGGATAGGCCTGGACGAGATATTCGGCGACGAGCCGCCCGGTGAAGCCGGTCGCGCCGTAGACGATCAGGTCGAAGTCGCGCACATTCGCCTCCCGCTTGCGGGAGGGTCAGGGGAGGGGTGTCCTCCCGCCGCCCGCCTGGGCATCAGCAACATGCCCTCCCTCGACCCCTCCCGCAAGCGGGAAGGGAGCTACGCCGCCTCGCGGAACTGCAGGCTCGCCAGCCTGGCGTAGAGCCCGTTGCGCCCGATCAGCTGGGCATGGGTCCCTTCCTCGACGATACGGCCGCCGTCCATGACCACGATCCGCCCGGCCGCACGCACCGTCGCCAGCCGATGCGCGATCACCAGCGTCGTGCGGTCCGCCATCAGCCGCTCCAGCGCCTGCTGCACCAGCCGCTCGCTTTCGGCGTCGAGCGCGCTGGTCGCCTCGTCGAGCAGCAGGATCGGCGCATCGCGCAGCAGCGCGCGGGCGATGGTCAGCCGCTGCCGCTGCCCGCCCGAGAGCCGCGCGCCGCCCTCGCCCATGAAGGTGTCGAGCCCGTCCGGCAGCCGCCGCAGGAACTCCGCCGCGTTCGCCGCCTCGGCGGCGGTCCAGAGCTCCTCGTCCGACGCCTCCCAGCGGCCGTAGCGCAGATTGTCGCGCGCGGACGCGGCGAAGATCACCGTCTCCTGCGGCACCAGCGCGATCTGCGCGCGCACCGCGGCCGGGTCGGCGTCGCGCAGATCGACGCCGTCGATCGTGAGGCGCCCATCCTGCGGATCGTAGAAGCGCTCGGCGAGCTGGAACAGCGTCGACTTGCCGGCGCCCGACGGCCCGACGACCGCGACGGTCTCGCCGGCCCCCACCGCGAGCGAGAAGTCGTGCAGCGCCGCCACGTCGAGGCGCGTCGGATAGCGGAACGTCACGCCCTCGAACGCCAGCGCGCCGCGCGCCGGCGTTGGCAGCGCCACCGGCCGGGCGGGCGCGGCGATCTCGGGCCGCTCGTCCAGCAGCTCCGCCAGCCGTTCCGCCGCGCCCGCTGCGCGCAGCAGGTCGCCGTACACCTCGCTCAGCGCGCCGAACGAGCCGCCGACGAACACCGCCGCGACCAGGAACCCCATCAGCGATCCGCCGGACAGCCGCCCCGCCGCCACGTCCGACACGGTCGACCACAGCAGGAACGTGATCGCGCCGAACAGCAGCCCGATGACCAGCGCCGTCATGCCGGCGCGGATTCGGATGCGGCGCTTGGCGGCGGCGAAGCCGCGGTCGACGGCGGCGGCGAACCGCGCGCTCTCGCGGTCGGCCTGCCCGAACGCCTGCACCACCTTCATCGCGCCGAGCGTCTCGACCGCGATCGCGCCGATGTCGGCGATCCGGTCCTGGCTGGTGCGCGAGAAGCCGCGCACCCGCCGCCCGAGCAGGACGATCGGCAGGATGATCACCGGGATCGCGAGCAGCAGCGAGCCCGCGAGCTTGGGCGCGAGCACGAACAGCGAGACGGTGCTGAGCACGCCCGTCACCAGGTTGCGCAGCGCGACGGAGACGGTCGTGCCGACCGCCACCTCGATCTGTGCGGTGTCCGCGGTCAGGCGCGAGGCGATCTCCGCCGGCCGGTTCTGCTCGAAAAAGGCGGGGCTCAGCCGCAGCAGATTGGCGAGCACCGCCTGGCGCACGTCCGCCACCGTCCGCTCGCCGAGCCACGAGACGAAATAGAAGCGCAGCGCGGTGCCGATCGCGAGCACGACGACGAGCCCGAACATCTGGTAGAAGATCAGGTTGATGTGCGCCCGGTCGCCGCCATGCGCGAAGCCGCGGTCGATCATCGAGCGCACCGGATAGGGCAGCGCCGCCGTGGTCAGCGAGGTGGCAAGCAGCGCCAGCACCGCCACCGCGAGCTGGAACGGATAGCGCGACGCGTGCCGCCACACGATTCCCAGGCTGCCGAGCCGGCGGCGGCGCGCGGGCGCGGGATCGGCGGGAGCGTTCATGGAACGGCCGGTAGCAGGCGACTGTCCCATCCTCAACGCTGCCACGTGGTTGACAAGGGTTAGCCCAACCGCAACCAGACCTTCGATATGGGACACCGCATGCTTTACGACACCTATGAATGGCAGCGCTCGATGCTGGCCGGCGCGAGCGCGATGGCGAGCTGGACCTCGCAGCTGCTGAACGACCCCGCCAATCCGTTCGGCTCGTTCGGCGGGGGCAAGACGATGGCGTCGGCGCTCGACGTGTTCGCGCACGCCTCCGCGCCGCGCGGCAAACCCGCCTTCGGGCTCGACCGGACGACCGTGGACGGTCGCGAGGTGGCGGTCACCGAGGAGGTGGTGATCGACCAGCCGTTCGGTGCGCTCAAGCGCTTCCGGCGCGCCTTTGTGGATGGTGGGGATGTCGAGGGCGGGCCGAAGCTGCTGATCGTCGCGCCGATGTCCGGCCACTATGCCACGCTGCTGCGCGGCACGGTGGAGCGGCTGCTGCCGGTCGCCGACGTCCACATCACCGACTGGGCGGACGCCAAGCTGGTGCCGCTGGATGCCGGCCGTTTCGACCTCGACGACTATATCGATTATCTGATCGGCTTCCTGGAGGCGATCGGCCCCGGCGCGCACATGCTCGCGGTCTGCCAGCCGTCGGTGCCCTGCTATGCGGCGACGGCGCTGATGAGCGCCGACCGGCATCCCTGCCGGCCGCGGACGCTGACCATGATGGGCGGCCCGGTCGATACGCGCGAAGCGCCGACGGCGGTCAACACGCTCGCCACCCAACGCCCGCACGCCTGGTTCGAGCACAACGTCATCGCCACCGTGCCGTTCATGTACCCCGGCGCGGGACGGCGGGTGTATCCCGGCTTCCTGCAACTCGCCGGCTTCATGTCGATGAACCTCGGCAACCACATGATGAGCCATTGGGAGATGTTCAAACATCTCGTCCGCGGCGACGGCGAGAGCGCGGACACGACCAAGGACTTCTACGAGGAGTATCGCTCGGTCTGCGACATGACGGCGGAGTTCTACCTGGAAACGGTCGATCTGGTGTTCCAGACCCATGCTCTGCCTCGCGGCGAGATGATGCACCGCGGCCGCAAGGTGGACCCGGGCGTGATCACCGATGTCGCGCTGCTCGCGATCGAAGGCGAGCGCGACGACATCTCGGGGCTGGGGCAGACGCGCGCCGCGCTAAAGCTGGCGACCAATTTGCCGGACGACAAGAAGCGTTACTACATGGCCGACGGCGCCGGCCATTACGGCATCTTCAACGGCTCGAAGTGGCGCGACACGATCGCCCCGGTGATGATCGACTGGATGGCGGCGAACGCCTGAGCGTCCGCCGCCGGCCAGCGGTCAGGCAACCGAGTCCACCACCGCGTGGCTGGAGGACTCGCCGGCGTGGATGGTGCCGCCGAACAGCATCTTTAGCCGGCCGGATACCGATACGTCGGTCTCCCACAGCTCCGCCGAGCTCACGTCGAAACGGTTGAGCCGCGCGTCCTGCTTGCCATTGGGGAACCACGCCTCGACGCGGTTATCCCACAGCTTGTCGAAGGTTGCGCGATCGGTCTCCTCGCTGACCGTGCCGGCCAGGCAGGCGAAGAAATCATGCCCCTTGCCGACGAACTGCGCCATCGCCACGCCGCCCGCGGCGATGCGGTTGTCCTTGGCCGAAAACACGAACAGCGTGTTGGGCTGATCGTCGTCGAGCTTGACGTTCATCGGCTCGGAATGCTGCCCGTCGGTCAGCCCGATCATGACGAAGGGACTGTCCTTCAGCTTGGCGAGGAACTTGGCGGCGACTTCCTGCGGGCTGTCCTGATGGTCGGCCATGTGCGCGTCTCCTGATGGCATCGGTTCGGCCGAAGAAACGAGCGCGGGCGGGGTTGGTTGCTTTGTCCAGGCCGGCGTCGGCGGGCATGGCTTCGGGAAAATTGGCGCGGCATACGGAACATGGCGGCAAATCCGCCGCCACCACAGAAAGGCAAAGCTATGACTTTTGCTGATTTGTGATGGCGCTCTGCGCCTTCGCGACCTGGTCGTGAAAGCGATCGAGGCGGCTCGCAAGAGCTAAGCGCACGGGCGGGGCTCGAGCTGACACCCGGGCCCCAAACGCGATGAGCCCCGATCGCTGACACGACCGGGGCTCACACCGAAAGGCGGCTATGACTTCGCCACTCCATACATAGCGTATTGGCCCTTACCGTTCAACTTACAGCACCTCGAACAATCCTGCGGCTCCCATGCCGCCGCCGACGCACATCGTCACCACGACGTACTTGGCGCCGCGGCGCTTGCCCTCGATCAGCGCGTGGCCGGTGCAGCGCGCGCCCGTCATGCCATAGGGATGGCCGATCGAGATGGAGCCGCCGTTGACGTTCAGCAACTCGTCGGGGATGCCGAGCCGGTCGCGGCAATAGAGCACCTGGACGGCGAACGCCTCGTTCAACTCCCACAGGCCGATATCGTCCATCTTCAGCCCGTTGCGCTCCAGCAGCTTGGGGATCGCGAAGACGGGGCCGATGCCCATCTCATCGGGCTCGGTGCCCGCCACCGCCATGCCGACGTAGCGGCCGAGTGGGGTTAGACCCTTCTGCTCCGCCACCTTCTCCTCCATCAGCACCGCGGCGGACGCGCCGTCGGACAGCTGCGACGCGTTGCCGGCCGTCACCGTGCCGCCCTCGACCACGGGCTTGAGGCCCTGCAGGCCCGGCAGGTTCGTCTCGGGGCGATTGCCCTCGTCCCTGGCGAGCGTCACCTCGTGCTTGGTGACCTCGTTCGTCTCCTTGTTGGTCATCGCCATGGTCGCGGTGACCGGGACGATCTCATGGTCGAACTTGCCTGCCTGCTGCGCGGCGGCGGTGCGCTGCTGCGACTGCAGGCCGTAGGCGTCGCAGACGTCGCGGCCGATGCCGTAGCGCTTCGCCACCACCTCCGCGGTCTGCAGCATCGGCATGTAGACGTCCTGGTGCATGGCGAGCAGCTCGTCGTCGCGGCCGACGCGCATCTGCGGGGTCTGCACCATCGAGATGCTCTCCACGCCGCCGCCGATCGTCACGTCCATGTTGTCGACGATGATCTCCTTGGCCGCGGTGGCGATCGCCATCAGCCCGGACGCGCACTGGCGATCGAGCGACATGCCGGCGACCGAGGTCGGGATGCCCGAGCGGAGCAGCGCCAGCCGCGCGACGTTGCCGCCCTGCACGCCCTGCTGGAGGGCGGCACCGAACACCACGTCCTGCACCTCGGCGGCATCGATCCCGGCGCGCTCGACCGCCGCCTTGATCGCATGACTGGCGAGCGTCGGCGAGGGCGTGGCATTGAACGCGCCGCGATAGGCGCGGCCGATCGGCGTGCGGGCGGTGGAGACGATGACGGCGGAGCGCATAGGCTGATCCTTCTTAACTCCCCTCCCGCTTGCGGGAGGGGTCAGGGAGGGCGTGTGGAAAGTGGAGGAGCAACCCCTCCCCTAGCCCCTGCCGCAAGCGGGAGGGGAACTTAGACGAAGATCTGGCTCATCCATTCGGCGATCATGGCGGGCTTGTCGGCGCCCTCGATCTCGACGGTGAACTCGTTGGTCTGCTGGTAGCGACCGGGGCTCTTCTCGTCGAACTCCTTGAGCTTGAAGCGGCCGCGCACCTTCGCGCCCGACGGGACCGGGGTGAGGAAGCGGACCTTGTTGCCCCCATAATTGACGCCCATCTTGACGCCGTCGAGCCGCGGCGCGTCGGGCACCTTGGACGACAGCAGCGGCATCAGCGACAGGGTCAGGAAGCCGTGCGCGATGGTGCCGCCGAACGGCGTCTGCTTGGCGCGCTCGGGGTCGATATGGATGAACTGGTGATCGCCGGTCGCATCGGCGAACTTGTCGATCATGTCCTGCGTCACCTCGACCCAGTCGCTGACCGACTCCTCCCCGACCCGACCCTTCATCTCCTCGACGGTGATGGTCGCCATGGCGTTTCCCCTCCCGATGCGGCTAAGCGCTCGGCCTTCCTCTAGGCAGCATCCTCCCCACATCGCAAGCCTCAGCCGACCGGAACCCCGAACATGCCCCCGTCTCCAGCGTCCGACCCTCGGAAAACCATGGCCGCGCTGCACCGCGCGGCCGAACCCGACGTTCTAAAGCCGCTGCTGGAGCGGGCGCGGCTGACGCCCGAGTCGCGCGAGCGGGTGATGGGAACCGCGTCCGAGCTGCTCGCCGACCTGCGCGCGGCACAGACCCGGGGCTGGGTGAACCAGTTCCTGCAGGAGTATCGGCTCAACTCGTCCGAGGGCGTGGCGCTGCTCTCGCTGGCCGAGGCGTTCCTGCGCGTCCCGGACCCCGAGACCGCGGACCTGCTGATCGCCGACAAGCTCGGCGACGCGGACTGGCGTTCCCATGCCGGCCGCTCCTCGTCGGCGCTGGTCAACTCGGCGACCTGGGGGCTGGTCGTGGGCCGCGCGCTGGTGGGCGAGGGCGGCGGCGCGCTCAAGCGGCTGATGACGCGCGCGGGCGAGCCGTTCGTGCGCCAGGCGGTCGGCGCGGCGATGAAGCGGATGGGCGAGATCTTCGTGATGGGCCGCACCATCGCCGAGGCGACCGCGCGGATGGGCAGGCCGGAGAACAGGGGCTTCACCGCCAGCTTCGACATGCTGGGCGAGGCGGCGCGCACGCATGCCGACGCCGAGCGCTATTTCCACGCCTATGCCAATGCGGTGGACGCGGTCGGGCGCGACCCCACCGGCGGCCACTCCATCTCGGTCAAGCTCTCGGCGCTGCACCCGCGCTACGAGGTCGCGCGCTGGGACGAGTGCGTGCCGGCGCTGATCGAGCGACTGGCGGCGCTCGCCGTTCAGGCGGCGGGCAGGGGCATCGCGCTCACCGTCGACGCGGAGGAAAGCGAGCGGCTGGAGATGTCGCTGGACATCATCGGCGCGGTCGCGGGCCTGCCGGCGCTCAACGGCTGGGACGGCTTCGGCATGGCGGTGCAGGCCTATGGCAAGCGCGCGCGGCCAGTGATCGCGTGGGCGAACGGGCTGGGGCGGC
Source organism: uncultured Sphingomonas sp. (assembly GCF_964250165.1). Taxonomy (GTDB): domain Bacteria; phylum Pseudomonadota; class Alphaproteobacteria; order Sphingomonadales; family Sphingomonadaceae; genus Sphingomonas. The sequence goes on along the minus strand of NZ_CAXUEK010000049.1, from coordinate 1,836 downwards.
TGATGAACGTGCGGCTGGTCAAGGGCGCCTATTGGGATTCGGAGATCAAGCGGACGCAGATCGAGGGCCTGAGCGACTACCCGCTGTTCACGCGCAAGGCGGCGACCGACGTCAGCTATCTCGCGGTGGCGCGCGACATGCTCGACGCCGAGAATATCCGGCCGGCGTTCGCCAGCCACAACGCGCTGACGGTCGCGACCATCATCGAATGGGCGGGCAACGGCCGCGACTTCGAGTTCCAGCGGCTGCACGGCATGGGCGAGGGGCTGTACGAGCGGCTGGTCCGCGAGCGTGGCTACCATACCCGCATCTATGCGCCGGTGGGCGGCCATCGCGACCTGCTCGCCTATCTGGTGCGTCGCCTGCTGGAAAACGGGGCCAATTCCAGCTTCGTCCACCAGCTGGCGGACGAACGGCTGAGCGAAGCGGACATCCTCGCCGATCCGGTGGCGAAGATCGCGGCGGTCGGCGGGGCGCGGCATCCCTCGATTCCGCTGCCGCGCGACCTGTTCGGCGATCGGAAGAACAGCGAAGGGCTGGACCTGAGCGACCGCGACGTGCTGGCGCGAACGGTGAGGGCCGTTTCCATCTCTCTCCCTGGAGGGGAGAAGGACGGCGAGCGGAGCTCGCCGGGTGAGGGGGCGATGGACGTCGAAGTCCCACACCCTGGCGGTGCGCGCCTGTCCCTCTCCCCTCTAGGGAGAGGGATCGAGGACACCATCGCCCGCGCGCACGCCGCTTTCCCGGCCTGGTCGGCGACGCCGGTGGAGGAGCGGGCCGCGATGCTGGAGCGGCTCGCCGACAGCCTGGAGGCGCACCGCGACGAACTGATGGCGCTGTGCGTGCAGGAGGCGGGCAAGACGATCGCCGACGCGATCGGCGAGGTGCGCGAGGCCGCCGATTTCTGCCGCTATTACGCCGCGCAGGCGCGCGCCGGGCTCCAGCCGGTCGAGCTGCCCGGGCCGACCGGCGAGCGCAACGTGCTGCGGCTGGCGGGGCGGGGCGTGTGGGCGACGATCGCGCCGTGGAACTTCCCGCTGGCGATCTTCCTGGGCCAGACCGTCGCGGCGCTGGTCACCGGCAACACGGTGGTCGCCAAGCCCGCGCCGCAGACGCCGCGCATCGCCGCGCGCGCGGTCGAGCTGGCCTGGGCCGCAGGCGTGCCGGGCGACGTGCTCCACATCGTCCTCGGCGGGCCCGCGGCAGGCGCCGCGCTGACGGAGGACGCGCGCGTCGCCGGGGTCGCCTTCACCGGCTCGACCGCGACGGCGAAGCGCATCGCCCGCGCGCTCTTGGCGGACGACGACCGCCCGATCGTGCCGCTGATCGCCGAGACCGGCGGCATCAACGCGATGATCGTCGACTCCACCGCCCTGCCCGAACAGGTGGTGGCGGACGTGGTCGCCAGCGCGTTCCGCTCGGCCGGCCAGCGTTGTTCGGCGCTCCGGCTGCTGCTGCTGCAGCAGGAGATCGCGGACGGCGTGATCGCGATGCTGCAGGGTGCGATGGAGACGCTGATCGTCGGCGCGCCGGGCGATCCGGCGACCGATGTCGGGCCGGTGATCGATCGCGCGGCCTATGACCGGCTGATGGGCTATCGCGAGCAGGTGCGCAGTCGGTGGCTGAAGACGGTGGACGTGCCCGACGCCACCGACGGGCTGTTGCCCGATGGGCGACAGGGCGGTCTGTTCGTGCCGCCGACGCTGATCCGGCTCGATGCCGTCGAGCAGCTGACGCAGGAATGGTTCGGCCCGCTGCTCCACGTCGCGACCTGGCCGGCGGGCAGGCTCGCCGAGACGATCGCGCGGGTGAATGCCAAGGGTTTCGGCCTCACCA
>NZ_CAXUEK010000048.1:0-21463 GCF_964250165.1 uncultured Sphingomonas sp. | reverse complement strand
CGACAGCTCGCCCAACCCCGAGCGCGGGCCGGAGCCCAGGAAGCGGATGTCGTTGGCGATCTTGGTCAGCGCCACCGCCAGCGTCGTCAACGCGCCGGCATAGAATACCAGGCCGTCCTTGGCCGCCAGCTGCTCGAACTTGTTGGGCGCGCTTTCGAAAGCGGTGCCGGCGATGTCGGCGATCGCCGCCGTCATGTCGTCGGCCCAGCCCGGCGGCGCATTCAGGCCCGTGCCGACGGCGGTGCCGCCGATCGCGAGCTTGCGGAGGTTGCCGTCCAGCGCCCCGGTGATCCGCGCCCTGCAGCTGACGAGCTGCGCCGCATAGCCGGAGAACTCCTGGCCCAATGTCAGCGGCGTCGCATCCTGCGTGTGGGTGCGACCGATCTTGACGATCCCGTCCCACGCCGCGGCTTTCTCCGTCAGCGCCGCGGTCAGCCGGTCGAGCGCCGGCAGCAGTGCGTCGCGCGTCGCCAGCACCGCGGCGACGTGCAGCGCGGTCGGGAAGCTGTCGTTGGACGACTGGCTCATGTTGACGTGATCGTTGGGGTGGACCGGGCTCTTGCCGCCGCGCGCCCCCGCCAGCGCCTCGTTGGCACGGCCGGCGATCACCTCGTTGACGTTCATGTTGGTCTGCGTGCCGGAGCCGGTCTGCCAGATCACGAGCGGGAACTGGTCGTCCAGCCGACCCGCCACGATCTCCTGGGCCGCCGCCTCGATCGCCTCGGCGATCTCCGGCCGGAGGCCGTGCCGGCGGTTTACCCGCGCCGCCGCCTGCTTCACGATCGCCTGCGCCCGCACGATCCCGATCGGCATCCGCTCCGTCTCCCCGAACGGGAAGTTCTCGATCGAACGCTGCGTCTGCGCTCCCCAATAGGCGGCGGCGGGGACGTCGATGGCCCCGATCGAGTCGGTTTCGGTGCGGGTGTCGGTCATGCTTTCCTCATGCGGCGGGAGCGCCTGGCGCGGCGCGGCGTTACACCACCATGCCGAAGTCCGCGACCGATCTGATGGGAGAGATCATCTTCTCCGCCGTGCTGGATGCCACCATGGCGCTGCGGGAGGCCGCGGGCGGCCTGCCCAACGCGCTGTGGCGCGACGTCGGCGCGGTCCACCGCAACACCACGCTCGCCGATCTGCCCGCGCCCGTGCAGGCGGCGATCGGGGACAGCGTGCGGGCGGCCTTCGCCAAGCTGCGCCAGGAGGGCTATGCCGTCACCAGCGGCGTGCCTGAAGAGCGCCGCGGCCCGCCCCGCCCCCGCCCGACCGGCCCGCGCACGCCGCCGACGGTGGAGACGCGCCGCCGCCCGCCGACTCGGCCCGGGCCAAAGCGCTGAGCTCCTTCCCCAAAGCTGGGGAGAGGCTTATTTCTTGCGCTTGAAATCCACGCTGACGACGTTCGACCCATCCGCCGCCGGCTGCGCGGTCGCCACGCCGCCGTCATTCTCCGCCGGCTCGTGCGGCTCCGGCCCGCCATCCTCCTGCGCCTGGAAGCGCAGCTCGAAATTGACCGCGGGATCGTGGAAGCCGGTGATCGCCGCATAGGGAATCACCAGCTTGGACGGGATCTGGTTGAAGCTCAGCCCCACCGAGAAGCGCTGCTCGTCCACCGTCAGGTCCCAGTAGCGGTTCTGCAGCACGATCGTCATCTCGTCCGGGAAGCGCTCGATCAGCCGCTGCGGGATGTCCACCCCCGGCCCCTGCGTCTTGAACGTGATATAGAAATGATGCTCGCCCGGCAGCCCGCCATTCTCCGCCACCGAGCCGAGCACGCGGCCGACCACCGCGCGCAGGGCCTCCTGCACGATCTCGTCATAGGGGATCAGGCTGTCGGGCATGCCGTCGGTCATAAGCGCGTTGGGTAACGCGCTTTGATGGCCGGTCAAGATTGCATGGGTCCGCCCGCCCGCTATGGAACGGCGCGATGCGCGCCGCCACCGTCCAGCGACACACCAGCGAGACCCGGATCGACGTCACCGTCGATCTCGACGGGACGGGCGTGTACGACGTGGCGACCGGGATCGGCTTCTTCGATCACATGCTCGAGCAGCTCAGCCGCCACTCGCTGATCGACCTCCACATCCGCACCGAGGGTGACCTCCACATCGATCAGCACCACACCGTGGAGGATACCGGCCTGGCGATCGGCGAGGCGCTGGCCAGGGCGCTGGGCGACAAGCGCGGCATCCGCCGCTACGGCGATGCGCTGAGCCCGATGGACGAGACCCTCACGCGCGTCGCGCTCGACATTTCGGGGCGGCCCTGGCTCGTCTGGAAGGCCGAGTTCACGCAGAAGCGGCTGGGCGAGATGGATACCGAGCTGTTCGAGCACTGGTTCCACAGCTTCGCGCAGGCGGCCGGCATCACGCTGCACGTCGAGACGCTGCACGGTCGCAACAATCACCACATCATCGAGAGCGCCTTCAAGGGCCTCGCGCGCGCGCTTCGCCAGGCGGTGGAGATCGATCCGCGCAAGGCCGATGCGGTGCCGTCGACCAAGGGCGTGCTGTGAAGCGCCAGCGCGGACGCGAGCAGCGACGCGGCGCGCGAGACGCGCCAGCGCGGCCGACGGGCGGCTTCGCCCACCCGGCCGACCACGCGGGATTTACGCCCGCGTGCCGCCCGTTGAATCACTGATGCTCGCCCTGATCGACATAGAGTCGGGCAACCTCCACTCGGTCGCGAACGCGCTACGCGCCGCGGGGTGCGACGATCTGGTCGTCACCGCCGATCCCGATGCGGTGCGCCGGGCCGACCGGATCGTGCTCCCCGGCGTCGGCGCGTTCGGCGCGTGCGCGGCGAACCTGCGCCGCGTCGACGGGCTGGAGGACGCGCTCGGCGCGGCGGCGCTGGTGCGGGCGCGCCCGTTCCTGGGCATCTGCGTGGGCATGCAGCTCCTGGCCGAGACGGGCGAGGAGCATGGCGAACACCGTGGCCTCGGCTGGCTCCCCGGCCGCGTCCGCCGCCTGGCTCCCGCCGACGCCGGCGCGCGTGTGCCCCACATGGGCTGGAACGACGTCACGCCCGTCGCCGATCATCCCCTGCTCGCGCCCGGCGAGGCGTATTTCCTGCACAGCTATGCCTGGGACGGCGAAGGCATCGCCGCGACCACCGACCATGCCGGCCCCGTCACCGCCGCCGTGGCGCGCGACACGGTGCTGGGCGTGCAGTTCCACCCGGAGAAGAGCCAGCGCTACGGGATCGAGCTGCTGAAGAGGTTCCTCCAATGGCGGCCTTAGCTCCTCCCCGGCACGGGGAGGGGGACCGCGTGGTGGAGGGGGGTCCGATCCGGGCGGCCTGCTCGCCACTGTCCCCCCTCCCCGCGAGCAAGCTCGCGCGGTTCCCCTCCCCGCGAGCGGGGAGGATCGCATGAGCCTCATCGTCTTCCCCGCGATCGACCTCAAGGCCGGGAAGGTCGTCCGCCTGGCCGAGGGCGACATGGCGCGCGCCACGATCTACGCCGACGATCCCGCCGAGCAGGCCGCCGCCTTCGCCGCCGCCGGGGCGGGACACCTGCATGTCGTCGATCTCGACGGCGCGTTCGCGGGCAAGAGCGTCAACGGCATCGCCGTCGCCGGTATCGTCGAGCGGTTCCCCGGACACGTCCAGCTCGGCGGCGGCATCCGCACCCGCGCCGACATCGAGCGCTGGTTCGCGCTCGGGGTCTCGCGCCTGGTGCTCGGCACCGCCGCGCTGACCGATCCCGCGCTCGTCCGCGCCGCCGCCGCCGACTGGCCGGGCGGCATCGTCGTCGCGGTCGACGCGCGCGACGGTCTGGTCGCGACGCGGGGCTGGGCCGACGTGTCGGACGTGCCGGTGATCGACATGGGTCGCCGCTTCGAGGACGCCGGCGTCGCGGCGCTGCTCTTCACCGATGTCGGGCGTGACGGGCTGCTCAAGGGCTGCAACGTCGAGGCGACGGTGGACCTCGCCCGCGCGCTGACGATCCCGGTGATCGCGTCCGGCGGCGTCAAGGGTCTCGCCGACATCCACCTCCTCGCGCTTCATGCTAAGGACGGCATCGAGGGCGTCATCACCGGCCGCGCGCTGTATGATGGTCGGCTGGATCTCGCGGCGGCACTCAGCATTGCGGCGGCGGCATGAACTGGCCGATGATCGGCGCCGGGCTGGTGCTGCTGTCGCTATGGTCCGCCCTGTCATTCGTCGACGTATGGAACAGCGACGCGATCGCCGCTCCGCCGATCAGCCAGGCATCGTCGCAGCGGCGCCGCATCATTCACTGGATCACGCTTGTCGCCCTCGGCGTGGCTGCGCCGCTGCTGATGGTGTGCGGTATCGTGCTGGTGGCCAGCGGGCTGTGACCGTCCGCGCACGCGTCATCCCCTGTCTCGACGTGGCGGACGGCCGCGTCGTTAAGGGCGTGAACTTCGTGGCGCTGCGGGACGCCGGCGATCCCGTCGAGCAGGCGCGCGCCTATGACGCCGCCGGCGCCGACGAGCTGTGTTTCCTCGACATCACCGCCAGCCATGAGGGCCGCGGCACGCTCGTCGACATCGTCCGGCGCACGGCCGCGGTGTGCTTCATGCCGCTGACGGTGGGTGGCGGCGTGCGCTCGGCGGACGATGCGCGCGCCCTGCTGCTGGCGGGGGCGGACAAGGTCGCGGTCAACTCCGCCGCGGTCGCCCATCCTCCGATCGTGGCGGAAATCGCCGAGCGGTTCGGCAGCCAGTGCGTCACCGCCTCGGTCGACGCCCGCCAGACCGGCCCCGGGCGGTGGGAGGTGTTTACCCATGGCGGTCGCCGCGCGACGGGGCTGGACGCGGTGGCGCACGCCGTCCGGTTGGCGGAGCTCGGGGCGGGCGAGCTGCTCGTCACGTCGATGGACCGCGACGGCACGCGCGACGGGTACGACCTCGCGCTGACCCGCGCAGTCGCCGATCGCGTGAGGGTGCCGGTGGTGGCGTCGGGCGGCGTTGGCGGCCTCGCCGACCTCGTCGCCGGCGTGACGCAGGGCCATGCCTCCGCGGTGCTGGCGGCGAGCATCTTCCACTTCGGCGAGGCGAGCGTCGCCGACGCCCATCGCGCGCTGGCCGCCGCCGGGGTGCCGGTCCGGCGGCCGCTCTAATCACCCTCACCCTCTCGGCGTCAGCACGGCGGAAGGGTGCGGGTGATCGCTAACCGGGTCGTAACGCCGGGCGCGCTATCTCCGTCACCTCGGGCTTGACCCGGGGTCCCGCTTTTCGCGCGGATCAGGGCAGCGGGTTCCGGGTCAAGCCCGGGATGACGAGGGTAGATGACGGCGACCACCACCGACTCCGGCCACAGCGGCATCGTCCACCCGCGCACCGGCCCGGCGCTGTCCGATCTCGCGCTGTTCCTCGCCGCCGCGCTCGCCGTCTGGCTCGTCCGCCGCGCGCTGCGCCGACGCTTCCGCCGGGATTGACCCCCGCGCCACCTTGCGCCAGCGCATCGGCCATGGACGACATCCTCGACCGCCTGTTCGGCACCATCGAATCGCGTCGGACCGCGCCGCCCGAGAGCTCCTACACCGCCGGCCTGTTCGCCCGCGGCCGCGCCCGCATCGCGCAGAAACTGGGCGAGGAGGCGGTGGAGACGGTGATCGCCGCGATGGGCGACGACCCCGCCGCGATCGTTCCCGAAGCCGCCGACCTCCTCTACCACCTCCTCGTCCTCCTCGCCGACGCGGGGCTGACGCCGGAGGACGTGCGGGCCGAACTGGCGCGGCGGGAGGGGATGTCGGGGCTGGACGAAAAGGCCAGTCGTTAAGGCCGCATTCGCCGGTTTCTAAGGGTCTCGCCGAAGCTGTTGGTCGAGCGACGAGACCTCATCGTCGCCCGACTGAACGCAAGGTGACGCCGCGCTCGCTAAGCGCCGGGGCCTTGGCAAGGTCTTGCGGGTGCCGCACCTGCGCCCAACCCGCTCCTCGCGCCGCCGATCGGCGCGTGAAGTAGGAAGAATTCGACCTTCTTACGACCCGCCGAGGACTCTCTCATGCCGATCGACGCCACCCTGCCCTATGATTCCGCCAACCTCTTCGCCCGCATCCTGCGTGACGAGATCCCCTCGCGGCGGGTCCATGAGGACGAGTGGGCGGTCGCCTTCCACGATATCGCGCCCCAGGCGGCGACGCACGTCCTGGTGATCCCGCGGGGGCCTTACGTCTCGTGGGACGATTTCTCGGCCAAGGCCTCCGACGCGGAGATCGCCGGTTTCGTGCGCGCGGTTGGCCAGGTCGCGCGCGCGCTGGGCCTGGTCGAGCCGGGATATCGGCTGCTCGCCAATGTCGGGCCGCATTCCGGGCAAGAGGTCGCGCACCTCCACGTCCATCTGTTCGGCGGCCATCCCCTCGGGCCGATGCTGATCCGTCAGCCAAGTCGCGCCGATTAAAGGGATTGCGCAGGGGCGCGGGGCCGTTAGGCTCCCCGCATGGGAGCGCCGGCCGGTCGCGATCCCGGGAGAGCGTATGATCTTCGATCGCGTAAAGCCGCTGGATGCCATTCTCGCCACCGCGGAGGCCAAGGGCCTGAAACGATCGCTGGGCGCCTTCCAGCTGACCATGCTGGGCATCGGTGCGGTGATCGGTACCGGCATCTTCGTGCTGACGAGCGAGGCCGCGCAGAAGGCGGGCCCGGGCATGCTGCTGTCGTTCGTCGTCGCCGGCTTCGTCTGCGCGGTCGCGGCGCTCTGCTATTCGGAGCTCGCCTCGATGGTGCCGGTCTCGGGGTCCGCCTATACCTACACCTATGCCGTGACGGGCGAGCTGCTCGCCTGGATGGTGGGCTGGGCGCTGATCCTCGAATATGCGGTCGGCGCGAGCGCGGTGGCGGTGGGCTGGTCGAACCATTTCGCCGGCCTGCTGGCGGGGCTGGGCGTCCATATTCCCGCCGCGATCAGCAATGCGGATGCGCTGATGGCGCACGCCGCGGTCGCGTTCGGCGCCGCGCCCAGCACCGATCTCGCCACGGCGATGACCGTCGGCGGCTGGATCAACATTCCCGCCGTCCTGATCGTCGGGCTGGTCACCTGGCTGCTGGTGGTCGGCACGACCGAGAGCGCGCGGGTCAACGCGGTCCTCGTCGCGATCAAGATCGCCGCGTTGACCCTGTTCGTCATCCTCACCATCCCCGTCCTCAAGTCGAGCAACTTCGATCCCCTGCTGCCGACCGGCACGGCGGGCGTGTTCGGGGCGGCGGCGTCGATCTTCTTTGCCTATGTCGGCTTCGACGCGGTCTCGACCGCGGCGGAGGAGACCAAGAACCCGCAGCGCAACGTCCCGATCGGGTTGATCGGATCGCTGGGCATCTGCACGATCTTCTACCTGCTCGTCGCGACCGGCGCAATCGGCGCGATCGGCGCGCAGCCGGTCATGGACGCGGGCGTGGCGCTGTCGCCCGGCTCGCCCGAGCTGGCGGGGCGCTGCGCCGGCATCGTCGCCGGGGGCGCTGTCGAGCCGCTGGTCTGCTCCAAGGAGGCGCTGGTCCATGTGCTGGCGACGATCGGCTGGCCCGGTGTCGGTCGACTGGTCGGTCTGGCGGCGGTGCTCGCGCTGCCGTCGGTCGTGTTGATGATGATGTTCGGGCAGACGCGCGTGTTCTTCACCATGGCGCGTGACGGCCTCCTGCCGGAGCGGCTGGCGTCGATCCACCCGCGCTTCCGCACACCGCACGTCGTCACCGTCGTCACCGGGATCGGCGCGGCGGTCGCGTCCGCTTTCCTGCCGGTGGGCAAGCTGGCGGACTATTCCAACTCGGGAACGTTGTTCGCCTTCCTGATGGTCGCCGTGTCGGTGATGGTGCTGCGGCGGACCGATCCCGGCCGCAACCGGCCGTTTCGGACGCCGGCGGTGTACATCGTCGCGCCGCTCGCGATCATCGGCTGCCTGGGCCTGTACTTCTCGCTCCCGTTGACCGCCATTCTGGTGCTGCCGGGCTGGGGCGCGATCGGGCTGCTGATCTACTTCTTCTATAGCCGCAGCCGGTCCCATGTCGGCCGGGGCGTGGCAGACGCCCTTGGGTGATCCCGATCTGCAGCCACAGGTCGCCCGGCCGCCGCCTTGACGCGGCGGTGACACCCGGCCGGGCGCCCGGCGGTCGCGTCGTTAGCCCAGCACCTGCGCGGCCAGCGCCTTCAGGTCCGCCACCGGCCGCGCGCCGACATGGCCGATCACCTCGGCCGCGCAAATAGCGCCGAGCCGCAGCGAGCGCTCCAGGTCCAGCCCGTGCGTCCGGCCGTGCAGGAACCCGGCGGCGAACAGATCGCCTGCCCCCGTCGTGTCGACCACCGCCGCGACCGGCTCGGCCGGCACGGTCACGCGCGTGCCCCCCGCGACCGCCAGCGCGCCCTTCTCCGCCAGCGTCACCACCAGCGTCTCGACCTTCGGCGCGAGCCGCGCGATCGCCGCCTCCACGTCCGTCGCCTCGGTCAGCGCCACCAGCTCGGCCTCGTTGGCGAAGATCACGTCGACCTGACCGTCGTCGATCAGCCGCAGGAAGTCCGCCCGGTGCCGGTCTATGACGAACTCGGCCGAGGTCGTGAAGGCCACCTTGCGCCCGGCCTCCTTCGCGACCGCGATGGCCGCCCGCATCGCCGCGCGCGGCTCCTCCGGGTCCCACAGATAGCCCTCGATATACAGGTAGGCGGCGTCCGCGATCAGCGCCCGGTCCAGCGCCTCGGCCGGCAGGAAGTGAGACGCGCCCAGGAACGTGTTCATCGTCCGTTGCCCGTCGGGGGTCACCAGCACCAGGCAGCGCCCGGTGGTGGGCTGGCCCGGCCGGGCCGCGACATCGAAGCGGATATCGCCCGCGCGGATGTCATGCGCGAAGGCGTCCCCCAGCTCGTCGTCCGCGACCTGACCGATGAACGCGCAGGCCGAGCCCAGCCGCGCCATGCCCGCCACCGTATTCGCCGCCGATCCGCCGGAGATCACCTGTCCCGCGCCCATCTTCGCATAAAGCGCATCGGCGTCGTCGGGCGAGAAGATCAGCTGCATCTGCCCCTTGGTCATGCCGTTCTCGGTAATGAACGCGTCGGTGGCGGGGGCAAGGACGTCGACGATGGCGTTGCCGATCGCGACCACGTCGTAACGAGGCTGGGTCAAGGTGGGCTCCGGCTAGGAAAGCCGCAGCCTCTAGCGGCCACGTCGGGCGGGCGATACCCTGGCGCAATGCGAAACCATCTGATGAGCGCAGCCCTGCTGCTGGTGGTGAGCGGCTGCGCGGGCCCAACCGGCGGGACCGGGCGGCCGCGAAGTCCCGGCAACGTCGCGATCACCTACACGCCGGTCGGCCTTGAGCGCGTCCTCGGCCAGGACGCGGCGGGCCTGGCGAAACTGTTCGGCGAGCCGGACGCCGACACGCACGAGAGCCTCGCGCGCAAACTCCAATATGGCAGTTCGATCTGCGTACTCGACGCCTATCTCTACCCGCAGGGCAACGCCGAGCCACGCGTCACCTATCTGGACGCGCGGGAACCGGACGGCAGCGCCATCGATCGGGCGAGCTGCGTTGCCGCGCTCACCCGTCGACGCGAAGCGCGCTAGACGGCGCGCCGACCCGAGAAGAGCTGGATCAGCCCGACCACCAATGCCACCACGAGGAGCAGGTGGATCAACCCGCCGCCGATATGGACTGCGAAGCCCAGCAGCCACAGCACGATGAGGATGACGACGACGGTCCAAAGCATGACGTGAGCCCTTTGCGACAGAGGTGGTCGGGCTGCAACGTCCGTCGGCCATCGGACGTTCCACGGGGCCGCTTGCCGCGGAGTCGCCCTTCCTTTACCCACGCCCCGCCAGGAGCCGCTTCGACGCGGAGCGCAGCGTGGGGGTCGGGTGGCGAGTTCAGACAGGGCGGTCACCGCCACCGGCCTCGTCAAGCGTTTCGGCGACCGCGAGGTAGTGCGCGGCCTGGATCTGACGGTGCCGCGCGGGACGATCTACGGCGTGCTCGGCCCGAACGGCGCGGGCAAGACCACGACGTTGCGAATGCTGCTCGGCATCATCGAGCCGGACGGTGGCGAGCGGACGTTGCTGAACTGTCCGCACCCGCGCGACGCCAGCGACCGGGTCGGCTACCTGCCCGAAGAGCGCGGGCTTTACCCCGCGATGAAGGCGCGCGAGGCGATCGCCTTCATGGGCGCGTTGCGCGGGCTGTCCTGGCGCGCCGGCCGCGCCCGCGCCGCCACCTTGCTGGAGGCCGCGGGGCTCGGCCACGCCGTCGATACCAAGATCAGGAAGCTGTCGAAGGGCATGGCGCAGCTCGTCCAGCTGCTCGGCTCGGTCGTGCATCAGCCCGACCTGCTGGTGCTCGACGAACCCTTCTCCGGGCTCGACCCCGTCAACCAGGAGCGGCTGGAGGCGCTGATCGTCGGCGAGCGGGATCGCGGCGCGACCGTGCTCTTCTCCACCCACGTCATGGCGCATGCCGAGCGACTGTGCGACCGGCTGGCGATCATCGCCGGCGGCAGGCGGCGGTTCGAAGGCACCGTGGACGAGGCGCGTGCCACCCTGCCGCAGCGGGTCCATTATACCGCGCGCGATACGGCGGCCGAGCTGAGCGGCCTGCTCCCGTCCGATGCCGCGCGCGAGGGTGACGGCTGGCGCTTCGAGCTGCCGGACGACGGCATCGAGGCGCTGGTTGCCCGCCTTCTCGCCGCCGGCCATGGCATCGCCGGCCTGTCGATCGAGCGGCCGCGACTGCACGAGGCTTTCGTCCGCATCGTCGGGCCGGAGCACGCGGCGGAGCAGCCGCGATGAGCAGGCTCCGTCGCACCATCCGGCAGACGCTCACCATTGCCCGGCGTGACCTGATCGCGACGGTGTTCACACCGATCTTCCTCCTGTTCCTGTTCGCCCCGCTCATCACCGGGTCGTTCGGCGCGGTCGGCGGGCTGGGCGCGGCCACGGTCGCGCAGGGCTCGGCCGACAAGGCGCGGGTGATCGCGATCGTCCCCGCGGCGCTCGCCCGCCCGATCGCCGAAGCGGACACGCGGCTGCGGGCCGCCTTCCGCCGCGACGAGGACGCGCCACCGGGACTGACCACGCTGCGCCCGACGGGTGACGCGCAGGCGCAGGCGCGGGCGGCGTTTCGGGCGAAGGAATATGATGCCGTCGCCGTGCTCTACGGCCCGCTCGCCAGCCCGCACATCCTCGCCGCCGCGCGTGGCGGCCGCGCCGCCGACTATCTGACGCTGCTTGCGCAGGAGACGCTGGCGGCGCAGGCGCTCGGCGGCCGCCTGCCCGTCGTCGCCCCGATCCGGACATCGGTCGAGCGCGCCGCCTCCTCGCAGGGCGGGCGGCGGCAATCCGCCTTCTTCGCCTCGCTCGGCATCTTCTTCCTGACGCTGCTGCTCGCCAGCCAGGTGATCGGGACGATGGCGGAGGAGCGCAACAACAAGGTGATCGAGATCCTCGCCGCCGCCGTGCCGCTCGAATCGGTGTTCCTGGGCAAGCTGCTCGGCATGTTCGGGGTGGCGGTGCTGTTCATCGCCTTCTGGGGTACGGTGCTGAGCCAGCTCGGCGCGATGGCCTCGCCCGGCTTCGCGGCGGCGCTGCACGAGCTGACCCCGGCGGTCGGCGGCCCCGTCTTCGCGCTGCTGTTCGCCGCCTATTTCGCCACCGCCTTCCTGCTGCTCGGCTCGGTGTTCCTGGGCATCGGTGCGCAGGCGACGACGATGCGCGAGATCCAGCTGCTCTCGTTGCCGGTCACGCTGACCCAGGTCGGCATGTTCGGCCTGGCGGTCGCCGCGGAGGCGCATCCGGGTAGCTGGTTCCAGACGGCGGTCGAGCTGTTTCCGCTCTCCTCCTCGTTCGCCATGGCCGGCCATGCCGCCAGCTCGCCTGCGCTCGCGCCGCATGTCGCGGCGCTCGCCTGGCAGCTGCTCTGGGTCACGATCTCCATCACGCTGGGCGCGAGGGCCTTCCGCCGCGGCGTGCTGCAGTCCGGGAGCGCCAGATGGTGGCGACGGCGGCCCGCGAGTAATTGACATTCATGTCAGTTAGGCGTTGATGCCGGCCAAGGAGCAAGCCATGGCCACCCTCGCCCCCGACACAAGCCAGACCCCCGCGATCGACCCGCTCGATGTCAGCCGCGCCGAGCTTTACCGGGACGACACCTGGCACGCGCCGTTCAAGCAACTGCGCGCCGAGGCGCCCGTCCATCGCTGCGAGCACAGCGAGTTCGGCCCTTACTGGTCCGTCTCCGCCTACAAGCCGATCGTCGAAGTCGAATCGCTTCCCGACCTTTATTCGTCCGAGGCTGGCGGCATCACGCTGGCGGACTTCATCGAGGGCTCGGACGTCAAGATGCCGATGTTCATCGCGCGCGACCGACCCGTCCACACCGCCCAGCGCCGCACCGTCGCGCCCGCCTTCACGCCCAGCGAGATGACGCGCATGAGCGGGGACATCCGCCGCCGCACCGCCGAAGTGCTCGACGCGCTGCCCTGGGGCGAACAGTTCGACTGGGTCGATACCGTCGCGATCGAGCTGACGACGCAGATGCTCGCGATCCTGTTCGACTTTCCGTGGGAGGACCGGCGCAAGCTGACCTTCTGGTCCGACTGGGCGGGCGACATCGAGTTGGTCAAGAACGACGAGCTGCGCGCCAAGCGGCTCGAACATATGTACGAGTGCGGCGCCTATTTCCAGGATCTCTGGAACCAGAAGGTCGGGAAGCTGCAGACGCCCGATCTCATCTCGATGATGGTCCATTCGGACGCGATGGCGGAGATGGATCACTTCGAGTTCATCGGCAATCTCATCCTGCTGATCGTCGGCGGCAACGACACCACCCGCAATTCGATGTCCGCCGCCGTCTACGGCCTCGATCTCTTTCCGGAGGAGCGCGCCAGGCTGGAGGCCGATCCCGCGCTGATCGGCAACGCGACGCAGGAGATCATCCGCTGGCAGACGCCGCTCGCGCACATGCGGCGGACGGCCAAGCAGGACACCGAGCTGATGGGGCAGCGGATCAGGGAGGGCGACAAGCTCGCGCTCTGGTACATCTCCGCCAATCGCGACGAGAGCGTGTTCGGGGAAGATGCCGACGTGCTCCGCGTCGATCGCCCGAACGCGCGCCGGCACCTCGCCTTCGGTCACGGCATCCATCGCTGCGTCGGCGCACGCCTGGCCGAGCTGCAGATCGGCATCCTGCTGGAGGAGATGGCCAAGCGCCGGATGCGCGTGAACTTGGTCGGCGAACCGACGCGCGTCGCCGCCTGCTTCGTCCACGGCTACCGCAAGCTGCCGGTGCAGATCAGTCGATATTGAGCCTGCCGTCACCCCGGCCTTGTGCCGGAGCCCACTTCAGGGCTGGCCCGAACGTCGGCTTTGGGATCTGCACATCGGGCCAGATCTGGCGTGGATGCCGGCACGAGGCCGACATGACGGATGTTCTGGCCGTCGTGGATAACGGCGAAGGCTTGGCCCGCCTCCGCCGAGCACCGACCCCGATCCCCCGAAACGGGGATCTGTTCCCGCCTCACCCTCTCCCCCCCGGCGGCGCACACCCTATATGGGGGTATGCCCGTTCGGAGCCTTCGCCCGTGATCGACCGCCGCGACCTGATGTCCGTCTCCGCTACCGCGATCGCCGGTGCCGCCTTGTGGGGCTGCCGCAGCGGATCGGCGCGCGCGGCCGAGCACTATCCGGTGACCTACACCGACGCCGAGTGGCGCAAGCGGCTCGCGCCCGCGGCCTATCAGGTGCTCCGCCAAGCGGACACCGAACGACCCTATTCCAGCCCGCTCAACGCCGAGCATCGCGCGGGCACCTTCGGCTGCAAGGGCTGCGCCCTGCCGCTCTTCTCCAGCCGCACCAAGTTCGACAGCGGTACCGGCTGGCCGAGCTTCTGGGCGCCGCTCGCCGACGCGGTGGCGGTCCGGTCCGACAAGTCGCTGCTGATGGAGCGAACCGAGGTCCATTGCCGCCGCTGCGGCGGTCACCTCGGCCACGTCTTCGACGACGGCCCCAAGCCGACCGGCAAACGCTATTGCATGAACGGCGTGGCGATGACCTTCAAGCCTGGCGCCGCCGCCTAACCCTGCGCGCCGTCGGCCGTCGCGGCGGCCAGCGCCTCCGCCGCCGGTGCGTGGTCGGCATAGATGAAGCCCTTGGTCGGGTAGCTCGAGGTGCCCATCGCGGCGCCATATTGCACCCGCACCTGCGTCCAGTCGCCCGCCGCCGACACGTCGACCGCACGCACGCCGGTCTCGACCCGGCCGGGGTGCGACCAGTTGGCATGGGTCAGCAGCACCTCGCGGTCGCTGACGACCGCCGACACCATCGCCACATGGCCGACGCGCATCCGTCGCGTGCCCTCGAAGGCCAGCACGGCGCCGACACGTGGCGCATGACCGCGCTCGTAGCGGCCGGCGGCCTGACCCCACCAGGTATTGGCATTGCCGCGTAACTGGATGCCGGACACGGAGCGTGCGAACGTCACGCACTGCCAGAACTGGGCCGAGGCGGGCGCCGCTCCAAAGCCGCCAAGCGCTAGTGCGCACGAAGCCGCCAGCGCAAAACGCGCTGCAAAACGTGTCATTTTCTTGAACCCCCGGGCTCAGAAGCCGCTGTCGCCATCCTCGCTAGGCGGCGCGTCGCCGACGCCCAAGTCATTGGCGATGAATCGTTTCGCCGAGCCGACGAGCCGCCGGGCTGGCATCACCCGCCTTCCTGACCCGGCGATGAACCGAAACCGGTCAGCGGTGAAGCGAAGAGCCGGCCCGCGACTCGCCGATCAGGCAGGCTGGCGCGGCGCCGCGTCTACGGCCGGGTCCCCCGCGAGCCGGGCCAGCCGCGCCTCGTGCTCGGCGCGCCCGAACGGGAACCGCGCGAAGAAGAAGGCGGAGACGCATGCCATCGCCAGATAGGTGCAGCTGTAGATCAGCGTCAGCCGGTCCACCGCCGCGAGCGGCACGTGCCCCGGCACCGCCTTGGCGGGGAACCCCGCCGCGCCGAGGATCAGGCCGGCCAGGAAGATGCCGATCCCCGACGTGCATTTCTGCACGAAGAAGGAGCCGGCGAAGAACACCCCTTCCGAGCGCCGCCCCGTCCGGCTTTCCGAATCCTCCACGACATCCGCCATCATCGACGCGCCGAGGATGAAACCGGTCACGTTGCAGGCGATCGAGAGCACCGCCGTGACCATGTAGGTCGGCAGCAGCGCCGGGCTGCCCTGCACGGGGTAGAGGCCGGCGAAGCGCAGCCAATAGGGCGTGCTGGCGAACGCCGCGCCGAGCAGCACCGCCACCATCGCCGTCCGCCCCTTGTCGCCGCGCCGGCCGAGCGTCGACGCCAGACCGAAGGCGATCAGCACGCCGACGAACGACGCGCAGGTGATCGCCACCAGCTGCATGCCCTTGAAGCCCCACACATAGATGTTGAGGAAGTTCGAGAGCGCATAGGCCACGCCCTGCATGGTGTAGGCAGCGAGCCCCGCCGCCATCAGGATCGCGAAGGCGCGGTTGCGCGTGGTCTCGCGCAGCTCGCGGAAGCTCTCGCGCAGCGTCTGGCGCACGACCGGCGGGTTCGGCAGGTTCGGGATCTCGTGGTGCGTGCCGAGCGCGGAGACCAGGATCGCCGCCCCCATCGACAGCGCGCCCGCCAGCGCGAACGGCTGGTAACCGGCGCGCCGCAACAGGCCGTTGGGATAGTCCTGGGTCGGCGCGAGGAAATACAGGTAGACCGCAAGGCCGATCGCCAGCCCGCCCGCCCAGCCGAACAGGTAGCGCCACGCCATGATCCGCGTGCGCTCGTCATAGTCGGTCGACAGCTCGGGCGTCAGCGCCACCGACGGCACCTCGTATGCGCTCACCGCGCTGCGGACCACGACGGCGCAGGCGAACAGCCAGATCAGCGTCGTCGCGGTTGCGCCGCCCGGCGGATTCCACAACAGCAGCCACCCCGCCATGATCGGCAGCACGGAGGCATACATCCACGGATGCCGCCGCCCCCAGCGCGTCCGCGTCCGGTCCGAATAGAAGCCCACCGCGGGATCGACGAAGGCGTCGATCAGCAGCGCCGCCATGATGACCAGCCCGACGGTCGTCGACGAAAGCCCGATGACCTGATTGTAGAACAGCAGCAGGAAGGTACCGAAACCAGAATCCTTGACGCCATAGGCGACCGCGCCGAAGCCGTATGCCGCCATGACGCCACGGCTCAGCCGCCGCTGGGACGGCAGGACGTTGCTCAACGGAACTGCTCCAGCGTCGACAGCAGCGACGGGGCGTCGGGATCCCAGCTCGCCCGCGTGCCCAGCGTGAGCCCGCCGTCGACCAGGATGTGGGTGCCGGTGACGAAGCTCGCATCGTCGGACAGCAGGAAGGCGATCGCCGCCGCGATGTCCTCCGGCCGCCCGGCGCGCGGTACCGGCTGCGCCTTGGCCGCGTTGCCGGCGATCGCCTGCTGGACGGCGTCGCGATGCTCGTCCGGCACGCCCAGGTGGCGGGTGAAGATGTTGGTGACGATGAAGCCCGGCACCACCGCGTTCACCCGGATGCCGTCCTTCGCCAGATCGGCCGCCGCGAGCCGCGACAGGTGCAGCACGCCCGCCTTGGCGGTCGAATAGGCGACGGGCGCATAGCCCGAGCCGAGTGCCGACACGGACGAGACGTTGACGATCGCGCCACCGCCGCGCCCTCGATTATTCTGGGCCATCGCCGGCGCGCCGTAGCGGATGCCCATCGCCACCGAGCGGAGCAGCAGCGCCTGGGTGCGGTCCCAATCCGCCGGCGCGATCGCGCCGATCGTCTCGCGCGCGCCGCCCGCGCCGGCGTTGTTGACCATGAGATCGAGGCCGCCGCAGTCGATCGCGGTGCGCACCAGGGCCTCGATCTCGGCCGGCTCGGTCACGTCGGTGCGCTGGAACGCGATGCGGCCGCCTGATTCTGCCGCCAGCGCCTCGCCGCCGGCCGCGTCGATGTCGCCGATCAGCACCGCCGCGCCTTCGTAGGCCAGCCGGAGCGCGGTCGCGCGGCCGATTCCCGACGCGGCGCCCGTCACGATCGCGCGCTTGCCCTCGAACCTCATCGCCGTTCCTCTCGGTTCGAAGCCATAGTTTGGCCCCGACGCGGGTCAATCGGCCGGGATTGGAAAAGCCGGTCCGCCGCCGCTTGCCCGCCCCGTCGCGTCCCACTACCAGCCGGCCATGGCCCTCGATCCGGACACGTTCGATGCGCTGGTGGACGCGGTGCGCCGCTTCGTCGCCGAGCGGCTGCGCCCGCTGGAGGCGGAGGTGGAGGCCAACGACGCCATCCCCGACGCGGTCCTCCGCGAAATGCGCGAGCTCGGCCTGTTCGGCCTGTCGATCGGCGAGGAGTATTGCGGGCTCGGCCTCACCATGACGGAGGAGTGCCGCGTCGCGATCGAGATGGGGCGCACCACGCCCGCCTTCCGCTCCGCCTTCGGCACCAATGTCGGCATCGGCAGCCAGGGGCTGGTGATGGCCGGCACGCCCGCGCAGAAGGCGGCATGGCTGCCCCGCATCGCGTCGGGCGAGATCATCACCTCCTTCGCGCTGACCGAGCCCGATGTCGGCTCCGATAGCGGCAGCGTGAAGACGCGCGCGGTGCGCGACGGCGATGTCTATCGCCTGTCCGGCACGAAGCGTTACATCACCAACTCCGACAAGGCGCAGCTCTTCACCGTCATGGCGCGCACCGGCGACGAACCCGGCGGCCGCGGCGTCTCCGCCTTTCTCGTCCCGCGCGACCTGCCGGGCGTGACGCTCGGCGAGCCCGAGAAGAAGATGGGGCAGAAAGGCGCCAAGGTCTCAGACGTCCATTTCGACGATACGCCCGTGCCCGCCGCCAACCGGCTGGGCGCGGAGGGCGAGGGCTTCAAGATCGCGATGCGCGTGCTCGACCGTGGGCGGCTCCACATCGCGGCGGTATGCGTCGGCGTCGCCGAGCGGCTGATCGCCGACAGTGTCGCCTATGCGTCCGAGCGCCGCCAGTTCGGGCAGCCGATCGCGCAGCACCAGCTGATCCAGGGCATGCTCGCGGACATGAAGACCGAGGCGCTCGCCGCCCGCGCACTGGTGCTGGAGACGGCGGTCGCGAAGGACCGCGGTGCGGACGTCGTGCTGGAGAGCGCGGCCGCCAAATATTTCGCCAGCGAGATGGTCGGCCGCGTCGCCGACAAGGCGGTGCAGATCTATGGCGGCGCCGGCTACATCGCCGATTACGGGATCGAGCGGCTCTACCGCGACGTCCGCCTGTTCCGCATCTATGAAGGCACCAGCCAGATCCAGCAGATCATCATCGCCCGCGAAACGCTGAAGCGGGGCGGATAACAATCAGCCCTCTCCCTCCAGGGGAGAGGGACAGGCGCGAAGCGCCAGGGCGAGGGGCCATCACGCACCCCTCACCCGACTTCGCTGTGCTCAGCCACCCTCTCCCCAACAGGGAGAGGGTCAAAGGAGAAGATCGTGATGGACACCACCAACCTGTTCCGCCTCGACGGCCGCGTCGCGCTCGTCACCGGCGGCTCGCGCGGCATCGGCCGGATGATCGCGGCCGGCTTCATCGCCCAGGGCGCCAAGGTCTACATCTCGTCGCGCAAGGCGCAGGCGTGCGAGGACACCGCCGCCGCGCTCGGCCCCAACTGCATCCCCTTGCCGCAGGACGTCTCGACGGTGGACGGCTGCAAGGCGCTGGCCGAGCGGTTCGGCCAGCAGGAGCCCAGGCTCGACATCCTCGTCAACAATGCCGGCGCCGCCTGGGGCGTGCCGTTCGAGGAGTTCCCCGAGAGCGGCTGGGACAAGGTGATGGACCTGAACGTCAAGTCGCCCTTCTTCCTGACGCAGGCGCTGCACGGGGCGCTCAAGGCGGCCGGCTCGGCCGCGCGCCCGGCCAAGGTCATCAACATCACCTCGATCGACGGCCTGCGGCTCAATCCGTGGGAGACCTACAGCTATCATGCGTCCAAGTCGGCGCTGATCTACCTGACCAAGCGCCTCGCCGCCCGCCTGATCCAGGACTCGATCAACGTCACCTCGATCGCGCCGGGCGCCTTCGCCAGCGAGATGAACCGCGCGGCGCGCGACCATGGCGACGAGGTGGCGAAAGGCATCCCCGCCAGGCGCATCGGCGTCGACGAGGACATGGCGGGCGCCGCGATCTTCCTCGCCAGCCGCGCAGGCGATTATGTGGTCGGCGACACGATCGTGGTGGATGGCGGACTGGTCAACGCGGCGGCGGGCACCAGCATCGACGCGTGAGGTCAGGCGAGCAGGCGCGTCGCCAGCCCGAGCGCCTGCCCCGCTTCCGCCATCCGCCGGTCGAGCGTGACGACGGCCACGTCGAACCGGGCGGCGATGGCGAGGTGCAGCGCGTCGGCCGCCCGCAACGCGGTACGTTCCACATCGCCGGTCGCCGCACGGCACTCCTTACCCCCTACAGGTAACAGGTCGGCGCTCTCGGCTAACATGTCGCGGCACCGCGTCATCGCCTCATCCGCCTGGTGCTTCTTCAGCTCGCCGCGACGTGTCTTGATGCCCAGGGCCGAGGCGATCTCGAAGAAGTCGCCCGCGCCCTCCTCTTGATACGGCATGGCGGCGGCGAACCGACGGAGCGCCTCAATGTCGATCGGCTTCTTCGCGGGCTTCTCGGCGACCAGCCGCGCCACCGGGCGGCCGCGACGCGTGATCGACACCGTCTCGCCTGCTTGGACGGCCTGGAGCAATTCGCTCAACCGAGCCTTGGCTTCCGCTGCGCTCGCCGTTCGCATCGCCACTTCCTGACCATGTAGATGGCCAATATGTGCGTTGCGGTTATCGCGCAATGCCGCCCGCCGCGAGCACCGCCAGCGTCACCAGCTCGCTTGCGGTCGCGGTCATCGGCGCGATCTGCACGGGCTTTTCCATGCCGATCAGCATCGGCCCGATCATGTCGTCGCCGCCCAGCTCGCGCAGCAGCTTGGCCGAGATGTTGGCCGATTGCAGCCCGGGCATCACGAGCACGTTCGCCGGCCCTGAAAGCCGCGCGAACGGGTAGTTGGCGCGTCCCTTCGGATTCAGCGCCACATCGGGCGCCATCTCGCCCTCATATTCAAACTCCACCCCGCGCGCGTCCAGCGCGCCGACGGCGGCGCGGATGTTCTCCAGCCACTGTCCTTCCGGGTTGCCGAAGGTGGAATAGCTGAGGAACGCCACCCGCGGCTCGTGTCCCATCCGCCGGGCGACGGCCGCGGTCTGCTCCGCGATGTCGGCGAGCTCTTCCGGATCCGGCCGCTCGTTCACCGTCGTGTCGGCGATGAAGATCGTGTGGCTCTGCCCGACCAGGATGTGGATGCCGAACGGCGTGCGGCCCGGCGCGGGATCGATCACCCGCTTAACCTCGCGCATTGTGTGCGCCCAGGTGCGGGTGATGCCGGTGATCATCGCATCCGCCTCGCCGAGCTGCAGCAGCACGGCGCCGAAGATGTTGCGGTCCTGGTTGATCATCCGCTCGACGTCGCGGCGCAGGAAGCCGCGGCGCTGCAGGCGGGCGTAGAGAAAATCCTGCATTCGCCCGATCAGCGCGGAGGTGCGGCTGTTGTGCAGCTCATAATCGTGCGGGTCGGCGACGCCGAGGGCCGCCAGCCGGTCATAGACGTCGTCGCGCCCCACCAGCACCGGCACGCCGTAGCCGCCTTCCTTGAAGGCGATGGCGGCGCGCAGCACCACCTCCTCCTCCCCTTCGGCGAACAGCACCCGCTTGGGTCGCGCCCGCGCGCCGTCATAGGCCAGGCTCAGCACCGACACGGTCGGGTTCAGCCGGGCGCGCAACGCCTGGCGATAGGCGGCGAGATCGAGGATCGGTTTGGTCGCCACCCCTGAGTCCATCGCCGCCCTGGCCACCGCCACGGGCACCACCTCCAGCAGCCGTGGATCGAACGGCGCCGGAATGATGTATTCCGGCCCGAACGAGTGGGAGACGCCGTAGGCGGCGGCGACCTCCTCGGGCACCCGCTCGCGCGCCAGCTCGGCGATGGCGTTGGCGGCGGCGATCTTCATCGCGTCGTTGATCCCCGTCGCCCGCACGTCGAGGGCGCCGCGGAAGATGAAGGGAAAGCCGAGCACGTTGTTGACCTGGTTGGGATAGTCCGATCGCCCGGTCGCGATGATCGCGTCGGGCCGCGCCGCCTTGGCCAGCTCCGGGCGGATCTCCGGCTCCGGATTGGCCATCGCGAAGATGATCGGCGCGGGCGCCATGTCCCTGACCATCTCGGGCTGCAACGCGCCGGCCGCCGACAGGCCCAGGAACACGTCGGCGCCGACCAGCGCCTGCGTCAGCGTGCGGCGATCGGTGGCGGCGGCATGGGCGGATTGCCACTGGTTGACGCCCTCGCGCCCCTGCCAGATCACGCCGGTGCGGTCGCACATGATGACATGGTCGTGGCGCACACCCATCGCCTTCATCAGCTCGGTACACGCGATCGCCGCCGCGCCGGCGCCGTTGACGACGACCTTGACGTCGCCGAGCTTCCGGTTCGTCAGCAGGC
>NZ_CAXUEK010000047.1:0-21781 GCF_964250165.1 uncultured Sphingomonas sp. | reverse complement strand
AGACGCCGCTCAACCTCGCGCGCGCGCTGGAGAAGGCGGGCATCCCGATCCTGGGTACCTCGCCCGACGCGATCGACCTGGCCGAGGATCGCGAGCGGTTCGCGGCGCTGGTCGGCAAGCTGGCGCTCCGCCAGCCCGCCAACGGCCTCGCGCGCAGCCGCGACGAGGCGATCGCGGCGGCCGCGCGGATCGGCTACCCGGTGCTGATGCGCCCCAGCTA
Organism: uncultured Sphingomonas sp.; assembly: GCF_964250165.1. GTDB lineage: Bacteria > Pseudomonadota > Alphaproteobacteria > Sphingomonadales > Sphingomonadaceae > Sphingomonas. The sequence continues at coordinate 21,561 of NZ_CAXUEK010000047.1, read as the reverse complement.
CGTGCTCGGCGGCCGCGCGATGGAGGTGGTCGACGGGCCGCAACAGCTCGATCATTATATCCAGACGGCGGTGCAGGTGTCGGGCGACGCGCCGGTGCTGATCGACCAGTATCTGCGCGATGCGATCGAGGTGGATGTCGACGCGATCTGCGACGGTGAGGACGTGGTGGTCGCCGGCGTGCTCCAGCACATCGAGGAGGCGGGCGTCCATTCGGGCGACAGCGCCTGCTCCATCCCGCCCTACTCGCTGTCGGACGAGACGATTGCGGAGATCGAGCGACAGACGGTGCTGCTCGCCCATGCGCTGGGCGTCGTCGGCCTGATGAACATCCAGTTCGCGATCAAGGACGGCGTGGTCTACCTCATCGAGGTCAATCCGCGCGCATCGCGCACCGTGCCCTTCGTCGCCAAGGCGATCGGCGCGCCCATCGCCAAGATCGCGGCGCGGGTGATGGCCGGCGAGAAGCTGCGCGACCTGCCGACGATCGACCGGCGGATCGATCATGTCGCCGTCAAGGAGGCGGTGTTCCCGTTCAATCGCTTCCCCGGCGTTGATCCGGTGCTTTCGCCCGAGATGAAGAGCACCGGCGAAGTCATGGGGATCGCGCGCGATTTCACCACCGCGTTCGGCAAGGCGCAGCTCGGCGCAGGAACGGTGCTGCCCGAAACGGGCACGGTGTTCGTCAGCGTCAAGGATGGCGACAAGGCGTTGATCGTCACCGCCGCCGGCGTGCTCGTCGACCAGGGTTTCGCGATCGTCGCGACCGGCGGCACCGCCGATCATCTGCGCCGCGCCGGGCTGCCGGTCGAGACGGTCAACAAGGTGGCGCAGGGCCGCCCGCACATCGTCGACCGGATCAAGGACGGCGGCGTCGCGCTCATCATCAACACCACCGAAGGCTGGCAGAGCCTGAAGGATTCGCAGCCGATCCGCGTCGCCGCGCTCGCCGCCCGCATCCCCTATTTCACCACCGCTTCCGCCGCGGTCGAAGCCGCGCGCGCGATCGCCGCGGGGGCACAGGGCGGGACGGGGCGGCACCTTGAAGTGCGTCCGCTCCAGTCCTATCATTCCCGCTCGCACGATTGACCCCCGACATCGTCGTTACGGGTGCGGGCGGCTCCTCCTGAAGCCGCGCGGGGGCAGATTGTTTGGGGATAATGATGGCCACGGTCGAGAAGATGCCGATGCTCCAGGAGGGCTATGACAGGCTCAGCCGGGATCTGAAGCGTCTGAAAGTGGAGCGCCCGCAGATCGTCGATGCGATCGAGGAGGCGCGCGCGCACGGCGACCTGTCGGAGAATGCCGAATACCATGCCGCCAAGGAGCGCCAGGGCCAGGTGGAGGCGTCGATCGCCGACATAGAGGACAAGCTCAGTCGCGCCCAGATCATCGATCCGACCGAGCTGTCGGGCGACAAGGTGGTGTTCGGCGCGACCGTGACGCTGCTCGACGAGGACGACAAGCCGATCACCTACCAGATCGTCGGCCAGACCGAGGCGGACGCCAAGACCGGCCGCATCAGCTACAATTCGCCGCTGGGCAGGGCATTGATCGGGCGCAGGGTAGACGATGAGGTGGAGGTGACGGTGCCGTCGGGCGACCGCTGGTATGTCGTGTCCAAGGTCGCGTTCATCTGACGCGCGCGTATACGGGCGGCTGATCGGGATGCGCTGGGCGGACGCGCGGGCGACGACGTCGCTCTGCTTGCTGACGATCGCCGCGTCGGTGCTGATCCTGCTGTCGGGCGCGCTGCCCTATTGGTCGGTCGAGGCGGGCTTCCTCCCGGCGCGGATCGGGCACGAGGTGGCGGGGCTGTGGCTTCCCTGGCTGCTGACACCGCTCAGCGCCACGCTGGTGCATGGCGGCTGGGCGCATCTGCTGTTCAACGTGGTCATGCTGGGCTTTTGCGGACGCGAGGCGGAGCGCGCGCTGGGCGAGGGCGGCATGCTGATCCTCTATGCGCTGGGTGCCTATGCCGCCGCCGCAGGGCAATGGCTGACCGGCCCTGCGTCGGTGGTGCCGATGATCGGCGCGAGCGGGGCGATTTCGGCGGTGGTGGGTGCCTATGCGATGCTGTTCGGCGAGCGCCGCGCGCAGGCGCTGGGGCCGGTGCCCGCCGGCGTCATGCATGTCGCCTGGCTGGCGGCGGGCTGGGTCGGCGTCCAGCTGCTGATCGGCGCCGCCGAGCCGGCGGGGACGACGATCGCGATCGCGGCGCACATCGGCGGCTTCCTGGCGGGGCTGGCGCTGGCGCGGCCGCTGCTGATGTGGCGCTGGCGGCGGGCTTGAGGCCGGGGCGATCTTCGAAACGCAACCATCCGTCATGCCGGCCTTGAGCCGGCATCCACGTTCGTAAGGACGGGCCGGCCGGCGATGGCCACACTGCCGCGTCGGTAGCTGCCGCTGCCACGCGGAACGCGCCTGCTTCCCCGGCGTAGGCCGGGGGGCCAAGTATCGGACCGTTCGCAACTGGCCCCGGGCCTTTGCCGGGGAAGCGACATTGACCTCGACATCGCCCACCGACGCAAGCCCGGTATGACGACGGATGGTCGTCAGCCGGCCATGTCCGGCTCCAGCAGCCGGTGCAGGTGGACCACCACATAGCGCATCTCCGCGTCGTCCACGGTGCGTTGCGCAGCGGCGCGCCAGGCCTTTTCGGCGCTGGCATAGTCCGGGAAGATGCCGACCACCTCCAGCGCGGCGGGATCCGTGAAGTCGAGGCTGCGGGGGTCGCTGACGCGACCGCCGAAGACGAGGTGGAGCTTGCTCATGCGTCGGGCTCCTAGCGCCGGTCCGTCGTCTGTTGAACCCCTTTGCCCCCGCCCCATTGCGGGCGGGGCCAAGCTCGGGTCAGCTCCTGTCGGTGGCCGTATCGGTAGCCGCCTTCGCCCCGGCCGCACCGGCGGTGGAAAGCGCCTTGGCGAAGCCGCCGAGCAACGTCTTGACCTGATCGCGCCCCGCATCGGCGGTGAGGCCCCGGCTTTCCAGCTCGCTCTGGCCGGCCTCGCGCGCGGCCTTTGCGGCGGCGCGGGCGCTCTCGCCGATCCGCTTGCCCACGGGGGCGAGCAGCTCCTTCTCCTTGGCCGACCGCGGGATCAGCGCGCCGGCGAGCGCGCCCACTGCCAGCCCGCCGACGAGAATGCCGAGCGGATTGGACTCGATCCCTTCCACGGTGCGCCGGGCGGTATCGGAAGCTGCGCCGCGCGCGCGCTCGATGGGGCTGGGCGGCGTCGGGTCGGAACGGCGCTGATCGCCGTGAGTGGAGCCGTTGCGATGGGCGTCAGGCATGTTCGTCGTCCTTGGCTGAATGGTCGTGCTTGCGTCGGAACAGTCCGGCGATGCGGTGGCGGGCGAGAAACGCCAACCCGATCGCCGCCGCGCCCGCAAGGGGCGCCGGGTTGCGGCGGGCGGCGTCCACGCCGGTGCGCGCAGCGGACTCGCCCGCGTCGGCGACGCGCCGGCTGAGCTGGCGGGTGAGCGCCTTGAGGTTCAGTTTCGCCTGCAGCTCGTGCAGCGTGGCGAGCAGGCGCGCGCGCGCCTCCAGCTCGCGACGCTCGGCGGCCTCGATGTCGATCTCGCTCATCGCGCCACCTTGGGCGGTGCGAGCCTGGCGCTGCCGATCAGCCCGAGCACCAGCGCGATCAGCAGCGTCGCGCCGACGACGATGGCGGTCGCCCAACCCGGGCCGAGCAGCGTCGCGATCGACAGGATCAGCCCGACGAGCAACGCCACCAGCGCCGCCAACGCCAGCACGCCCGCCACGACGAAGAAGATGGCCGCCGACTTGTAGGCCGTCGCGCGCTCGCCAAGCTTGGCCTTGGCGAGCGCCACCTCCGCCCGCGCCAGTTCGCGCGCGTCCTCGACGGCACGGTGGACGAGCGTGGCGACGCCGTCGTCGACGGGATCAGGCCCGATCGGCATCGATGCCCGACTGGACCAGACGGGCCAGGACGAAGCCGATCGCGGCCGCTGCGCCGATCGCCACGCCCGGGCTCTTGCGCACCAGTTCGCGACCCTGATCGATCAGCTCGTCGACATCGGCCCCCTTCACGCGGCCCGAAAAGCCCTGCACGGCCTCCGCCGCGTTGCGGGCATAGCCGCCATATTGTGCGCCGAGCTTGGCGTCGACCTGGCCGGCGGCGTCGGTGAGCATGGTCGCGAGCTGGTCCAGCGCGCCGGCCGCGCGCTCCTTGCCGAGATCGGCGAACTCGCGGACCTTGTCGCCCGCCTGGCCCTGCAGCTTGGTCGCGCCGTCGGTCAGCTGCTGACGGACGCCCTGCGCGTTGCCGCGGGTGACGCCGCCGGCCGGCGCGGGATCGAACTCCACGCCTGCATCCTTCAGCGGCGCGGCCGGCTGGAATGCGGTATCGGCAGGCGGCGTGTGGTCGGCGTCGCCCGCGGGCTTGGCGGTGGGGTTATCGGTGTCGGCCATGACAGGCTCCTTCGTTACGCATACGCTGAAACGGGGATGCGGCGGCGGATGTTCCGCGCATTCCGCCGTCGATTTGCCCCGGCCGGACGCGGACGATAGGAGCGCGGCTGCCACCACACGGAGCCCAGCCTTGACCGCGATCATCGACGTCACCGCCCGCACCATCCTCGACAGCCGCGGCAATCCGACGGTGGAGGTCGACATGCTGCTGGAGGACGGCAGCTTCGGCCGCGCCGCGGTGCCGTCCGGCGCGTCGACCGGCGCGCACGAGGCGGTCGAGAAGCGCGACGGCGACAAGGCGCGCTGGGGCGGCAAGGGCGTCGACCAGGCGGTCGCGGCGGTCAACGGCGAGATCGCCGCGGCGCTGGTCGGCGAGGACGCGGAGGATCAGGCGGACCTCGACGCGCGGCTGATCGCGCTCGACGGGACGCAGAACAAGAGCCGGCTGGGCGCGAACGCGATCCTGGGCGTCAGCCTCGCGGCGGCGAAGGCGGCCGCCGATGCGCGCGGGCTGCCGCTCTACCGCTATGTCGGCGGCGTCGCCGCGCAGGTGCTGCCGGTGCCGATGATGAACATCATCAACGGCGGCGTCCATGCCGACAATCCGATCGACTTCCAGGAGTTCATGATCGCGCCCGTCGGCGCGCCGACGCTGGCCGAGGCGGTGCGCTACGGTTCCGAAATCTATCACACGCTCAAGCAGCGGCTCCACGATGCGGGGCATGCGACGGCGGTCGGCGACGAGGGCGGGTTCGCGCCCAACCTCGAAAGTGCCAGCGAAGCGCTGGACTTCATCATGGGCGCGATCGAGGCGGCGGGCTACCGGCCGGGCGAGGACGTGATGCTGGCGCTCGACCCGGCCTCGACCGAGTTCTTCCGCGACGGCGCCTATCATCTCGACGGGGAGGGGCGGGTGCTCGGCCCCGCCGAGATGGCGGCCTATTATGGCGAGCTCGCGGGCAAATACCCGATCTACTCGATCGAGGACGGCGCCGCCGAGGACGACATGGTCGGCTGGAAGGCGCTGACCGACCTGCTCGGCCACAAGGTGCAGCTGGTCGGCGACGACCTGTTCGTGACCAATACGAATCGGCTCACCCAGGGGATCAGCGACGGGCTCGCCAATTCGATCCTCATCAAGGTCAACCAGATCGGCACGCTGTCCGAGACGCTGGACGCCGTTTCGACCGCCAACCGCGCAGGCTACACGGCGGTAATGAGCCACCGTTCGGGCGAGACGGAAGACGCGACCATCGCCGATCTGGCGGTCGCCACCAATTGCGGGCAGATCAAGACCGGCGGGCTGGCGCGCTCGGACCGGCTGGCGAAATACAACCAGCTGATCCGCATCGAGGAGGAGCTGGGCGGCGCCGCGCGCTATGCGGGGCGCAATGTGCTGATCGGGGCTTGATCGGGGGGGCGGAGACGGCGAAGGTGGCGCGCATGACCAGGAAGGGCTCGCAACTGCAGCGCACGCTGCGCCGCGCCGCGCTGCCGGCGGTGGCGCTGGTGCTGATCGCGTTGTTCGGCGCCTATGCGGTGCTGGGGCCGAACGGGATGCTCGCCTATGGCGACTACCAGCGCCAGCTCGCCAGGCGCGAGCGCGACTATGCCGCCCTCGATCAGCGCCGCACGGTGCTGCGCAACCGCGTCGCGCTGCTCGACCCCGACCACGCCAACCCCGACATGGTCGACGAGATGACGCGCAAGGAGCTCAACGTCGTGCGGCCGGACGAAGTGGTCGTGCCGCTGAAATGACGTCGCCCCTTCCGCGGGCGGGAGGGGAGCAGGGTCACCGCCCCAGGAACGTCAGCAGGTCCCTGGTCAGCCGGTCGCTGGCCGTCACATTGAGCCCGTGCGGCTCGCCGTCATATTCGACCAGCTGCGAGCCCGCGATGCCCTTGGCGGCGGCGCGGGCGGAGGTGTCGATCGGCACGGTCTCGTCGCCGGTGCCGTGGACGATCAGCGTCGGCACGCGGAAGGCGGGCAGGTCGGGGCGGAAATCGGTCTTGGCGAATGCGTCGACGCAGGCGAGCGTCGCCTTGAGGCTCGCCAGGGTGGCGGTGCGCGTCGCCCAGTCGAGCACATCGTCGCTGACCGGGCTGGTCACGTAGCCGACGCCGAAGAACTGCGGCGCGAACGTGTCGCGGAAGAAGCTGAACCGATCCTGCCGGATGCCGTCCTTGATCTGCTCGATCTGCTCGGCGGGCACGCCGTCGGGATTGCTGTCGTCCTTGAGCATGTAGGGCACGACGGACGAGATCAGCCCGGCCGCGACCACGCCCTTGCCCTCGTGCCGGCTCATGTAGCGCGCGACCTCGCCGCCACCCATCGAGAAGCCGACGATCGTCGCATCGTCCGCGCCCGCCGCCGCGATCACGTCGGCGAGGTCGTCGGCGAACGTGTCGTAATCATAGCCGCCCCAGGGCTGGCCCGAGCGTCCGAAGCCGCGCCGGTCATAGGCGATCGCGCGAAAACCGGCCTCGGCGAGCGCCATCATCTGGGGATCCCACATGTCGGCGGACAGCGGCCAGCCATGGGTCAGCACGACCGGCCGGCCCTCGCCCCAGTCCTTGACGTACAGGTCGGTTCCGTCGCGCGTCTTCACATAGGGCATCGGGGGGCTCCGTCGGGATTGCAGGAACGTAACGGCCCGCCCCGCACCGGCGTTCCCGCTGGCGTCCGGGCGCGCGGTACGCCACACAGCTTCTGTCCTCAGCCGGAGCCTTGCATGAAGATCGCCGCCGCCGCGCTCGCCCTCGCCAGCCTGTCGATGATCGGGGCGGCGCCGCCGCCCAAGGCGGTCGCCCATGCACCGGGCTGGGCGGCGTTCCGCGACGGCTATATCGAGCAGTGGTTCCGGCTCGATCCGTCGAACGCGGTCTATCAGGGCCGGCATGATTTCGACGGGCGGCTGCCTGACTGGAGCGCGGCGGGGCTGGCGCGGCAGGCGGCGTTCCTGCGCGAATCGATCGCGCGCGCCGAGCGGTTCACGACGCTGACGGGCGCCGACCGGTTCGAGCGCGACTATCTGCTCCATGTCGCGCGCGGCAAGCTGTTCCTGCTGGTCGACGCCGACTTCCCGCACGCCAACCCGGCCTGGTATGTCGGCGGCGGGCTTGATCCCAACGTCTATCTCGCGCGCACCTATGCGCCGCCGGCGGTGCGGATGCGGGCGCTGACCGCGATGTTCCGCAACGTGCCCGCCGCGGCGGCGCAGATCCGGGCGAACCTGCGCACGCCGATGCCGGCGAGCTTCGTCGATTACGGCGCGGCCGCCTTCACCGGCTTTGCGGACTTCTACGGCGACAACGCCGTCCAGGCCTTCGCCGACGTCAAGGACCCGGCCGGGCAGGCGGCGCTGAAGGCGGCGGCGGGCCGCGCCTCCGCGGCGATGCGCGCGCTGGCGACGTGGATCACCGCGCAGAAGGCGGGGGCGACGCAGGATTTCGCGCTCGGCCCGGCGCGCTTCTCGCGGATGCTGGCGGAGATCGAGGGCGTCGACACCCCGCTCGCGCGGCTGGAGGCGATCGGCCGCGCCGACCTCCAGCGCAACCAGGCGGCGCTCCGGCAGGCCTGCGCCAGCTTCGCGCCCGGCAAGAGCATCCTCGCCTGCACCGCGCAGATGGGCGAGCACAAGGCGGACGGCGGCCCGGTGGCGGCGGCGCGCACAATGGTGCCGACGCTGCGCCGGTTCGTCGCCGCCCACGATATCGTCACGGTCCCCGGCACCGAGCAGGCGCTGGTGGAGGAGGCGCCCGCCTATAACCGGCAGAACTCCGCCTATATCGATCCGCCGGGGCCGTTCGATAAGGGCGTGCCGTCGGTCTATTATATCGCGCCGCCCGACCCGGCCTGGGACAAGGCGACGCAGGACGCCTTCGTTCCCGGCTATGGCAACCTGCTGTTCACCACCGTCCACGAGGTGATGCCGGGGCATTTCGTCCAGTTCCTGCACGCCAACCGTTCGCCCTCGCTCTTCGGCCGGCTGAACGTCGGCTATGCCTATGCCGAGGGCTGGGCGCATTATGCCGAGGAGATGATGTGGGACGCCGGGCTGGGGAACGGCAGCGCCGAGGTGCATGTCGGCCAGCTCTCCGAGGCGCTGCTGCGCGACTGCCGCTTCCTGTCGGCGATCGGGCTGCACACGCAGGGCATGACGCTGGACCAGTCGCGGCGCCTGTTCGTCGAGCAATGCTATCAGGACGAAGGCACGGCGCGCCAGCAGGCGGCGCGCGGCACCTATGATCCGCAATATCTCAGCTACACGCTCGGCAAGCTGATGATCCGCAAGCTGCGCGACGACTGGACGGCGACGCGCGGCGGCCGGGCGGGGTGGAAGGCCTTCCACGACCGGTTCCTGAGCTATGGCGGCCCGCCGATCCCGCTGGTGCGCCAGGCGATGATGGACGAGCCGACGCCGCAGGCGGTGTTCTGACCCTTCAAATCCTCCCCGTCCCGGGAAGGAGTGAAATCTACCGCGTCTGCCGCATGACGGGCACGTCGTCGCGCGTTTCCGCCAGGCTCGGGTTGCGGATCGCGGGGCGCAGGCGCGCGATGCTGCACAGGCCCGCGACCAGCGCGAAGCCCGCGGCGACGAACGGCGGTGTCCGCCCCGCGCCGACGCCGAGCGCCAGCAGCGCGGCGACCAGCGTCGCACCGGTCGTCTGCCCCGTCAGGCGCACCGTCGAGACCAGCCCACCCGCCGCCGCGGCGCGCTCACGCGGGGCGGAGCCGACCAGCAGCCGGGCGTTGGGCGGCAGGTAGCTGCCGAACCCCGAGCCGCACAGCGCCATGCGCCACGCCACGTCGAAATAGCTGGGGTGCGCCGGCATCGTGCCGAGCAGCAGCAGCGCCACGACCGAGATGCACATGCCGATGCCGCCGAGCAGCCCGGCCGGGATGCGATCCGACAGATAGCCCGCCAGCGGCGCGACGATCATGTTGGTCATCGGCCACGGCGCGATGCACGCGCCGATCGTCGCCGCCGAGAAGCCCAGCGCCTGCAGCCGGAAGGGCGTCGAGATCAGCAGCGTCATCGAGGCGGTGAAGGCGATGAAGCCGCCCAGCGCCGACAGCCCGATCACCGGCTGCGCGAGCAGGTCGACCGGCAGGATCGGCGCCTCCGCGCCGAGCTCGCGACGGACGAAATAGACGCCGATGACGACGCCGACGATCGTGATCGCCGCCGACACCACCGGGCTGTCGCCATGGACGAAGCTCTCCAGCCCGCCGATCACCAGCCCGAACATCGCCATGCACAGGATGGCGCCGACCAGGTCGAAATGCGCGTGGCGCGGCTGCGGGTTCGGGATGGCGCGGCCGAAGGCGAGGCTGAGCACCGCGAACGGCACCGCGCTGGCGAACACCCAGGGCCAGGGCGCGACCGACAGCACCAGCCCGCCGATGGTCGGCGCGGCGGCCGCGGAGCTGGTCACCACCACCGAATTGACGGCGAGGCCACGCCCGAGCTGTGTCGACGGATAGATCTGCCGGATCAGCGCCGAGGCGACCGACAGCACGCCCGCCGCACCCATCGCCTGCACCGCGCGCACGATGAGCAGGAAGGGCAGGCTCTTGGCGAAGAAGCAGAGCAGCGTCGCGATCGTGAAGACCGCCTGGCCGCCCTGGTAGGTGCGTTTCAGCCCGATCCGCTCGCCCAGACCGGCGAAGGGGAGGAGCAGCATGACCAGCGTCACCTGATAGATGGTGACGATCGACACCACGGATGCGTGATCGACGTGCAGGTCGCGCGCGATGGTGGGCAGCGCGACGTTGGCGACGCCGCTGTCGATGATGACCAGCGCCGAGCCGAACGACATGGCCGCGATCGCGACGTAGCGGCGCGGGGTGGGGAGACCGGGGGTGAAGGGGCGGTTATCCGTCATCTAATCCATCATGCCGGCGACATGGCCCAAGGTTCCGACGACGTAAACGTCGTTGGAAAGGCCAGGGAGGGTTGTCGCGGCATCCACTGTCGCACACAACCATGGCGTCGAGCTTTGCTCGCCGGTGGACGCCGGCACAAGCCTGTCCTGAGCGACGCCGACAGGCGGCGTCGACGGGGCCGGGGTGACACGGGAGGAAATATATGCGGTGGATCACCGGCTTGCTCGGCCTGACATTGCTTGTCGGAACCTCCGCCGTCGCGCAGACGGCGGCGATGACCACGAACGATCCCTATCTCTGGCTGGAGGACAAGGACGGCGCCAGGCCGCTCGCCTGGGTGGCGCAGGAGAATGCGCCGACGCTCAAGCGCCTGCAGGGCGATCCGCGCTATCCGACCTTCTACCAGGAGGCGCTGGCGATCGCCGCCGCCAAGGACCGCATCCCCAATCCCGACCAGCGCTTCGGCCGCCTCTATAATTTCTGGCGCGACGCCGAGCATCCCCACGGGTTGTGGCGGTGGACGACCGAAGCCGATTACGCGAACCCGCAGCCCAACTGGACGACGGCGCTCGATCTCGACGCGCTCGGCCAGGCCGAGGGGAAGCAGTGGGTGTGGAAGGGTGCGAGCTGCCTCCGGCCCGAGGAGCGGCTGTGCCTCGTCGCGCTGTCGGAGGGCGGCGAGGACGCGGTGACTTATCGCGAGTTCGATCTGGCGACGGGGCAGTTCGTGCCGAACGGCTTCTTGCTCCCGCGCTCGAAGCAGGACGCGGACTGGCTCGACCAGGACACGCTGCTGGTCTCGCGCGACTGGGGGGCGGGGACGACGACCGCGTCCGGCTATCCGTTCGTGCTCAAGCGGGTGAAGCGCGGCCAGCCGCTCGACCAGGCGACCGAGGTCTTCCGCGGGGCGGCGACGGATCAGGTCTCGACCGGCGCCACCGTGCTGACCGACGCCAAGGGCAACCGTGCGGTGGTCATCACCCGCGGCGTTACGTTCTTCGGCCAGGAAACGCTGCTGCTCACGCCCAAGGGCCCGGTGAAGCTGGACGTGCCCGCGCGCACGCGGCCGGTGGGGCTGATCGACGGGCTGATGGTGTTCGAGACCAGCGATCCCTGGGGCAGGGTGCCCGCCGGCGCGATCGCCTCGGCGCCGCTGGCGGAGGTCGAACGCGGCGTGCTGAACCCGACCGTGATCGTCGCGCCGGGCCCGCGCCAGTCGCTGAGCGGCGCGGCGGCGACGCGCGACACGCTGCTCGTGACGATGCTCGACGAGGTCAACGGCCGCGCCTTCGTCTATACGCACGGGAGCGGCGGCTGGACGGCGCGGCCGGTGCCGGTGGCCGACAAGACCAGCGTCGGCGTCGTCTCGGCGACCGACCGCAGCGACCATGCCTATCTGGCGGTCACCGGCTTCCTGACGCCGACCACGCTCTATGCGCTGGACGCCAGGGCGACCACGCCGCCGCGGCCGGTCAAGCAGCTGCCGCCCAAGTTCGATGCGACGGGGCTGGTGGTCGAGCAGTTCCAGGCGACGTCGACCGACGGGACGAAGGTGCCGTATTTCGTCGTCCACCGGCAGGGGCTGCCGCTCGACGGCACGACGCCGACGATCATGACCGCCTATGGCGGCTTCGAGCTGCCGATGACGCCCGCCTATTCGGGCTCGACCGGCAAGCTGTGGCTGGAGCGCGGCGGCGCCTATGTGCTCGCCAATATCCGCGGCGGCGGCGAGTTCGGCCCGGCCTGGCACGACGCCGGGCGCAAGCTGCATCGGCAGGTGATCTATGACGACTTCGCGAGCGTCGCGAAGGACCTGATCGCGCGGCGGATCACCAGCCCGGCCAGGCTGGGCATCTATGGCGGCTCCAACGGCGGGCTGCTGATGGGCGTCGAGTTCAACCAGCATCCCGATTTGTGGAGGGCGGTGGTGATCCAGGTGCCGCTGCTCGACATGATCCGCTACGAGCAGATCGCGGCGGGCGCGTCGTGGGTGGACGAATATGGTTCGGTCGCGAACCCCCAGGAAAAGGCGTTCCTGCAGACCATCTCGCCCTACCAGAACCTGAAAAAGGGCGTCGCCTATCCCGAGCCCTATATCTGGACCACCACCAAGGACGACCGCGTCGGCCCGCAGCACGCGCGCAAGTTCGCCGCGCGGATGAAGGAATACGGGCTGCCCTATCTGTTCTACGAGGACACCGCCGGCGGCCACTCCGGCGACGCGGACATCGAGCAGGGCGCGCGCCTGGCGGCGATGCAGATGGTCTATTTCAGCCAGAAGCTGATGGGCCCGGCCGGCGGCGGCGCGGCGGCGGGAAGATAGCGCCGGCGCCGGTGATCCTGTTCCTGTCTGCTCGTTCGCGGAACCGCGTGCGACGGATGGGGTTGTTGCAATGCAGCAGAGCGCTAGGAGAGGCGCATGGCCACCGCTCCGGACCCCGCCACGCCCCTGTTCCTGGAGGCGATCGTCAAGCGGCAGGCGGTCGCGGCGACCTACAACCGGGTCGCCGTGACGCTGGCGCCGCACATCCTCTACACCCGCCACGGCGACCTGCACGTCGACGCGGTGACGCTGGAGCGGGAGGGCAAGCCGCCCAAGGAAGTGAAGCTCGGCACCTTCAAGCTCGCCGGGCTGAGCGCCGTCCGCCTCACGCCGCGCCGCTTTGCCGCCAGCGCGCTGTTCGACCGCGCCGCCGAGCGCTACGCCGGCGAGACGATCATGGTCGTGGAGGCGGGGTAGGACAGTCCCCGGTGCGCCGGCCGGTCATGGTGCCGGTGAAGCCCATCACGCCGGTCTCGGACGGGTTGGTGGTCGCGAACCTCAGGTCATAGCCGGTCGGCGTCCAGCGCCCGGTCAGCCGCACCGTCCCGCGCGCCAGTCCCGGCGCCTGAGGCGGACAGCTCGCCGTGACGGCCACCCTGCCGTCACCGCCGAGCGCGCCGCGCGTGATCGTGCAGCCCGGCGCGAGATCGCGCGTCACCCAGCCGAGGCCGGGCGCATCGGCGGCCGACAGGCACACGGTGCCGGGGCCGGCCGGGCCGGCATAGGGCAGGTCGGTCAGCGGCCGCCCGTCCAGGCTGGCGCCGGTCGGCGCGCTCGTCACCTGCCACAGCCCGGGCCGGAACCCGGCCGGTCCGGCGGCGGCCAGCGGCAGCAGAAGGGCGACGATCGGCGCGCGGCGGGTCATGCCCGCGGATTAGCGCATCTCGGGGACGATCGACCAGCGCCGATCGTCCCGCGCGCCAAGATGACAAACAGGCGCATTGTCCGTTCACCGGGCCTCGGCTAGGCGGCGCGCGCCGTGGCGTCGATGTATCTCCAGCGTTCCGCCTATGCGCAAGGAACGTCGCCCCGGCGGCGCGCGGCGGCGCTGGCGCTGTCGCTCGCCTTCGTCGCGCTGCTGATCCTGCTGCTGATCCGGCTCGGCGTGGCGCTGCCGCCGCCGCCGTTCGGCGGCCAGAGCCTCAAGACCTTCAACGTCGCCCCCGAAGGCCAGCACGCCGCGCCGCAGCCCCGCCGCACGGCACAGCGCGCCGCCGCCAAGGCCGCGCCCGCCGCTCCGGCGCATCGCGCGCCGCCGCCGCCGCTGCCGCCCGCGCCGCTCCCCAACGCCGCCGCGCCGCCGATGATGGCGATGGCCCTGGGTGACAGCGACATCGGCAAGATGGCCAAGGCGCCGTCGGGCGAGGGCGACGGCGATACCGGCAAGGACAGCGTCGCCCCCTATGGCCCGGGCGAGGGCCCCGGCGGCGCGCGGCTGTACGACGCCGAATGGTATCGCGAGCCGCCGGCCAACGTCCTCGCGCTCTACCTGCCCGGCGGCGCGCCCGCGGGGGCGTGGGCGACGATCGCCTGCCGCACCGCGCCCAATTATCATGTCGACAGCTGCCGCCAGCTGGCGGATTCGCCGCCCGGGCTCGGCCTGTCGCGGGCGCTGCGCGAGGCGGCGTGGCAGTTCCAGGTGCGCCCGCCGCGGCTCGGCGGCAAGGCACTGGTCGGGGCCTGGGTGCGCATCCGCTTCGACTTCAACCGCGCGCCCCGGGACGATCGGTAGCGCGGAGCGATCCCGACGCTGCCTCGTTGGGGCGGCCTGTCTTCAGGAGCCTGCCATGCCGCTGCCCGCCGACCCCGTCTGGTTCATCACCGGCTGCTCCACCGGCTTCGGCCGTGAGCTCGCCCGCATCGTGCTGGCGCGGGGCTGGCGGGCCGTCGTCACCGCGCGCGGCGCAGACCGCGTCGCCGATCTCGTCGCGCTTGCGCCCGAGCGCGCGCTCGCGGTCGATCTCGACGTGGCGGAGCAGGGCCAGATCGAGGCGGCGGTGAAGGCCGCCACCGATCGCTTCGGCCGCATCGACGCGCTCGTGAACAACGCCGGCTACGGCTATCAGAGCTCGGTCGAGGAGGGCGAGGACGCGGCGATCCGCGCGCAGTTCGAGGCCAACGTGTTCGGCCTGTTCGCGCTCACCCGCGCGGTGCTGCCGGTGATGCGCGCGCAGAAGAGCGGCGCGATCGTCAACGTCACCTCGGTGGGCGGGCTGATCGGCTTTCCCGCGTCGGGCTATTACGCCGCGACCAAACATGCGGTGGAGGGCTGGTCGGACAGCCTCAAGGCGGAGGTCGCGCCGCTCGGCATCGGCGTGACGTGCATCGAGCCCGGCCCGTTCCGCACCGACTGGGCCGGCCGGTCGCTGAAGCAGACCCCCAGCCGCATCGCCGACTATGCCGACACCGCGGCCGCGCGGATGCAGCAGACCAGCGGCTATTCGGGCCAGCAGGCGGGCGATCCCGTCCGCGCGGCCCAGGCGATGATCGAAGCGGTGGAGCGCGACCAGCCGCCGCGCCATCTGGTGCTCGGCAAGTTCGGCC
Organism: uncultured Sphingomonas sp.; assembly: GCF_964250165.1. Classification (GTDB taxonomy): domain Bacteria; phylum Pseudomonadota; class Alphaproteobacteria; order Sphingomonadales; family Sphingomonadaceae; genus Sphingomonas. The sequence continues at coordinate 6,372 of NZ_CAXUEK010000047.1, read as the reverse complement.
ACGACGCGGTGACGGCCAGGCTCACGGAGCGGCTGGAGGAAATCCAGAGCTTGCGCGCCGTGGCGCTGGCCGCCGATTACCCGGACGGCGAGCGCTGACGCCCGACCGGCTGGCGTCCGACGCCGTCGCGCTCTGCCGGGCGCTCGGGCTCGGGGACGGGCGGGTCGAGCTGCTCAACGCGGGCCACCGCGCTACGCTGGTCCTGCTGCCGCAGCGGGTCATACTGCGGGTGGCGACTGGCCCGGAGTCGGACGTGACCGCCGCGCGCGAGCTGGCGGTCGCGCGGTTCCTGGCGGCGCAGGGCGCGCCTGTGGCCGCGCCGCTCGCCGAGGCCGGCCCGCACCAGCTGGCGGACGGCGTCGTGACGCTGTGGCCCTGGATCGATCACGATCGCGTCGCCGGCGATGACGACGCCGAGCTCGCCGGGGCCACGCTCGCCGCGCTCCACCGGGCGTTCGCCGGCTATGACGGTGCGCTGCCGCCCTATACCGATGCGCTCGACGGCGTCGCGCTCCTGCTCGCCGACCCGACAGCCGTACCGGTGCTCGCGGGCGACGACCGCCTGTTGCTGAACGCCCAATTCGCGCGGCTGCGCGCAGCGACCGGCGGCGCCGACGCGTGGACGCCCATCCACGGCGACGCGCATCCGGGCAACCTGCTGCTCGGCGGCGTAGGCCCGGTCTGGGTCGACTGCGAGGACGCCTGCTTGGGGCCGGCCGAATACGACATCGCCTGCCTGCCTTCCTCCGCCTGGCCACGCTTCACCGAAGCCGACCAGGCGCTGATCGCGGGTTTCGCCGCGCTGCGCAGCGTCTGCGTCGCGACCTGGTGCGCGGCGCGGCCGGCGGATGGCGACGCGCGCGAGGCGCTCGCGCATCATCTGACGGAGGTGAGGGGGTTCCCGGCCTAGCGATGCTCCAGGCCAGGCTGTCACGCGAGTGCATCGCGTGACCTCGGACGCCGCGTAGCGGCCACGCCGGCCGTTCGGCTTGCGTCCGGGCGGAACCGACCCGCAGCATCGCCGCGGGCCGGCCTCCGGCTCAGCCGCCCGCGACCTCGGCCACGTCGACCCGGATGCCCGGGCCCATCGTGCTCGAAACCGCGATCTTCTTGACGTACTTGCCCTTTGCGCCCGTCGGCTTGGCCCGCACCACCGCGCCGACCAGCGCGTCGAAGTTCGCGCGCAGGTCTTCGGCCGGGAAGCTCGCCTTGCCGATGCCGGAGTGGATGATCCCGGCCTTCTCCACGCGATACTCCACCTGGCCGCCCTTGGCGTCCTTGACCGCCTGCGCGACGTTCATGGTCACGGTGCCGAGCCGCGGGTTGGGCATGAGGCCCTTGGGGCCGAGCACCTTGCCGAGCCGGCCGACGACGCCCATCATGTCGGGCGTGGCGATGCAGCGGTCGAACTCGATCGTGCCGCCCTGGATCGTCTCCATCAGGTCCTCGGCGCCGACCACGTCCGCGCCTGCCGCGCGCGCCTCGTCCGCCTTCGCGCCGCGCGCGAACACGCCGACGCGGACGTCCTTGCCGGTGCCCTTGGGCAGCGTGACGACGCCGCGCACCATCTGGTCGGCGTGGCGGGGATCGACGCCCAGGTTCAGCGCGACCTCGATGGTCTCGTCGAACTTGGCGCTGGCGTTGGTCTTGGCGAGGCCGATCGCCTCGTCGATGCCGTGCAGCTGCTCGGGATCGATCGTCCAGGTCTTCTGCTTCTTGCTCTGTGCCATCGGATCAGCCCTCCACGACCTGCAGGCCCATCGCGCGAGCGGAGCCTTCGATGATCTTCGTCGCCGCGTCGAGATCGTTCGCGTTCAGATCCTTCATCTTCGCGGTGGCGACCTCGGCCAGCTGCGAGCGCCTGATCGTGCCCGCGCTCGTCTTGCCCGGCTCCTTGGAGCCCGACTTCAGGTTCGCGGCCTTCTTCAGGAGATAGGCCGCGGGCGGCGTCTTGGTCTCGAACGAGAAGGAGCGGTCCGCATAGACGGTAATTACCGTCGGCAGCGGCGTGCCCTTTTCCTGGTCGGCGGTCTGCGCGTTGAACGCCTTGCAGAACTCCATGATGTTGACGCCGCGCTGGCCCAGCGCCGGGCCGATCGGCGGCGACGGGTTCGCCGCGCCGGCCGCGACCTGCAGCTTGATATAGCCTGTGATCTTCTTCGCCATGTTTCACTCTGTTCCAAGTTGAGCGGTCCGAACGGGCGCAAGCGCCCTCCCGCAGCGATTCCCAACGATGTTGGAAGCGCAGCCGCCTAGCCGAAGCGCGTTCCGTTTTCAATGTCGGAAATCCGTGTGGGAGGCGACGCACCCCTGCGTCAGGCGAGCCGCGCGCCATCCGGGATGGTCGGATCGACCTCGGCCAGCACCACCGCGCCGTCCGCGTCCGGCAGGCCGAGGACGAGGACCTCCGAACGCATGTCGGCGATCTGGCGCGGAGGAAAGTTCACCACCGCCAGCACGCGCCGGCCGACCAGATCGGCGAGCGCATGGCGCTCGGTGATCTGCGCCGCGCTCTTGCGCACGCCGATCCCCGGCCCGAAATCGATGCGCAGGATGTAAGAGGGGTTGCGCGCCGTGGGGAAGGGGGAGGCCTCGACGATCGTGCCGGCGCGGATGTCGACCCGCAGGAAATCCTGAAAGGTGATCGGCGCCGCCGCGGCGGCCGCGGGATCGTGGACGAGGTGCATGGCCGTGGTCTCCTTGCGCCGTTCGCGCGCCGCTCGTCAGTCGAGCCGCTTGCCCATCCGGATCAGCGGCACGGATACGCCGTCGATCGGGTCGGACAGGATCGGCTCGATCGCCACATAGCCGCAGGCGCGATAGAGCGGCTCGCCGGCGAGCGTCGCCATCAGCTCGGCGCGCCGGAACCCGTAGGCGCGCGCCGCCGCCTCGCATTGCCCCAGCACCATCCGGCCGATACCGCGTCGCGCGTGATCGGGGCTGGTGTACATGGCGCGCACGCGCGCCGCGTCGGTCGCGGGATCGAGTGGATCGGGCGCGCGGACGACGATGCTGGCGTCGCCGCCGAACAGCGTCGCGCGATAGCTCCAGCCGCCGCAGCCGACGATCGTGTTGCCGTCCAGGACGACCAGATAGGTGCCGTCACGGACGAGCTGGGTGTCGAGCCCCATGACATGGCGGCTCGCGCGCACCTGCGCGGGCGTGAGGAAACCGTCCTGCAGCGTGTCGATGGCGCGCCGCATCAGGTCATGGAGCGCGGCGAGATCGTCGAGGTCGGCCGGGCGGTGGGTAAGCGGGGCGGTCATGACCAGGTCCATGATCGCGTGACGCGGGGCGGGGGAGGGTGATCGCCCTCCCCCGCCGACGCTCAGTATTTCACGCGCAGACGGGCATAGTAGAAGCCGCCGTTGAACCCGAACGGACCACCGATGCGCGGATAGACCGAGCCGTCGAGCAGCGCCTGGTTGACCGTGTAGATCGGGTTGGATGCCGACGCCGCGATCTTGTCCGGTCGCATGTCGAAGAAGTTGTTGGAGCCGACCGTCAGCGTGTAATGGTCCATGAAGGTGTAGCTGATGTCGAGGTCGGTCGTGAACTTCGATCGGAACAGCTGGCCGGGATAATCGACTTCGTCCCGCCAAGAGCCGTAATAATTCTCGCGGCCATTGATCGTCAGTCCGCGCAGCGACCAGGCGACCGCGAAATTGGCGCGGTGGTTGGGCGCGAGATGATTGATGTCGGCGACCTGCGCATCCGACACCTGCGCCGCGTTGCGCCGGGACACGGAGCTCTGATTATAGTTATAGGCCAGCGTCAGGTTCACCGCCGCTTCCGCCAAGGTGAGGCGGTAGGACCCCACCACGTCGAGGCCCTGGGTAAGCGTATCGAGCGCGTTGGTGAAATACTGCACCGTGCCGCCCGCGCCGACCGTGGCGAGCGCGGGGCTGGCCGCGACGTTGGCCGCCGTCACGGGGAAGGACTGCGACAGGTAGATGCGGTCGCGCACCTTGATGTTGTAATAGTCGGTCGTCACCGTCAGCGCCCGCGCCGGGGTGAGGACCAGGCCGGCGCCCCAGTTGGTCGCCTTTTCGGGCTTGAGCGGGCCGGAGCCGAAGAACAGCGCCGCGGCATTGTCGACGGGATAGGTGCCCTGCTGCACCTGGTAGCCCGCCAGGAAGCTGGTGGTGACCACCGCGTCGTGCGACTGGCCGGGCGTCGGCGCGTGGAAGCCGGTGCCGACGGTGCCGCGGATCGAGAGCCACGGCGTCGCCTTGAACAGTGCGTTGGCCTTGCCCACCACCGTGCTGCCGAAATCGCTGTAATGCTCGTAACGGCCCATCACGCCGACCGTCAGCGCCGTGACGATGTCGGTCTCGGCGCCGAGATAGGCGGCTTCGCTCTCCTGGCTGAACGAGCCCGAGAGCGCCGGGCTGGTGCCGCCATAGCCGCTCGCGGCCGGCGATTGCGCAGCGGAAGAGCCGTTCCTGACGAACACGCCGGGCGCCGTCTGCGTGTAGAGCGGCTGGGCGATCGCGTACGGTCCCGCGCCGTAGGACTGCGCGTCGCCCGGGGTCAGCTCGAACGTCTCCTTGCGATACTCGCCGCCGCCCGAGATGGTGATCGGGCTCGCGAAGCCGACCTCCAGCGGGTAGGTCAGGTCGATGTTGCCGTCGCCCTCCTTCTGGATGAACTCGCCGAACTGAAAGCTCGTCTGGGTCTGCGGGCCGTAGGATGGGCTGAGCGAGTCATACATCGACAGCCGCAGCGAGTGGCGGCTGAGCGTTCCCGAGATGTCGAAGGTCAGCCCGTTGTCCAGCTTGCCCTTGTAGCCGACCACGCCATACGCCTCGCGCGTCACGCCGACGAAGCGCGGCGTGAAGCCGGCCGGGTAGAGGTTGGCGGCCGAGAAGGTGTTGGCGTCGATCACGAAGCCGCCCGTCGGGCAGGTCCCGTTCCCGGCGGGACAGGCCGTCAGATAGACGGGGTTGTACGAACCGTTGCGGCTGATGTTGGTGGTGGTGAGCGTGGCGCCGGTGGAGATCGGCACCCCGGCGAAGGCGATGGGCCGGCGATAGTTGAAGCTCTCGTCGGTCTTCGTGTAGGCGAAATTGGCGAACGCATAGAGCTGCGTGTTCTCGGTCACGTCGAGGCCGGCGTTGACCACCGCCTTCCAGCCATGGGTCGGCGAGCTGCCCCAGATCTGGGCCGGCTCCGGATAGTTGGGAAGTTGACTGGCGAGCGCGGGATTGGCCTGGGCGAAATAGGCGGCGCCGGCGGGCTGGTGGCCGCGGCTGGTGCCGAGATCGTCGTTATACTCGCCCGCGACGTTGATGAAGCCGCGCCCGCCCAGCTTGAAGCCGACGTCGCCGGCGATCTGGCGGGCGTCGCCGTCGCCGTCATAATATCGGCCGTAGCGGCCCTGCAGCTCCAGCCCGGCATCCTGGCGCAGGGCGAAGTTGAGCACGCCGCCGATCGCGTCCGAGCCGTACTGCGCGGTCGCGCCGTCGCGCAGCACCTGCAGGTTGTTGACCGCGATCGAGGGGATGGCCGAGATGTCGGGCGCCTGCGCGCCGAACGACAGGCCGGTGTCGCCGCCGGTGTAGACCTGGACCAGCGACGAGCGGTTGTAGCGCTTGCCGTTCAGCATCACCAGCACCTCGTCGCCCGGCAGCCCGCGCAGCGAGGGCGAGCGGACGAAGCTGGACGCGTCGGAGATGGTGTTCTGCCCGACGAAGAAGGACGGGATGATGTTCTTGACCGAGTCGATCAGGTTGGCGGTCGGCTGCGCCTGCAGCTCGGCGGACCCGATCACGTCGACCGGGGACGGCGAGTTGGTCAGCGTCCGGTCGGTCCGGCGCGTGCCGATCACGACGACGTCGGTGCTGTGGTCCTGCGCGGTCGGCGTCGCGGCGACCGGCCCGTCGGCGGGCGCGGTCTGCTGCGGCGCGTCGGCCGAGGGCGACGTCGGCGCGGCCGATGACTGGGCGTAGGCCGCCGTGCTCGCAAGCGCGGCGGCGAGCGCCATGGTGGACGTGAGCGACTTCAGCAACATGCGCCTTCCCCTCCGAAACAAAGCCCTGCCTTCCGTCCGCCCCTCCACCCGCCGTGCTCACGCCGGCGACGCTGATGCGTCCGCGGTCGTCGCGTCACATCCTTGTCACATAGTGAGACATGTTTTGCGCCGCGGCGCAACATGGCGGGAACGGTTCCGCGGCGGCCGTGGCGTTCCGGCAACAGTGGGCCGAACCCGCCCGCCCGCGATTATTTCGAGCGCTCGACCTGCTCGAAGTCCAGCTCGACCGGCGTCGCGCGGCCGAAGATGCTCACCGACACCTTCACCTTGGCCTTGTCGAAGTCGAGCTCCTCCACCGTGCCGTTGAAGCTCGCGAACGGGCCCTCCAGCACCTTGAC
>NZ_CAXUEK010000046.1:0-22253 GCF_964250165.1 uncultured Sphingomonas sp. | reverse complement strand
GGGCCGGCGAGCAGGGCCTGGAGATGAAGACCGGCGTCGAATGCGAGTTCTTCCTCATCACCCCCGACGGCAAGGCGATCGGCGACGCCGCCGACACGCAGGACAAGCCGTGCTACGACCAGCTCGCGTTGATGCGCCGCTATGACGTCATCACCGAGATCTGCGACGCGATGCTCGATCTCGGCTGGGAACCATATCAGAACGACCATGAGGACGCGAACGGCCAGTTCGAGATGAACTGGACCTACGACAACGCGCTCGTCACCGCCGATCGCCACGCCTTCTTCAAGTACATGGCGAAATCGGTCGCCGAGAAGCACGGCCTGCGCGCGACGTTCATGCCCAAGCCGTTCGCCGCGCTGACCGGCAACGGCTGTCACGCGCACATCTCGCTGTGGAAGGACGGCGCGAACGTCTTCGCGGACGACGCCGGCGAGCTGGGCCTGTCGGCGCTCGGCTATCACTTCATCGGCGGACTGATGCATTCGGCGCCCGCGCTGGCGGCGCTGCTCAATCCCACCGTCAATTCATACAAGCGGCTGAACGCGCCGCGCACCATCTCCGGCGCGACCTGGTCGCCCAACACGATCAGCTATACCGGCAACAATCGCACCCACATGATCCGCGTGCCCGACGATCCCCGGCTCGAGCTGCGGCTGGCCGACGGCGCGGTGAACCCGTATCTGCTCCAGGCGGGCGCGCTCGCGGCGGGGCTCGACGGGATGGCCAACCAGCGCGATCCCGGCCAGCGGCTCGACATCAACATGTACACGCAGGGGCACCTCGCGCCGGACGTCGGCCGGCTGCCGCTCAACCTGCTCGACGCGCTACGCGCGCTGGACGCCTCGGACGTGCTGAAGGATGCAATGCCCGGCTTCGTGCCATCCTATCTCAAGCTCAAGATGCAGGAGTGGAACAGCTTCACCAGCCATCTCAGTGAGTGGGAACGGGCGGCCACGCTTGATTGCTGAGCCGCGGAGACTCGAGGTGATCGTTCGGGCCCACCGGCCTATCGGTGCCGACCGCGGCGCGGAGGCAGGCGAGCGCCGCCGCGTCGTCACCGGCGCGTTCGAACCGACCGAACGCGATCAGCGCCCGTTCGTGCGCGACGAGCAGCGCCAGCGACTCCTCGTCGCCCGGGCGCGCCGCGGCATGCAGCGCCTCGAAGCGCGCCACATAGACCTCGAGCCGCGGACCGAACTGCTCGATCAGTTCGGCCCAGTCGCCGACGGCCAGGGCGCGCTCGCGGGCAGCGACGGCGAGGCTGGCCCGATCCGCCGGGGTGGCGCCCAGCCGGTCCACGATCGGCGCGAGCGCCGCACCGACCCGCACCTCCAGCCGGCGCAGCAGCTCAAGCTTGGCCCGGCGCGTGTCGTCCAGGGTCAGACGGCCGATCAGCGTCGCCGATGTGATCTCGCCGCCGATTTCGCCCTCATAGGCGGCGAGGATCTCGGCGCGGTACGTCTCGTCATCCATCATGCGCTCCCGGCAGCGTGATTAACGACAACACAGGAGAAACACCATGTTCAAGCAACTCGGCGGCCCCCTCGTCAGCAGTACCGGAGCGGTCATGCCGCTGTCCTCGGCGGTCGAAGTGAACGGCATCCTCTACCTCTCGGGAGCACTGCCGCTGGTCGCCGGCAAGCTCGCCGGCGACGATATCGAAACGCAGACCAAGGCCGTGTTCGACAATATCGAGGCTTTGCTGGCCAAGGAAGGCCTGACCCTCGGCCATGTCTTCAAGATCACGACCTGGCTGACCCGCAAGGAAGACTTCGCCGGCTATAACGGCGTCTATGCGGACCGGCTGCGCGACCCCTTTCCGGCGCGCTCGACGGTGATCTGCGATCTGGCGATGCCCGGGGCGCTGATCGAGGTCGAGGCCACCGCCGCCCGGTGACAGCGGATCCGCATCCCGGCATTCCCGATAGAAAGAAAGCATCATGAAGACCCGCGCTGCCGTCGCGTTCGAGGCCAAGCGGCCGCTGGAGATCGTCGAGCTGGACCTGGAGGGGCCGCGCGCGGGCGAGGTGCTGGTGGAGATCATGGCGACCGGCATCTGCCACACCGATGCATATACGCTGGACGGGCTGGACAGCGAGGGGCTGTTCCCGTCCGTGCTCGGCCACGAGGGCGCAGGCGTGGTGCGCGAGGTCGGCGCGGGCGTCACGTCGGTGAAGCCCGGCGACCACGTCATCCCGCTCTACACGCCCGAGTGCCGGCAATGTAAATCGTGCCTGTCGGGCAAGACCAACCTGTGCACCGCGATCCGCGCGACGCAGGGCAAGGGGCTGATGCCGGACGGCACGACGCGGTTCAGCCACAAGGGGCAGCCGATCTTCCACTATATGGGCTGCTCGACCTTCGCGAACTTCACCGTGCTGCCCGAGATCGCGGTCGCGAAGATCAGGCCTGACGCACCGTTCAGGACGAGCTGCTATATCGGCTGCGGGGTCACCACCGGGGTCGGCGCGGTGGTCAATACCGCGAAGGTGCAGGTCGGCGACACTGTCGTCGTGTTCGGGCTGGGCGGCATCGGCCTCAACGTCATCCAGGGCGCGCGGCTGGCGGGGGCGGGGCGGATCGTCGGCATCGACATCAATCCGGACCGCGAGGCGTGGGGGCGGCAGTTCGGCATGACCGACTTCATCAACAGCCGCGGCCAGCGCCGGGAGGAGACGGTCGCGGCGGTGGCGGCGCTGACCGACGGCGGCGCGGACTACAGCTTCGACGCGACCGGCAACACCGAGGTGATGCGCACCGCGCTGGAATGCTGCCACCGCGGCTGGGGCACCAGCATCATCATCGGCGTGGCGGAAGCCGGCAAGGAGATCGCGACCCGCCCGTTCCAGCTCGTGACGGGGCGCAACTGGCGCGGCACCGCGTTCGGCGGCGCCAAGGGCCGCACCGACGTGCCCAGGATCGTCGACTGGTACATGGAGGGCAAGATCGCGATCGACCCGATGATCACCCACGTCCTCACGCTCGACGAGATCAACCGGGGCTTCGACCTGATGCACGCAGGCGAAAGCATCCGCTCGGTCGTGGTATACTGATGGAAACCGTCTCCGCGACGAAGGCGCATGGCGGCGTGCAGGGCGTGTATCGGCATGCCTCGACCGCCACCGGCACCACCATGACCTTCTCGGTCTATGTGCCGCCCCATGCCGACGGCGCGCGGCTGCCGGTGGTCTGGTATCTGTCGGGCCTCACCTGCACCCACGCCAACGTCACCGACAAGGGCGAGTATCGGCGTGCGTGCGCGGAACTGGGCCTGATCCTCGTCGCGCCCGACACGTCTCCCCGCGGCGAAGGCGTCGCCGACGATCCGGCCTATGACATGGGTCAGGGCGCCGGCTTCTACGTCGACGCGACGCAGCCGCCCTGGGCGCCGCACTTCGCGATGTGGAGCTATGTCACCGAGGAGCTGCCGGCGCTGGTCGCCGAACACTTCCCCGTCGACCCCGCCCGGCAGGGGATCACCGGTCACTCGATGGGCGGGCATGGGGCGCTGACGATCGGGCTGACTTATCCCGATCGCTACCACAGCGTCTCCGCTTTCGCGCCGATCGTCGCGCCGAGCCAGGTGCCCTGGGGCCAGAAGGCGCTCGGGGGCTATCTGGGCGACGACCGGTCGCTGTGGCGCAAGCACGATGCGGTGGCCTTGATCGAGGACGGCGCGCGGGCCGCGGCCCTGCTGGTCGATCAGGGCGAGGCGGACGACTTCCTGACCGGGCAGCTCCAGCCCGAACGGTTGCAGCGCGCGTGCGACGGATCGGCGATCCCGCTCACCTTGCGGATGCGGCCGGGCTACGACCATAGCTACCTCTTCATCTCCACCTTCATGGCCGATCACCTGCGCTGGCACGCCGAACGGCTCCGGCGCTGATGATGGCTTCGTCGCTTTCGGGCTATCGAGATCGCGGGCGAGGCGGGCGGGTAGCGGTGGCCGTCGCACCGGAGGACCGGGATGGTTGAACAGCGGTATGACGTGCTGATCGTCGGCGCCGGCCACGGCGGAGCGCAGCTGGCGTCCGCGCTGCGGCAGAACCGGTTTGAGGGAACGATCGGACTTGTCGGTGACGAACCCGACCCGCCCTATGAGCGGCCGCCCCTGTCGAAGGAATATCTCGCCGGCGAGAAGCCGTTCGAGCGCATTCTGATCCGGCCCGAGCGTTTCTGGGATCGGCGAGTCCATGTCGGCCATGTGCTTCGCTTCAGTGTCGGAGCGCGGGCGTCCTCTTGCGACGACGCCCCTCCCCGCCGCCGGTCTCAACCGGATCGTTCGGCGGGTCGTGACCGCAGCCACCTCTCAGCCGCTTCGGTGCGGCCCTCCGGGATAGGTGTGACGCTAAGCCCCAGCGAGCGCATCCAGCGCCGGGATTGGGCTCGGCACTAATTGCACCACCTGCTGGCGCCATTAAGTCCCGAGCCTAGCACGGGCTGTCCCGCCATATTTGCTCCTGGAGCGCGTCCAGTATGCGGTAGCAGGGAAGCACCTGCGCAACCGAACTGTTCGGCTCACGGCCTTCGCGGATCGCCGTCACGAATTCGCGATCCTGCAACTCGATGCCGTCGGTGGACACCGCCACCCGCGACACATCGAGCCGCTCGTCGTTGCCGGTGAACAGATCGTCATAACGGACCAGATATGTGCCGCGGTCACAAATGTAGCGAAAGCAGGTGCCGAGCGGCCCATCATTGTTGAAGCTGAGGGACAGGGTGCAGATCGCGCCGCTTGCCGCCTTCAGCTGGATCGACAGATCCATGACGATGCCCAGCTCGGGATGGATCGGCCCTGCCAGCGCATTGGCCCTGACGATCGGCCCCGCCTGGTAGGCGAACAGATCAACGGAGTGCGCGGCATGGTGCCACAGCAGATGGTCGGTCCACGAGCGTGCCTCGCCCCTGGCATTGATGTTTTCGCGGCGGAAGAAATAGGTCTGGACGTCCATCTGCTGGAGATTCAGCTCGCCCGCCTCGATCGTGCCGTGCAGCAGCTGATGCGGCGGATTGAACCGGCGCGTGTGGCCGACCATGCAGACGAGACCCGTCGCCTGCTGCCGTGCCAGCACGGCCTCGGCATCGACCAGGCTGTCTGCGAGCGGAATCTCCACCTGCACATGCTTGCCGGCATCCATGCACCGGATTGCCTGTTCCGCGTGCATCTGGGTCGGCGTGCAGAGGATGACCGCCTCGACGTCGTCGCGCGCGAGACAATCAGCGAGATCGGTCGTCGCGTGCGCGATACCGTAGCGGTCGGCGATCGCCCGGGTCGGTTCGAGCCGTCCGCCCACCAGGCTGACAAGCTCGACGCCGGCGATCCGTCGCAGTCCGTCGAGGTGCTTTTCCCCGAAGGCGCCGGCACCGGCCAGGGCAATTTTCATCTGGCAGGATACCGCCCGGGCTTCCTGCCGGTCACAGACCACGCGCCGCGAGCCTGGCGTCGAGCCGCGGGAAGACACGCCGCGCGTTCCCCTCGAAGATCGCGTGGCGTTGCGCGGCGCTGATCGGCAGCGCATCGACATAGCGCTTGGTGTCGTCGAAATACTGGCCGGTCTGCGGGTCGATCCCGCGCACCGCGCCGACCATCTCACTGCCGAACAGGATGTTCTTGGTCTCGATCACCTCGGCCAGCAGGTTCACGCCCGCTTGATGATAGACGCACGTATCGAAGAACACGTTGTTCATCACATGCCCGTCGAGGCCCGGCTGGTTGAGCATGTCGGCGAGGCCGCGATACCGCCCCCAATGATAGGGCACCGCCCCGCCCCCGTGCGGGATGATGAAGCGCAGCGTCGGAAACTCCGCGAACAGGTTGCCTTGGATCAACTGCATGAAGGCGATCGTGTCGGCGGCGATGTAATAGGCGCCCGTCGCGTGCAGGCCTGGATTGCAGCTGCCCGAAACGTGGATCATCGCGGGCACGTCCAACTCGACCATCTTTTCGTAGAAGGGATACCAGAAACGGTCGGTCAGCGGCGGCGCGGTGAAATGGCCCCCGCCGGGATCGGGATTGAGGTTGCAGCCGATGAAGCCGCGCTCGGTGACGCAGCGTTCGAGTTCCGCGATCGACCCGGCCATGTCCGCCTTGGGATTCTGCGGCAGCATGCAGACGCCCACGAACGTGTCTGGGTAGAGATCGACGACGCGCGCGATCAGGTCGTTGGAGGTGCGCGCCCAGGCGAGCGCCACGTCTTCGTCGCCGATATGCGGACCCATCGTCGAGGCCCGCGGCGAGAAGATGGTCATGTCGGCGCCGCGCTCCTTCAGCAGCCTGAGCTGGTTCGCCTCGATCGTATCGCGGATCTGATCGTCGGAGATGGCCGGGTAAGGCGGCGGCGGCTCGCCCGCCTTGAACGCGGCCTGCTGGGCGTCGCGCCAGCCATCGTGCTGGGGCGGCGCCGTCGTGTAATGGCCGTGGCAATCGATGATCAGCGTCATGCGCGCGTCTCCGACATTCCGCATTCGGTCGGCCCGGCGGCGGCTTGCGCGCCGATCGGCGTTCCCGCGGCGCCGCTCGTCGTGGCCACGGACAGCGCCGCCAGCTTGGCCGCCAGCCCCTCCGGCGGCGCGATACCGAGCAGGCCGATGGCGCGCTGCCGCCGGACGGTCGCGCGCGTCATCGACGATCCCGTGCCGAGCGCGTCGAGCGTCTTGACCGCCTCTTCCATTTCCGCGGCGCGACGAACGCCGTGCACCATCATGCGGTCGAGGTTGTAATCGGCCTGGGCTCCCCAATCGGTGCCGGGCCAGCTCGCGTTGAGCGCGGCGATCGCCTCATCGGTGATGCCAGCGGCTTCGGCCGCCAGCATCCATTCGGCGGTGAGCGCCTCCAGCCCCTTGACCATGACGGAGCGGATCATCTTCCTGGCGGACGCCCCGCCGACGCCGCCGGGCACGGTGCGGATGGTGCCAAAGCCGAGGGCCGACAACGCCGCCGCGCCGGCGGCCGCGTGCGGGCCGCTGACGAGCAGCGGCACGTCGCGGCGTTGCGGCCGCACCGGGGCGAGGACGGCGACGTCGACATAGCGGCCGCCGGCGGCGTCGATCGCGACGGCAGCAGCGCGCTTGGTATCGGGCGCGACACTGTTCATGTCGAGCCATAGGGTGTCCGCGCGGAGATGCGGCGCGGCGGCGGTGGCGGCGATCAACGCCTGATCGGCGGTGACGAGCGAGAGCACCGCCGCGGCGTCATGCACGGCCTGGGCCGCCGTCTCGCAGGCAAGCACATCGTGCCGCGCGAAATCGTCCAGCTTGGCGGCGCGCGTCGCGGCGTGGTCGGTCTTGCGATCGTAACCGCGGGCGATGCCGCCGCGCGCAAAGGCCATGGCGGCCTCGCCGAAGCCGATATGGGCGGTTCGTCTCTCCACCGGGTCGGGTTAGGCGTACGGCGCTGCGTACCGCCAATCGGATTGGCGGGGACACTATTCGTTTTCCTGAACTCCTGTATCGTGTGCAGCGCTTTCCAGCAGCGCGACAAGCGCGCGCTGTGCGGCGGTCGGCCGCCAATCCCGGCGGGTGGTGATGCCGATGGTCCGCATGCCGTGGGCCAGCGGCCGGCCGATCGCCGCCAGCATGCCGGTCTCGATCTCCAGCGCCACCTGATCGGGCGACAGCAGCGTGAGCAGGTCGCTGTCCTTCAGAATGCCACGGATGACCATCACCGACCCGCACTCGATCGGGGTGGCCGGCAGGGTGCCACCGGCAAACATCGCGTCCCATCGCGATCGCAGCGGCGTCCCCGGCGCGGCGACGATCCAGCCATAGGCCGCCAACGCCGCCCGCGACGGGTCGGGTTCGGCCGCGAGCGGATGCCCCGCCCGTCCGACGGTCACGAGTCGGTCGACGAACAGGGCGCGCTGCTCGAGCCCCGGCGGCGTCTCGTCGCGCAAGGCGCCGATCATCAGATCGATGACGCCATCGCGCAACGGCTCGACCAGTTCGCGCCACGATCCCTCGACCACGTCGATCGCGGTGCCGGGCACCTGGCGCACGAAGCGCGCGATCGCCTGGGGCAGCACCAGGGCGCGCGACAGCGGCATCGCCCCGATGGCGATATGTCCGCCCGCTTGCTCCTCGTCCCCCACCTCGACGATCCCGGCCGCGATCTCGCTCGCTGCCAGCCGAATGCCACGCGCGACCCGACGGCCGGCGACGGTCATCACGACGCCGCGCCCGCGTCGTTCCAGCAGCGGCGTCGCGCAGATCTGCTCCAGGTCGCGCACCGCGCGGTGAATGGCGGGCTGCGACAGCCCGCCGGCGACGGCCGCCAGGGCGAAGCTGCCCGAATCCGCGAGGCGCCGAAATCCCGCCAGTTGCGTGGCGGTCATCAGATGCTCGGGCCGGGTGAAGCCGCGACTGCCGCGCGCCGCGCCGCGCGTTGCCGCCGACAGATGCTCGAACGCGGCCGCGGCGCGCGCCGCCATGCGCGCGCCGCGGGCCGTGGCGGTGACGCCGTCCGACCGGCGCTCGAACAGCAGCGCGCCCAATTGGCGCTCGAGCTTGGACAGCCCCTGGGTCAGCGCGGGTTGCGACAGGCCCGCCGAACGGGCGGCAGCGCTGAGGCTGCCTTGCGCGACAACCGCGGAAAGCGCCCGCAAATGCCGCAGATTGAGGTCGAACGGGGCGGGGCTCATCCCTCACCTATAGCAAAAACTTATTCCCCTTGCGCACTACCGATGGGGCGTTGCGGCGGCCGGGGCGCAAGCACGGCCCAAGGGGAGAAAGATGCAATGGCCGGACGGGTCGTACGGAACATCGAACGGGCCGAGGCGAGCGTCATCGACGGGCTCGCGGCCTGCGGCGTCGCGACGGTGCACGAGGCGCAGGGCCGGATCGGCCTTCTCGCCAGCCATATGCGGCCGATCTATCCCGGCGCGCGCGTCGCCGGTTCCGCCGTCACCATCTCCGCCCCGCCGGGTGACAACTGGATGATCCATGTCGCGATCGAGCAGGTGCAGGCCGGCGACATTCTGGTCCTTGCGCCGACCTCTCCGTGCGAGGACGGCTATTTCGGCGATCTGCTCGCAACCTCGGCGCAGGCGCGCGGCTGTCGCGGGCTGGTGATCGACGCCGGCGTCCGCGATGTCCGCGACCTCACGCGCATGGGCTTTCCGGTGTGGTCGAAGGCGGTGTTCGCGCAAGGCACCGTGAAAGCGACGCTCGGCGCGGTGAACGTGCCGATCATCTGCGCGCACGCGGCGATCGCGCCGGGCGATGTGATCGTCGCCGACGATGACGGGGTCTGCGTCGTCAGGCGCGCCGATGCGGCGGCGGTACTCGCGGCCGCCCGGGCGCGCGAGGCGAACGAGGAAGCCAAGCGCCGGCGGCTCGCGGCCGGCGAACTCGGGCTGGACATCTACGACATGCGCGGCAGGCTCGCGGCGCTGGGGCTTACCTATGAGTGACGCCGTCCGCTGCATGTGGATGCGCGGGGGCACGTCGAAAGGCGCATTCTTCGTCGCCGACGACCTCCCTGCCGATCCCGCCGCGCGCGACGCGTTCCTGCTGCGCGTCATGGGCTCGCCGGATCCGCGCCAGATCGACGGGATGGGCGGCGCCGATCCGCTGACCTCCAAAGTGGCGGTGGTGTCGACATCGGCGCGCGACGGCGTCGACGTCGACTATCTGTTCCTGCAGGTGTTCGTCGATCAGGCGCTCGTCAGCGACGGCCAGAATTGCGGCAACATGCTCGCCGGCGTCGCGCCGTTCGCCATCGAGCGTGGGCTGGTTGCGGCGGGAGACGGGGAGACGCGCGTCGCGATCTTCATGGTCAACACCGGGCAGGTCGCCGTCGCTGCCGTGCAGACGCGGGGCGGCGTCCCGATATATGAGGGCGAGGCGCGGATCGATGGCGTGCCGGGCACGGCGGCGCCGATACCGCTCGCCTTCCGCGATACCGCCGGCTCCTCCTGCGGCGCGCTGCTGCCCAGCGGGAACGCGGTCGACACGATCGAGGGCGTCGCCTGCACGCTGATCGACAACGGTATGCCCTGCGTCGTGTTCAAGGCGACCGACGTCGGTGCGACCGGCTACGAGGATCGCGACACGCTGGATGCCGACACGGCGCTGAAAGGCCGGATCGAGGCGATCCGGCTGCGGGCGGGGCCGCTGATGAACCTCGGCGACGTGACCGCCCAATCGGTGCCCAAGATGATGCTGGTCGCCCCGCCCGCCCATGGCGGCGCGATCACCGTCCGCAGTTTCATCCCGCACCGCGCCCATGCGACGATCGGCGTGCTCGGCGCCGTCAGCGTCGCCACCGCGTGTCTCGTGCCGGGTTCGCCCGCCGCCCTCGTCGCCGCCGTTCCGGAAGGGACACGCAAGACCCTGTCGGTCGAACATCCGACCGGCGCGATGGCGTGCGTCCTGGAGCTGGATGCGGACGGCCGGGTCGAAACGGCGGCGCTGCTGCGCACCGCGCGCAAGCTGATGGACGGGAACGTCTTCGCCTGAGGCCACGCGACGCGGCTACCCGGCGTCGCCCTGTGTATTGCCGGCCGCGTCGACCGCGAACGCGGTGGCGGGGGTCTGCGAGGGCGGGGTGGCCGCAGTGCGCAGCATCGCCACGCCGGCGCGGCTCGCCTCGCTCAGCCCGGCGCCGCCCGCGTCCAGATGCGCGACGATCTGCGCGCGCATCCGGGGATCCCAGAAATGCCAGAGATGGTCCCACGTCGCCATGGCCGCGTTGGCGCCCTGCTGGTGCTCCAGTTCGGCGGCGATCTGGTTGGCCATGCGGATGAGCTTGTCGAGCGTGCCGCTCATTCGGCGGCCGTTGCGACGTCGGGCATGGCGATCCGGCGCGATCGCTCCGCCTGCGCCGCATAGCGTTCCTGCCAGTCGGTCGGCCCGTTCGAGCGCGCGACCTGCACCGCCGTCACCTTGTATTCCGGGCAGTTGGTCGCCCAGTCGCTGTTGTCGGTGGTGACCACATTGGCCTGGGTCGTGGGGTGGTGGAAGGTGGTGTAGACGACCCCCGCCGCGACGCGATCGGTGAGCAGCGCGCGCAGCGATGTGTCGCCGGCGCGACTGGCGACCGTCACCCAGTCGCCGTCGAGGATGCCGCGCTGCTCGGCGTCGTGCGGGTGGATCTCCAGCCGGTCCTCCTGGTGCCAGGCGGTGTTCGCGGTCCGCCTGGTCTGCGCGCCGACATTATAGTGGCTGAGGATGCGCCCGGTCGTCAGCAGCAGCGGGAAGCGCGGGCCGGCACGCTCCTCGGTCGCGACATATTCGGTGCGCACGAACTTGCCGCGGCCGCGCACGAAGCCGTCGAGGTGCATGATCGGCGTGCCTTCCGGGGCAGCGGCGTTGCACGGCCACTGGATCGATCCGAGCGCGTCCAGCCGGTCGTAGGAGACGCCGGCGAAGGTCGGCGTGACGCCCGCGATCTCGTCCATGATTTCGGACGGGTGGGCATAGGCCATGTCATAGCCCATCGCCTGCGCCAGCCCCTGCGTCACCTCCCAGTCCTCCAGCCCGTTGAGCGGCTGCATCACCTTGCGGACGCGCTGGATGCGGCGCTCGGCATTGGTGAAGGTGCCGTTCTTCTCCAGGAAGGTCGAGCCGGGCAGGAAGACATGGGCGTAATTGGCCGTCTCGTTGAGGAAAAGATCCTGCACGACGACGCATTCCATCGCCGCCAGCCCCGCCGCGACGTGGCGAGTATCGGGATCCGACTGGAGGATGTCCTCGCCCTGGATGTAGAGGCCCTTGAACTCGCCGTCGACGGCGGCGTCGAGCATGTTGGGGATGCGCAGGCCGGGTTCGTGATCCAGCTCGACGCCCCACAGCTCCCTGAACATGTCGCGCGCCGCATCGTCGGAAACGTGGCGATAGCCCGACAGCTCGTGCGGGAAGCTGCCCATGTCGCAGGCGCCCTGGACGTTGTTCTGCCCGCGCAGGGGGTTCACGCCGACGCCGTCGCGGCCGAGATTGCCCGTGACCATCGCCAGGTTGGCGATGGCGAGCACGGTGGTCGACCCCTGGCTATGCTCGGTGACGCCCAGCCCGTAATAGATCGCCCCGTTGCCGCCGGTGGCGTAAAGCCGCGCGGCGTTGCGCACCGCTGCCGCGGGCACCGTCGTCATCGCTTCCGTCGCCTCCGGGCTGTGGCGCGGATCGGCGACGAAGCCGGCCCAGTCCTCGAACTCGGACCAGTCGCAGCGCTCCCGGATGAACGCCTCGTCGAACAATCCCTCGGTAACGATGACATGCGCCATCGATGTCAGCACCGCGACGTTGGTGCCGGGGCGCAACGCGAGATGCTCGGCGGCCTCGACATGCGGACTGCGGACGATGTCGGTGCGGCGTGGATCGATGACGATCAGCTGCGCGCCTTCCCGCAGCCGCCGCTTCATCCGGCTGGCGAACACCGGATGGCCATCGGTCGGGTTGGCGCCGATGACGACGATCACGTCGCTGGCCATCACGCTGTCGAAGTCCTGGGTGCCGGCCGAGGTGCCGAAGGCGGTCTTGAGGCCGTAGCCGGTCGGCGAATGGCAGACGCGCGCGCAGGTATCGACATTGTTGTTGCCGAAGCCGGCGCGGATCAGCTTCTGGACGAGGAAGGTCTCCTCGTTGGTGCAGCGCGAGGAGGTGATACCGCCGACCGCGCGTTTGCCGTACTTGGCCTGGATGCGACGGAACTCGGCGGCGGTATGCGCGAACGCCTCGTCCCAGGACACTTCGCGCCACGGCTCCGCGATCGAGGCGCGGATCATCGGATGGAGGACGCGCTCCTGGTGGTTGGCATAGCCCCAGGCGAAGCGGCCCTTGACGCAGCTGTGCCCGCGATTGGCCTTGCCTTCCTTCCACGGCACCATGCGCACCAGCTCGTCGCCGCGCAGCTCGGCGCGGAAGGTGCAGCCCACGCCGCAATAGGCGCAGGTGGTGACGACCGCGCGATCGGGGGTGCCGACCTCGATCACCTTGTTTTCCTGCAACGCCGAGGTCGGGCAGGCCTGGACGCAGGCGCCGCACGACACGCATTCTGAGGACAGGAAATCCTCCCTCTGACTCGCGCTGACCGCCGAGGCGAAACCGCGATCGTCGATCGTCAGCGCGAACGTCCCCTGCACCTCGTCGCACGCACGCACGCAGCGCGAGCAGACGATGCACTTGGTCGGATCGAAGGTGAAATACGGGTTGCTCTCGTCCTTGCACCCGTCGAGGTGGTTGTCGCCTTCATAGCCGTAACGCACGTCGCGCAGGCCGACCGCGCCGGCCTGCTCCTGCAATTCGCAATCCCCGTTGGCGGGGCAGGTCAGGCAGTCGAGCGGATGATCGGAGATGTAGAGCTCCATCACGCCCCGGCGAAGCTGCTTGAGCTTCTCGGTCTGGGTGTGGACGACCATGCCGGGCACGACCGGCGTGGTGCACGATGCGGGATAGCCGCCGCGCCCCTCCACCTCGACCAGACACAGTCGGCACGATCCGAACGCCTCCAGCGTGTCGGTCGCGCACAGCTTCGGGATGGCGGTGCCGGCGAGCGCGGCGGCGCGCATCACGGAGGTGCCTTCGGGCACCGTGACGCGCTGCCCGTCGACGGTCATCGTCACCGTGGCCTGGCCAAGGGCGGGCGCCGGCTTGGTGCCCAGGTCGAGTTCGCCGATCCATGCCATGTCGTCTACTCCGCCGCCTGCGCCACGGGCGGGATACCGAAGTCCTCGGGGAAATGCTCGAGCGCGCTCAGCACGGGATAGGGCGTGAACCCGCCCAGCGCGCAGAGCGAGCCGTATTTCATCGTCTCGCACAGATCGCGCAACAGCGCGATCTCCTGCGCCGCGCTGCGCCCGATCGGGCTGGCATTGCGGATCTGGGGCAGCGCCTCGACCGCGTCGCCGCGCCGCCCGCCCGCCACGATGCGGTCGATAGTCTCGATCCCGCGCGTCGAGCCGATCCGGCACGGCGTGCACTTGCCGCAGCTTTCGATCGCGCAGAACTCCATCGCGAACCGGGCCATGTGCGCCATGTCGACCCGATCGTCGAAGACGGTGATGCCGGCATGGCCGATCAACCCCCCGGCAGCGGCGAACGCCTCGTAATCGAACGGCAGGTGGAACATCGACGGCGGAAAATAGGCGCCGAGCGGGCCGCCGACCTGCACCGCGCGCACGGGCCGTCCGCTCTCGGTCCCACCGCCGACGCCGTTCACCAGCTCGCCCAGCGTGATGCCGAAGCCGACCTCGAACAGCCCGCCGTTGCGCACGTTCCCGGCGATCTGCACCGGCATCGTCCCGCGTGACCGGCCGAAGCCGACCTCGGCATAGCGCGCCGGCCCCTCGGCTAGGATGAACGGCACGGCGGCGAGGCTCAGCACATTGTTGATGACGGTCGGCTTGCCGAACAGCCCGACATGCGCGGGCAGCGGCGGCTTGGCGCGGACCTGCCCGCGCTTGCCCTCGATCGACTCGAGCAGGGCGGTTTCCTCGCCGCAGACATAGGCGCCCGCGCCGACGCGCACCTCCAGCACGAAGGGGGCCACGATCGCCGCGGTGCGCGCGATCGCGGCCTGCATCACGCGAATCGCGAACGGATATTCCGAGCGGATATAGACATAGCCGTAGCCCGCGCCCGTCGCGTGGCCGGCGATCGCCATGCCCTCGATCAGGCAGCAGGGGTCGCCCTCCATCAGCATGCGGTCGGCGAAGGTGCCGCTGTCGCCCTCGTCGGCGTTGCAGACGACGAACTTCTCGTCGGCGACCGCATCGTGCACGGTCTGCCACTTGATCCCGGTCGGGAAGCCCGCGCCGCCGCGCCCGCGCAGGCCCGACGCCTTGACCGCGTCGACCACAGCCTGCGGCGCCATTGCGCGCGCCGCCGTCAGCCCGGCCCAGCCGCCATGCGCGGCATAGTCGTCCGGATCGAGCGGATCGATCACGCCCACCCGCGCGAAGGTGAAGCGTTGCTGCGCCGCGAAGAACGGCAGGGCGGTGACGTCGCCCAGCCGTTCCGGATGGGTGCCGTCGAGCACTGCCGCGATTTCCTCGGGCGCGACCGGGCCGTAGCCGATGCGTCCCTCGGGTGTCTCGATCTCGACCAGTGGCTCAATCCGGAACAGGCCGCGGCTGCCGGTCCGCACCACCTGGACACCGGCGCGCACCAGCGCCGCCGCCACCGCATCGGCGCCGAGCGCGACCGACGCCATGTCACCCGAGACGAACGCGCGCGTCACGCGCCGATCTCGGCGGCGATCCGCGCCACGACCGCCGCGTCGATCCGCGCCACGGGCCGGCCGTCGACCAGCGCGGCGGGTCCGATCGCGCACAGCCCGATGCAATAGGTCGGTTCCAGCGTGACCTGCCCGTCGGCGCGGGTCGCCCCCATCGCGACGCCGAGCCGTGCGACCGCCGCCGCTTCGATCGCGGCGCTGCCGCGCGCCTGACAGGCCTCCGCGCGGCACAGCTTGACGACGTGCGCGCCCGCCGGCGCACGGCGAAAGTCGTGATAGAAGGTGACGACGCCGTGCACGTCGGCGCGGCTCAGGTTGAGCGCGGCCGCGATGTGCGGGACCGTCGCATCGGCGACATGGCCGAGCTCGGCCTGAACGGCGTGGAGCAGGGGCAGCAGCGTGCCCCGCTGCCCCTGAAACGGGCGCGCGATCGCATCGATCTGCCGGGCCATCGCCGGATCCCGGTCGGCCGCCGTCTCGACGGCGGGACGCTGTACCTTGCGCATCTCGCGACTAACATCGTCGCGATGATCGACGTCAAATAGACTCTGATGATGATCGATACGCATCGGCTATGACGGCGCGCCGAACTCGGGCGGCAGCGCCAGTTCCTCGGCCGCCGACAAGGCCGCCTGCGCCAGCGGCGGCAATGGCGGCCGGTCCGGCACGACCAGGCCGATCCGCGCGGACGGCGGCGCGCCCCCGTCGATCGGCCGCACCCGCGCCCATTCGGGCAGGAGGGTCGCGTAGCTGGCGGGCATGATCGTCGCGAACCGGCCGGATCGGACCAGCGCGACGAGGGTGACATGGGAATCCGCGGTCGCGCGCGGCGTCGCCGTCAGGCCGGAGCGGGCCAGCGCCTCATCGAGGATACGCCGGTTCTGCATGTCGGGATGGAGCAGGCACAGCGGCGCCGCCACGGCCTCCCGCCAGGTGATCGCGCCCCGCCCGATGGGCGTCGCGGCGGCGGCGGCGGCGAAGACGAAGCGGTCGCCATACAGCGCGACGCGGAGGGCGTCGGCGATCGGTTCATGATCGAGGTAGGTCAGGCCGGCATCGAGCTCGCACGCCGCCAGGCCGTGTGCGATCTGCCGGGAGGTCAGGGAACGGATCGTCAGCTCCACCTGCGGGTGGGCGGCCTGCAGCGCGTCGGTCAGATAGCCGGTGACGGGTATCGCCGCGGGGATCGCGCCGAGCCGCAACGTGCCGTGCAGGTCGCGGTGGCGCGGCGGGGCGGCCTCCCTGAAGCTCCGCGCCGCGGCGATCGCCTGCTGCGCCCAGGGGAGGGCGGCATGGCCCTCGGCGGTCAGGCCGATATAGCGGCGGTCGCGCTCGACCAGCCGGCGGCCCAATTGCCGTTCAAGCGTGGCGATGCCCATCGACAGCGTCGGTTGCGAGACGTTGCAGGCGATGGCCGCGCGCGCGAAATGCTGTTCGCGCGCCAGCGCCACGAAATACTCCATCAGGCGAAGCTGCATGGCGCTGCTTCACCGATCCCGCGCCGACATCGGCACGCCATGCGCTCACGGCCGCGGCCGGATCGGGTCACTTCGAGGCCTCCGGCGTGGCGAGCGGCGGCGCCGTGATCGCTTCCAGCCGGCTCAGGACGAAGATGACCAGCGCCGCCACGAGCGCTGCCGATCCGACGATGGCGATGACGACGGGAATGCCGACGCCGCGCGAGATCAGCACGCCGCCGATCAGCGGGCCGATCACGGCGCCACCGCGCGCCACGCCGATCGCCAGGCCGGTGCCGGTCACCCGCAGTTCGGCCGGATAGGCGCGCGCGAGCAGGGCATAGAGGCCGATGATGCCGCCGTTGACGCCGACGCCGACGAGGAACGCCGTCGCCTGGATGGCGGGCAGCCCGGTCACGATGCCGAACATCGCCATGGATCCCGCCGTGCCGATCATCGCCAGGACGAGCAGCCGGACCAAGCCCAGCCGGTGCGCCGCGACGCCGAGCGCGAGACCGCCCGCGAGGCCGCCCAGGCTCAGCATGCTCGACGTGCGGATCGCGTCCGCCGTCGAATAGCCGAGGTCGCTGACCAGCTTGGGCAACCACCCGGAAAAGAAGTAGAAGGTCATGAGGTGCAGGAACGTCGCCGCGACCAGCAGCAGCGTGCGACGGCGAAAACGCGCGCCGAGCAGGTCGGTCAGTTTGCCGCCGGCGACCGGCGCCGCGCCCTGCGGCGCCTCGCGAGCCGCCGGCGGTCGCCCCATCCGCGACAGGATCGTGGTCATGCGCCGACGCGCCCCGGCCGTGCCCTGCCGGGCGAGATAGTCGAGCGACTCGGGCATCCAGACCATAACCAGCACCAGGCAGGCGGCCGTGACACCGCCGCCGATCACGAACACCGATCGCCAGCCCTGGACCATCACGACATCGGCGACCGCCAAGCCGCCGATCAGGCCGCCCAGCGGATAGCCGATGGCCATGACCGCTACCGACAGGTCGCGGCGCCGCTCGTTCGAGAACTCGGCCGCGACCGCGTTGATCGCCGCCAGCATGCCGCCGATGCCGATGCCGGTGACGACCCGCCAGGCGCACAGGCTTGTCAGACCGGCCGCGGTGGCGGTCAGGAACATGCCCGCCGTCATCAGGGCCAGGCAAGTCATGACCAGCGGGCGGCGGCCGAGCCGATCGCCCATCGGCGCGAGGAGCAGCGACCCCAGCGTCATCCCGACGGGGCCGGCCGACAGGGCGACGCCGAGCTGCGTCGCATCGATCCCCCAGTCGCGCGCGATCCCGGGCGCCGCGAAGGTCATCGCCAGGAAGTCGAAGCCGTCGACGGCATTGAGCGTCATGGCGAGGCCGATCGCCAGGATCTGCAGCCGGCTCATCGGACCGTCGGCGAGCATCCCCCTGGCCCCGCGGGTCGCGGGTGCGCCGAACGCCATCAGCGTGCTGCCGCCATGATGTGACGGTCGCCGTTTGCCATGCAACGCCGGTCCGCCTGGTCCGCGTCGAGCACGACCGAAACGGACGCGGTGCCGGCCGGCAAGGCCCGCGGCTTGTCGATCGTGACGCCCACGCGCCTGACGATGCCGATGGTCAGACATTGCAGCGCCAGCCGCCGCGCGAAGATCTCGATCAGCCCGATGCGTTGCTCGGCCAGCGCCGCGGCCGCCTGGACGATCCACCGGTAATCGATGGTCGCCGCGATCGCGTCCGCCGCGACAGGATCGATCGTCACCGTGACCGACACCAGCAACGGCTGACGGCGACCCATCTCCTCCGCATTGATGCCGATATCCGCCATCAGCGGCAGATCGCGGACGGCGACCTGCGTAAAGCCGACCGGGTCAGCCATCGACGGTGGCCCAGGCGGCCTGCGCGGTGTTGGCCAGCAGGCAGGCGATCGTCATCGGGCCGACGCCGCCCGGCACTGGCGTGGCCGCGCGGGCATGGCCGATCTCGTCGAAGGCCACGTCGCCGACCAGCCGCTGCCGCCCCTCCGCGTCCGTCACGCGGGTGATGCCGACGTCGATCACCACCGCGCCCGGCTTGATCCAATCGCCGCGCACCAGCCGCGGGCTGCCGGCGGCGGCGACGACGATGTCGGCGGCGCGCACGATCGCGGCCAGGCCACGCGTCGCGAGATGGGTGACGGTCACCGTGCACTCGCGTTCCAGCAGCAGCATCGCGACGGGCTTGCCGACGATGTTCGACTTGCCGATCACGACGGCGGCGAGCCCGCGATAGTCCTCGATCACCGTGTCGAGCAGCTTCAGGCAGCCCAGCGGCGTGCACGGCACCAGCCCGCCGGTGCCGGTCGACAGGCGGCCGACATTGACCGGGTGGAAGCCGTCGACATCCTTGGCCGGGTCGATCGCGTCGAGCACGGGCCCTGCATCGATCTGCGGCGGCAGGGGGAGCTGGACGAGGATGCCGTGCACCGCCGGATCGGCATTTAGATCGGCGATCAGCGCGAGTAGGCTCGCCTCGCCCGTCGCCGCATCGAGGCGGTGCTCGATCGAGCGCATCCCGGCGCGGGTGGTCTCGGCGACCTTGCGCGCGACATAGACTTCGCTCGCCGGGTCCGCGCCGACCAGCACCACCGCGAGCCCGGGCACCAGGCCGTGCGTGGCGCGCAAGGCCGCGACCGAGGCGCGCGTCTCCTCCGACATGCGCCGCGCCAGCGCGCGCCCGTCGATGACCGCCGCCACCGGGCCGTCAGTGCCGGAAAACGACGGTGCGCGATCCGTTGAGCAGGACGCGGTCTTCCAGATGATAGGTCACTGCCGCCGCCAGCACGCGCCGCTCGATGTCGCGGCCCTTGCGGACCAGATCGTCGGGCGTGTCGGCATGGCTGATCGCCTCGACGTCCTGCGCGATAATCGGCCCCTCGTCGAGGTCGGCGGTGACGTAATGCGCGGTCGCGCCGATCATCTTCACACCGCGCCGGTGCGCCTGGTGATAGGGTTTCGCGCCCTTGAAGCCGGGCAGGAAGCTGTGGTGGATGTTGATGCACCGTCCCGACAGATAGCCGGCGAGATCGTCCGACAGGATCTGCATATAGCGCGCGAGCACGATCAGCTCGGCGCCGGTCTGCTCGACGATCGCCTTGATGCGCGCTTCCTGCTGCAGCTTTGTCTCGGCCGTGACGGGCAGGTGATGATAGGGGATGTCGCCGATCATCGTCGTCTGCAGCGCGGCCATCGGATGATTGGAGACGATGCCGACGACGTCCATCGCCAGCTCGCCGATCCGCCGGCGATACAGCAGGTCACCGAGGCAATGATCGAATTTCGAGACCAGCAGCAGGACGCGCTGGCGCTCGCTCGAGGCGCGCATCGTCCAGATCATGCCGTGCGCCGCGGCGACCTCGGCGAAGTCGCGCCGGACACCGTCCAGCGCGGTGATGGGGTCGGTGAGCGCGAAGACGACGCGCATGAAGAAGCGTTGCGTCTCCTGGTCGTCGAACTGTTGCGCGTCGAGGATGTTGCCGCCCCGGGCCGCCAGGAAACCCGCCACCGTGGCGACCAGGCCGGGCTTGTCCTCGCAGGACAGGGTGAGGGTATAGGTCTCGGTCACGCCGGGGTTCCTCCGTTGCAGCGGCGGGCGGCCACGGTCATGCGTGGCGCGCGTCGTAGGCGGCGATCCAGTCGACGGTGCGCTCGAGTCCGCCGAAGGGATAGAAGTGCAGCCGCACCGCGCCATGTTCGGGGCCGAGGCCGCGCTCCAGCGCGCCGACGAGCTTGTCGGGGCCGGCGGCGCCGAGCAGCCGCGAGAGCGACACGCCATATTTCGCCATCACGCTGGCCGACGCGCCGACGCCGCAATGCGCCGCATAGCGCAGCAGCGTCTTGATCCCGGCCGGGCCGGGCACCCCGATCCGAACCGGGCAATCGATCCCGCGCGACCTTAGCGCCGCCAGCCATGTCAGGAACGGCGCGGCGTCGAAGCCGAACTGGGTGACGATGAGCGACGCCATGCCGCGCGCGGCGATCTCGGCGCGCTTATCGGCCAGCGCCTGCCACAGGCCGGGCTCGTCCATGGCGGGGTGCCCGTCGGGGTGACCGGCGATGCCGACCGCCTTGATGCCATGGTCTTCGAGCAGCCCCGTGCGCAGCACCGACAAGGTGTCGGCGAACGGCCCGGCCGGGACCGGCGGGTCACCGGCGACGATGAACATGCGCTCGACCCCGGCCTCGGCGGTGAGGCGCTCGACCATCGCGGCCAACTCGCCGCGCGACGCGAGGCGGCGGGCGGAGAGATGCGGCATCGGCTCGAAGCCCAGGTCGCGGATGCGGACCGCGGCGGCGACGCGCGCATCCATCGTTTCGCCGGGCAGGAACGTGACGGCGATCGGCGTGTCCGGCGCGACGCGGGGCGCCACGAGCGTCAGCGCGTCGATGTCGCGCGCGGTCATCTCCAGCGAATAGCCGTCGACCATTGTCGCAGGCGCGCGGCTCCAGGCCGGGTGGAGCGTGGGAATGGCAGGGCTCATTCGATCTCCGTGCTCGCCCGCAATCATTATCCGCATGACCGCTCTAGCGGCAGCATTAGATTTCGTATAGACGAAAACTTCGGAAACGCGAATATCTGGAATCGCGCATGCAATCGGTCGCCGCCGCACCGTTGGTCTGCCTGCCCGGGCTGCTTTGCGACGCGCGGGTGTTCGCGGCGCAGTGTGAGGCGTTCCCCGGCACGATTGCGGTCGACGGGTTCGGTGAGCGCCGCAGCCTGACCGTGATGGCCGTCCATGCGTTGGCGGCGGCGCCGCCGCGGCTGGCCCTGCTCGGCCACTCGATGGGTGCCCGCGTCGCGCTCGAGATGTGGCGGCTGGCGCCCGAGCGGATCGACCGGCTGGCGCTGGTCAGCACCGGCATCCATCCGCCCCGGGCCGGCGAGGCGGAGAAGCGCCATGCGCTGCGCGATTTGGGGCTGCGCGAGGGCGCGGCGGCGCTGGTCGACGCGTGGCTGCCGCCGATGGTCGCGCCCGCCAACCGCGTCCCCGCGCTGGTCGAGCCGCTGCGCCGCATGTGCATCGATGCGGGCACGGCCGTGTTCGCCGCGCAGATCGAGGCGCTGCTCGCGCGCCCGGCGGTCGACGACCTGCTGCCGGCGATCACCTGCCCCGTGCTGGTCGCGGTGGGGAGCGAGGACGTCTGGAGCCCGCCCGACCAGCATCGCGCCATCGCCGCGGCGATCCCGGGCGCCCGTCTCACCGTCGTCGCCGGGGCCGGACACATGCTGCCGGCCGAAGCGCCCGACGAGCTCAACGCGGCGATCGCCGACTGGCTCGCCCGGCCCACCAAACGCCATGATCAATCCATTGGAGAAGCCTGATGACCGACACCAACCTGCAGACGCGGCTCGACGACAGCGGCGATATCGTCGAGCTGCTGCGCAACCAGCAGACCGGCGCGAACGCCTATCCCGGCGTGCCGGCCGAATATTCCAACTGGCGCGATGAGCAGCGTTCCTGGGCGCAGACCTGCGTGCTGTTCAACCAGTCCTATCACATGGTCGATCTGGCGGTCGAAGGCCCGGATGCGTTCGCGATGCTCAACCATCTCGGCATCAACAGCTTCAAGGGCTTCGTGCCCGATCGCGCCAAGCAGTTCGTGCCGG
>NZ_CAXUEK010000045.1:0-23004 GCF_964250165.1 uncultured Sphingomonas sp. | reverse complement strand
TGAAGGTCGCGGCCGTCAAGGCGCCGGGCTTCGGCGATCGCCGCAAGGCGATGCTGGAGGACATCGCGATCCTGACCAAGGGCGAGATGATCTCCGAGGATCTCGGCATCAAGCTGGAGAGCGTGACGACCGCGATGCTCGGCTCGGCCAAGCGCGTCACGATCGACAAGGACAACACCACCATCATCGACGGTGCGGGTGAAGCCGACGCGATCAAGGGCCGCACCGAGGCGATCCGTCAGCAGATCGAGAACACCACGTCGGATTACGACCGCGAGAAGCTCCAGGAGCGCCTGGCCAAGCTCGCGGGCGGCGTTGCCGTCATCAAGGTCGGCGGCGCGTCCGAGGTCGAGGTCAAGGAGCGCAAGGACCGCGTCGACGACGCCCTTCACGCGACCCGCGCGGCCGTGGAAGAGGGTATCGTCCCCGGCGGCGGCACGGCGCTGCTGTATGCCACCAAGGCGCTCGAGGGCCTGTCGGGTCAGAATGACGACCAGACGCGTGGCATCGACATCGTCCGCAAGTCGCTGACGACGCTGGTCCGCCAGATCGCCAGCAACGCCGGGCACGACGGCGCGGTGGTGTCGGGCAAGCTGCTCGAGGGCAACGACCCGACCCAGGGCTTCAACGCCCAGACCGAGAAGTACGAGAACCTGGTCGAATCCGGCGTGATCGACCCGACCAAGGTGGTGCGCACCGCGCTCCAGAACGCGGCGTCGGTCGCGGGCCTGCTGATCACCACCGAGGCGGCGGTGAGCGAGCTGCCCGAAGACAAGCCGGCGATGCCGATGGGCGGCGGCGGCATGGGCGGCGGCATGGGCGGCATGGACTTCTGATCCGAGTGCGGCCTCGGCGAGTGTTGCTCGTCGAGGCCGCGCCGGATCGGCCGGCCGATCGGCGGCAACGCCGTCGAGAACCGGTCCGACGTCCGGCGGCGGCTTCGCCGCCGTTCCCCCGAAGCAAGAGAAGGGTCGGAGGTCACCGCCTCCGGCCCTTCTTTTGTTAGGCCAACAGGGTTATGCGGTTCCCATGGCCTCGGCTTCCGAAGAACGCCTGCTGACTGCGGAAGAGTTCCTGGCGATCGAGTGGGGCTCGTCCGACATCAAAGCCGAGCTGGATGACGGGGCCATCCGCATGATGGCGGGCGGCAGCGAGGCTCATGCGCGCGTCGCCGGAAATACTCAGTTTGCCCTCCGCACGCGTCTGCGGGGAAGCGGCTGCCGCACCTGCAATTCCGACTTTGCGATCCGCACGCATGGCGGATCAATCAGGTACCCCGACGCGTCGGTCTTTTGCGGTCGCGATTTCGATGCGGAGCAACAAGCCCGGGCTTTCGACGACCCGACGGTCATCGTCGAGGTGCTCTCGCCGTCGACCCAGCGGCACGATCGAGGCGTCAAGCTGGACGAGTATCGCGCGCTCCCGAGCGCCCAGACGATCGTTCTGATCGACCCGCTTCGGCAACGGCTGCGCGTATTGCAGCGCAAGAGTTCGGCTGGGTGGACGGACGACGAGTATGCCGAGCCCGTCGATCTGGATGTTCCGTCCCTTGGCTTGACCATCCCGCATGCGGAAATCTTCGCGGTCGACTGATCCGCGTGCAACATGATCGACGTGCCGCGCCACTTTGCGCAATGCCGCCAGCTGCAGCCGCGCTCGGCATCGCGAGCCTGACCGGCTGCCGGCAAGTTATGCACTGATTGCAAGGAGGAGAGGACAATGAAGCTCTATTACTCACCCGGGGCATGCAGCCTGGCGGACCATATCGCCCTGCACGAGGCGGGGCTCGCCTTCGAGCACGAGCGCGTCGACCTCAAGACCAAGCGGACCGAGCACGGGGCGGATTTCACCGCCGTCAATCCGAAGGGCTATGTGCCTGCGCTGACCCTCGACGACGGCGAGACGCTGACCGAGAACGCCGCGGTGCTCGACTGGATCGCCGACCAGTCCGCGTCGTTGCGCCCCGCCGGCCCGCTCGCGCGGACGCGGCAGCTCGAGGCGCTGGCGTTCATCTCGAGCGAGCTGCACAAGGCGTTCGCGCCGTTGTTCCGCGGCACCACCGACGCAGAGAAGGACGCGGCGCGCGAGGCGGTCGCGGGCAAGCTCCGGCTGGCGCAGCAGCTGTTCCGGGGCGAGTATCTGCTCGGCGACCGGATCGGCGTCGCCGACTTCTACCTGTTCGTCATGCTGCTCTGGGCGGAGCGGCACGGCATCGCCACGCCCGCGCCGCTGGCCGCCTATCGCGACCGGCTGAAGGCGCGCGACAGCGTGCGCAAGGCGATGACGCATGAGGGGCTAAGCTGACCCGTTAACCATTCCGGCAGCAAGAGGCGGCGATGCGCCGCGCCGCCTTTCCGCTGTCGATCGCCGCGCTGGGTCTGCTCGTCTTCCTGGCCTGGATGCACCCGGCGGTGCTGCGGCCGGGCAATGTCGGCTGGTTGCTGACCGGCGACGACCGCGGCCAGGGCGCGATCGGGCTCGCCGCCTATCTGCGCGCCGGCGCCTGGCCTGGGCTGCGCGAGCCGCTGCTGTCCGCGCCCGAAGGCACTGCGCTCCTGTTCACGGACAGCATCCCGCTATTAGCCCTGCTGCTCAAGCCGCTCGCGCCGCTGCTGCCCGCTGCCGTGCAGTTCGTCGGCCCCTGGTATCTGCTGTGCGCGTTGCTGCAGGCCGGATTCGCCGCCGCGCTGGTCCGCCGCCACGCGCCGGACCCGCTCGCCGCCTGGTGCGGCGCGGCGCTGCTGACGCTCAGCCCCGTGCTGCTCGACCGCTACGGCCATCCCAGCCTGTGCGCGCAGTGGCTGCTGCTCTGGGCGTTGTGGATCTTCGTCGAGCCGCGCCGTGCCGTGCGCGCGGGCTGGTGGGCGGCGGTGCTGGCGGCGGCGGCGCTGGTGCACAGCTACCTCCTGCTGATGGTGCTCGCCATCTGGTCCGGCGCGCTGCTCGAACAGGCAGCCGGGCGGGAGCGATGGCAGCGGCTGCCGGTCAGCTGCCTGGCATTGCTGCCCGCGCTCGGCATC
Source organism: uncultured Sphingomonas sp. (assembly GCF_964250165.1). Taxonomy (GTDB): domain Bacteria; phylum Pseudomonadota; class Alphaproteobacteria; order Sphingomonadales; family Sphingomonadaceae; genus Sphingomonas. Next base: position 19,984 of record NZ_CAXUEK010000045.1, on the reverse strand, counting down.
ATGGTCGCGCAAGGCGCGTTCGCGGGCCACTATCTGGCGACGCACAGCTACGGCCAATTTTCGGCGGCGCTCGACGCGTGGTGGAACCCGGCCAATACGAGCTACACGGCGCTGCTGCCGGCGTCACGGGCGATCGACCAGCGGCAGGCGTTCGAGGGCCTGCAATATCTCGGTGCCGGCCAGCTCGTGCTCGTGGCGCTGCTGGTTGCGCGGCTCGCGACCGGACGGCTCGATCCGGAACGGCGGGCGGTGTTGCGTCGGTTGCTGTGGCTCGCCCCGGCTTTTCTGGTGCTGGCGATGCTGGCGATCGGACCGGCCTTGTGGTGGCGGAGCCACCTTCTCGCCGCCGCCCCGCTGCCGACGTGGATCGTCGACCTGCTCGATCCCGTGCGCGCCGCCGGACGGCTGATGTGGCCGGTGACCTACACGCTCGCCATCGCCGCGATCCTCGTCGCAGCCGGCGGACGGCGGGGCGGCCTCATGCTCGGGGCGGCGTTGGCGCTGCAGGTGGCGGACCTCGCGCCGATGCTGGCGGCGGTGCGCGCGACGAGCCTGCGGGCGGACGATAGTAGCCCGTTCACCCGTACTCTCGATCCCCGCTGGGCCTCGCTCGTTGCCGGCGCAAGCGCGGTGGAGTTCGAGCCGGCGTCTTATGACAATCTGCCGGTGATGCAGGAGCTGAGCTGGCGCGCGGTGCTCGCCTGCCGGCCCGTCCGCTCGACCTATGCGGCGCGCGAAGCGGTCGCGACCAAGGCGCGGATCGCGGCCGACGCGCGGATGTTCGCGCTAGGCAGGATCGATCCCACCCGTCTTTACATCCTCCCCCCGGGTGGAGTGCCCGCTGCCCTGCGACCGCGCGGCCGCCGGCTGGACGGGATCGCGCTGATCCCGCTATCCTCACCCGCGCCGCCGCCGGCCTGCGCTACCGCTTCATCGCCTCGATCAGCGCCTTGACCTCCTGGCTGCGGCCGCGCGGCACGATCAGGATGTCGTCGCCGGACGCAACCACGATCAGGCTCTCGACGCCGACCAGCGCCACGCGCGGGCCGTCGGTGCGGACCAGGCAATCGCGCGTGTCGATCGCGATCACCTCGCCGCCATGCGCGCCGTGCGCGTTGCCGGCCGCGTCCCGTTCGCTGATGGCGTGCAGCGCATCCCAGCTGCCGACATCGCTCCAGCCCATCGCCACGGGCGCGACCGCCACCCGGTCGGCCTTCTCCATCACGGCATAGTCGATCGACTCGTCGGGCGAGGCCGCAAAGACGGCCGCGTCGGGCAGCACCCGGGCGCCCTCCCGCCTGGCCGCGCGCATCGCGCCCTCGGCCGCCATCAGGATTTCCGGCGCATGCTGGCCGAGCGCGGCGAGATAGCGGTCGGCGCGGAACAGGAAGATGCCGCCGTTCCAGTCATGGTCGCCCGCCGTCAGCATCGCCTCGGCGCGGTCACGCGGCGGCTTCTCGACGAAGCGCTGGACGCGGAACACGCCGTCGCCGACCGCCGGGCCGCGCTGGATCCAGCCATAGCCCGTCTCCGGCGCGTCCGGGGTGATGCCGAAGGTGACGAGCCAACCGTCGCCGACCAGCGGCAGCGCGCGCGCGATCGCATCGTGAAAGGCGGCCAGATTGCCGATGACATGATCCGAGGGCATGACCAGCAGCGCCGCCTCCCCGCCGACCTCCAGCGCGGCCAGCGCGATCGCCGGCGCGGTGTTGCGCGCCATCGGCTCCAGGATCAGTGCGCGCGGGCGGACGTCGACGGCCGCGAGTTGCTCTTCGATCAGCGCGGCATGACGGGCATTGCCGACGATGACCGGGTCCGCGAACCGGTCGCCGGTCGCGCGCCGGGCGGTGAGCTGCAGCATCGTCTCGGCCGCCGTCAGGGGCAGCAGCTGCTTCGGCCGTTCCGGTCGCGACATCGGCCACAGCCGGGTGCCGGACCCTCCGGAGAGGATGACGGGGATCACGCGGTGCTCGGTCATGGCGCGTGCTTTAACCGCCGTCAGGGGCGCTGTCTCCCTTCACCCTTCCTTTGCCAGTTGCGCCTATGCCGACGCACAGTGTCGGCTGGGTTGACACGTCAGCGTCGGAGAACGGACGGCGGCATGGTCCGGCTGTTCAAACACTATGTTCCCCATGCCGTGCTGCTGCTCGGTCTGGTGGATCTCGTCCTGCTGCTGCTCGCGGCGGAAGCGGGCTGGGTATTGCGCGCGCATCAGATCGGCATCGCCCTCACGCCGGTCGCCGCGCGCTGGCCACAGCTCCTGTCGTTCGCGGCGGCGCTGCAGGTCGCGCTGGTGGCGGTCGGCGCCTATGGCGTCGGCTCGTTCCTGTCGCTGCGCTTCGCCGCGGCGCGGCTCGCGGTCGCGGTGTCGCTGGGCGTCATCTTCCTGTCGATCCTGTACTTCCTGGTGCCGTCGATCAGTTTCTGGCGATCGAACCTGCTCTATTCGATGCTGTTCGCCTGTGCGCTGCTGGTCGGCGTGCGCGCGTTGCTCGGGCAACTGCTGGGCGGCGAGCGGTTCAAGCGACGCATCGTCGTGCTGGGCGCGGGCAGCCGCGCGGCGCGCATCCGCGAACTGGCCGAACAGCCTGGGGTGAACTTCGTCGCCGCCGGCTTCGTCGCGATGGACGCGGCGCCCGCCCTGGGCGACGCCGTGCCGCGCGACGCCATCCCCAATCTCGCGGCCTATGTCATCGATCAGGACGCGAACGAGGTGGTGCTGGCGCTGGAGGAGCGGCGCAACGCCCTGCCGCTCGCCGACCTGCTGCGTGTCAAGACGACGGGCGTGCAGGTGTCGGACTTCTCCAGCTTCCTGGAGCGGGAGACGGGGCGCGTCGACCTGTCCACGCTCAATCCGTCCTGGCTGATCTTCTCCGACGGTTTCGCCTCGGGCCGGATCGTGTCGAGCGCCGCCAAGCGGGCGTTCGACATCGTCGCGAGCACCCTGCTGATCGCGCTGACCTGGCCGGTCGTGCTGCTCACCGCGATCGCGATCAGGCTCGAATCGCGGGGACCGGCCTTCTACCGCCAGCACCGGGTCGGGCTCTACAATCAGGGCTTCGACATCCTCAAGCTGCGTTCGATGCGCATCGACGCCGAGGCGGAGGGGCAGGCGCGGTGGGCGGCGAAGGACGACCCGCGCGTGACGCGGATCGGCCGCTTCATCCGCAAGGTCCGCATCGACGAGCTGCCCCAGGCCTGGACGGTGCTGAAGGGCGAGATGAGCTTCGTCGGCCCGCGCCCGGAGCGGCCGCAGTTCGTGGCCGAGCTGGAACGGCACCTGCCCTTCTATGCCGAGCGGCACATGGTGAAGCCGGGCATCACCGGCTGGGCGCAGATCAACTATCCCTATGGCGCGTCGGTCGAGGATGCGCGGCACAAGCTGGAATACGACCTCTATTACGCCAAGAACTACTCGCCCTTCCTCGATCTGCTGATCCTGCTGCAGACGCTGCGCGTCGTGCTGTGGCCCCAGGGGGCAAGGTGACGGGCGCGCGATGACGGCGGCGCTCATCCTGTGGGGACACGCCCTGGCCGCGCTGCTGTTCGCGGCGACGGCGCTGGCGGAGTGGCGGCGCGGGCGGGCGGGGCGGGGCGCGTTCGTCGCCGCATTGCTCGCGACGGCGCTGTGGGCGCTGGCGGTGGCGGGCATCGACGCGCGCGATCTCGCCGCGCGGCTGGCGGAGGCGGTGCGCAACCTGGCCTGGCTCGGCTTCGCCTTCACCCTGGTGCGGCGCACGCGGGTGGCGGGATGGGCGCTGGCCGCCGTCTATGCGGTCGTGGCACTGGTGATGGTGACCGGCGCGGGCCTGGCGGCGGCGGAGGCGGTGACGCATGGCGATGCCGCGGCGGCGCTGGCGACCGCGCGGCTGGTGTTCGGGATGATGGCGGCGGCGGGCGCGCTGGTGCTGGTGCGCCAGCTCCATGCCGCCGCGCTGGCCGGCCGGAGCGGTGTCCGGCCGGTGGCACGGGCGCTGGCGCTGATCTGGGCCGCCGATCTGGTGCTGAGCGCGGCCGCCTATGCCGACACGGGCTGGGGTACCGCGCTGGTCGCCGCGCGCGGCCTCGCCGTCGCCGCCGCCGGCCTGCTGCTGGCCGTGACCGCGCACCGGCGTGACGACTGGACGCTCGCCCTGTCGCGGGCCGCGACCATGCGCGCGCTCGGCGCGATCGCGCTCGTCCTCTATCTCGGGGCGGTCTCCGGCCTGGCGCGGCTCGCCGGTGCGCTCGGCGGCGATTACGCGCGCGCACTCCAGGCCGGCGTGGTGATCGGCGCGGCGACGGCGCTCGCCACCTTCGCCTCGACCACCTGGCTCGGCGCCTGGGCGAAGGTGAAGCTCGCCAAGCACCTGTTCCGCCACCGCTACGACTATCGCGTCGAATGGCAGCGGTTCACCGATACCCTCGCGGGCGATGGCGCGGCGCTGGAGGAGCGCGTGGTCGAGGCGCTCGCGAAGCTGCTCGATGCGCCCGCGGGCCTGCTGCTGACCGCCGATGCGGCGGGCGAGGCGTGGCGGTGGGAGCCCGCGCCCGCGCCGCTCGACCCGCCGCTCGCGGAGCGCCTGCGGTTCACCCGCCGTATCGTCGAGCTCGACGCGGTGCGCGCCGGGCGGGCGCCCGAGGACGCCGCGGTCGTGCCCGGCTGGATGCTGGCGCGCGCTGACGCCTGGGCGCTTGCGCCGCTGGTCCATGGCGACACGCTCGCCGGCGCGGTGCTGCTGGCGCGCCCGCTGGTCGACCGGGCGCTCGACTGGGAGGATTTCGACCTGCTGCGGATCGCCGGGCGCCAGGTGGCGAGCTACCTTGCCGAGGCGCGCGCCGCCGACGCGCTGGCCGAGGCGCGCCGGTTCGACGAGTTCAACCGCCGCTTCGCCTTCATCCTGCATGACATCAAGAACCTGGTCAGCCAGCAGCAGCTGGTCGCCCGCAACGCCGAACGTCACGCCGCCAACGCCGAGTTCCGGGCGGACATGGTGGCGACGCTGAAGGACTCCGCCGACCGCATGACCAGTTTGCTTGCCCGCCTGTCCAGCCGCGAGACGGGAACCACCGAGCCGCTCGCTCCCGTCGATTGCGCCGCGCTCGTCGAGCGCATCGCGCATGGCCGCCGTGCCCAGCACCCGATCATGGTGGAGGCGGAGTCGGGCTGGGCGACGGCGCGCCCGCAGCGGCTGGAGCAGGCGCTGGGTCACCTTGTCCAGAACGCGATCGAGGCGAGCGCCGCGGCCGTGCCGGTGACGCTCCGCGTGCGTGCCGCGGACGGCCGCGTGACCGTCGACGTGGTCGATCGCGGCCCCGGCATGTCGGCGGCGTGCATCCGCGATCAGCTGTTCCGCCCGTTCGCCTCGTCCAAGCCGGGCGGGTTCGGCATCGGCGCGTTCGAGGCGCGCCAACTGGTCGGGGCGATGGGCGGCACGCTGGCGGTGGAGAGCCGCGAGGGCGAGGGGACACGCTTCCGCATCACGCTCCCTGCCGCAGCGGCGCTGGAGGTGGCGGCATGACCAAGCCGGTGCTGCTCGTCGTCGAGGACGATCTGGGGCTCCAGCGCCAGCTGCGCTGGGCATATGAAGGCTATGAAGTCGTGGTCGCGGACGATCGGGCGAGCGCGCTCGATGCGGTGCGCGAGCATGGGCCGGCGGTGGTGACGCTCGATCTCGGCCTGCCGCCCGATCCGGACGGCACCGCCGAGGGGTTCGCGACACTCGCCGCGATCCTCGCGATGCGGCCGGAGACCAAGGTGATCGTCGCCTCCGGCCATGGCGCGCGCGCCAGCGCGTTGCAGGCGATCGCCGACGGCGCCTGGGATTTCTACGCCAAGCCGATCGACATCGACCAGCTGGGCCTGATCGTCGCCCGTGCCTTCCACGTCCATGCCCTGGAGGGGGAGAACCGCCGGCTCGCCGCCGCCGCGGCGCCGGGCGGGTTCGGCGGGCTGGTCTACGCTTCGCCCGAGATGACGGCGGTGACGCGCACGCTGGAGCGCGTCGCGCCGGCCGACGTGTCGGTCATGCTGCTCGGCGCGAGCGGGACGGGCAAGGAGCTGCTGGCGCGAGGAACGCATCAGGCGTCGCGGCGGCGCGGCGGGCCGTTCGTGGCGATCAACTGCGCCGCGATTCCCGAGACGCTGCTGGAAAGCGAGCTGTTCGGACATGAGCGCGGCGCGTTCACCGGCGCGATCCGCACCGTCGAGGGCAAGATCGAGCAGGCGGCGGGCGGCACGCTTTTCCTGGACGAGATCGGCGATGTGCCCGCCGCCTTGCAGGTCAAGCTGCTGCGCTTCCTGCAGGAACGGGTGATCGAGCGGGTCGGCGGGCGCAGGCCGATCGCGGTCGACACGCGCATCGTCTCGGCGACGCACCAGGACGTGGACGCGATGGTCGCCAACGGCCGGTTCCGCGAAGACCTCTACTATCGCCTGGCCGAGATCGTGGTGCGCATTCCGACGCTGGCGGATCGGACCGGCGACGCGGCGCTGCTCGCCCAGCATTTCGTCGGCCGCTACGCACCGGCGCTGAACCCGCAGGTGGCGGGGCTCGCCCCCGATGCGCGCGCGGCGGTGGACGCCTGGCGCTGGCCGGGGAACGTCCGCGAGCTGGAGAACCGCGTCAAGCGCGCCGTCATCATGGCGGAGGGCAAGCGCGTCACCGCCGTCGATCTCGACCTGCCGGCGGGCGGCGATCACGAGCCGCTGGAGCTGCGGACGGTGCGCGAGGCAGCGGATCGGCGGGCGATCGCGCGGGCGCTGGCGCGCGCGGAAGGCAACATCTCCGGCGCGTCGCGACTGCTCGGCGTCAGCCGGCCGACGCTCTACGACCTGATCCGGAACTACGGCCTCAACGCCTGACCCGGGCGACGCAGCGGCGGCGAGGTCAGCCGAGCGCCTCGACCTGCTCGGCCAGCTCCAGCCACCGCAGTTCGGCGGCATCCTTCTCGGCGCGGGCGGCGTCCAGCGCCGCGCTCAGCCGGGCGAAGGCGGCGGGGTCGCGGGCGTAGAGGTCGGGGTCGGCAAGCGCCGCCTCGTCGCGCGCGATCCCGCGGTCGATCTGGTCGATGCGGGTGGGGAGGAGGTCGTAGTCGCGCTGGTCCTTGTAGCTCAGCTTGCGGGACGTCGCGGAAGCGGCCGTCGGCGCAGCTGCGCGCTCCTGCGGCTTTCTGACCGCCGAAGGGCGCGCCGGCGCGCGCTTGCGCTCCCAATCGTCATAGCCGCCCGCGACGATGTCGACCCTGCCGGAGCCGTCGAGCCCGAGCGTCACGGTCACGGTGCGGTCCAGGAAGTCGCGGTCGTGGCTGACGATCAGGACGGTGCCGTCGTAGTCGGCAATCACCTCCTGGAGCAGGTCGAGCGTCTCCAGGTCGAGATCGTTGGTCGGCTCGTCGAGCACCAGCAGATTGCTGGCGCGGGCGAACTCGCGCGCCAGCAGGAGCCGCGAGCGCTCGCCGCCGGACAGCGTGCCGATGCGCGCGTCGATCAGCCCGGGCTCGAACAGGAACTCCTTCAGATAGCCGTGGACGTGCTTCCTGACGCCGAGCACCTCGATCCAGTCGCCGCCGTCCGCCAGCACGTCGCGCACCGTCTTCTCGGGCGCCATCAGCTTGCGCTGCTGATCGATGATGACGCCGTCGAGCGTCTTGGCGAGCTTCACCTCGCCCGTGTCGGGGGCGAGCTCGCCGGTGAGCAGCCTGAGCAGCGTCGTCTTGCCCGTGCCGTTGGCGCCGACGATGCCGATCCGATCGCCGCGGGTGACGCGCAGCGACAGGTCGCGGATGATGGTGCGCTCGCCGAACCCCTTGCCGACGTGCTTGGCGTCGATCACCGTCTTGGTCCGTACGTCGTCGGTAGCGATGGCGAGGTTGGCCGCGCCCTGCGGCCCCATCATCGCCGCCCGCTCGGCGCGCATGTCCTTCAGCTTGGCGAGCCGGCCCTGGTTGCGCCGTCGCCGGCCGGTGACGCCGCGCTGGAGCCAATGCTCCTCCAGCTTGAGCTTGGCGTCGAGCCGCTCGGCGTTGCGCTCCTCTTCGGCATAGACCTGCTCGGTCCACGCCTCGAAGCCGCCATAGCCCACCTCCGCGCGGCGGAGCGCGCCGCGATCGAGCCACAGCGTCTGGCGGGTGAGCCGGGTGAGGAAGGTGCGATCGTGGCTGATCACCACGAAGGCGCCGGTGAAGCGCTGCAGCCAGCTCTCCAGCCATTCGATCGCGACGATGTCGAGATGGTTGGTCGGCTCGTCCAGCAGCAGCACGTCCGGCGCCTGCGCCAGCGCGCGGACGATCGCGGCGCGGCGGCGCTCGCCGCCCGACGCGGTGGCCGCGTCGCGCGCCAGGTCGATGCCGAGCTGGCCAGCGATCGCATCGGCCTCGTGCCGCGCCGGCGCTTCGGGATCGGCAAGAACGTAATCGAAGAGCGTGGCGTGGCCGGCGAGGCTCGGCTCCTGCTCCAGCATGACGACGCGCGTGCCCGGCACGATCGTGCGCCGGCCCTCGTCGGCCTCGACGCGGTCGGCGATCAGGCGGAGCAGCGTCGACTTGCCCGCGCCGTTGCGGCCGATCAGCGCCAGCCGGTCGCGCGGCATCAGGTGCAGGTCGAGATGGCGGAACAGCCACCCGGAACCCTGGATGATGCCGAGATCTTCATAGGCGAGGATGGGAGCGGGCATGGCGCGCGCCGTATCGCTTCGGCGACGCCGAAGCGAGGCCGGGCGCCGCGGCGCGATCAGACTTTTTCAGCCGCGCTGTCGTCGCCCGACGCATGTCGAACAGAGCCGCCATAGTGCACCGGGCGTCATTGGGCGTTGGCCTGCTGGTGAGGTGAGGTCGGCACGCCCTGGCCGTTGGATGAGACACGCCCATCGCCATAATCATGCTTGGATAGCGCATCGGCTATATGCATCATGGAATTGCCCCGGGTCGGCCACATTCCGGGTGATGCAAAACCTGTGAGTTTTGCATCATGCCGTGTCTGAGAGTCGTAGCTTGCGGCTGACGGTAATAGCAGTCGTTGCCCTGGCGGTAGTGGATGAGGCACATTGAATCATGACAAAGCCGCTATGCTGCGACCGAATATCGGAAGACCTAAACCGGACCTGTGCGATACATGCCGATCGCACAGACTGTCCGGATGCCTTCATCGCCGAGATGAACGGCGGCTATGGGTTGATGGTCCACGATGGAGGGAGCAGCGCCATCGAGATTGGTTTCTGCCCATGGTGCGGAACCAAGCTGCCGCCGATGGAACGGTGACATGCTCGCTTTGATAGTCATGGGTTTTGACGTTGACCCGACGATGGTGACCAGCATCCTTCAGCTGGAGCCCACTTTAGTTCGCCGGAAAGGCGATGTCGGCAAGGGCGGTAGGCCGAGCCGCTCCAACGGGTGGCACTTGGATGTTCACCCAGGCCGGCTCAGTGACGGAAAGCAGCACGAGGACGCTCTTGCGCTGCTAATGTCGTATCTCCGCGATCGTGAAGACAACTTCGCTCGGCTGCATTCCGAGGTGCGCCCAGATGATGTGGGCGTCTACGGAGGGATGTATGTTCCTGCGGACGGGCAGTGCGGCGTCTGGCTTATGCCAGACGATATGATGACGCTCGCTCGATGTGGTGTAGCATGGGATATGCATTTGTCGGTCGATGACTGATGTGGCCTGCACACCCTGGTTATGATGCAAAACTTTTAATTTCGCATCACTGACCCGGCACGGTGCTGGTCCGTAGGCATCTTCACATCAGGGTGGGGCTACCTGACAACGGATCGCCTGTGGCTTCCCACTGAATGTTCTCGACATCAGTGAAGCGAGCCAGATGAAGCGGTTCTGATACCATGATACCCAGACAGTCTTTCGGCCGAACATGCCGAGGGTCCGAACCAGCGAAAGGGCTTATAGCAGCGTTGACGAATATCAGCGCCTCAAGGCGACGGCCCCTACCGCCCTGGCGGTCGAGGAGCTGGACGGCGCGACGTTGAAGGCGCTGGTGGCATCACGGATGGATCTCGCCACGACCATCTCACTGCGATGATGATGGATTAAGCCCCTCGGCTTCGCACCTGAGATGTCGCTTCCCACCCCGGAACCGGGCCTGTAATCCCCTATGCCTATCCGTGGCGGCACGAGCATCGCAAAGTACAGGACGAAGGCCGCAAGGTCCGCCCAAGCGCAAACGTGCTGGCGGTGCAAAGCCCCAAGGGTGGTGCCCCGCGCGTAATGGTCGCACCGATCACGCACACCCCGCCAGCGAAGGGCGAGGAAGCCATCGAGCTGCCGCCCCGCGCGAAACAGGCGCTCGGCTTGGACGACGATCGCTCCTGGATCGTGCTAGATGGAGGTGAACAAGTTCGCCTGGCCCGGCTATGACATTCGGCCCGTGCCGGGGAGCAAGGATCGCTTCGCCGACGGTTTCATTCCGTCCGGGCTCTACGATACCGTCATCGGCCGCATCCTCGAGCTGGCCGCCGCACGGCGCATCGTGGAGATTTCCCGCCACTGAGCGGGATCTCCGATACGATGCGGAGACCGCACAACGGCGCTGATCGACGTGAAGGCTCTGCGCGTGCAGGTCCGCGCAATTGCTATGTTCAACGACGCGACCTGCGCGACGGGCCGCTGGTCGATGAAGCCGGCATGACGGCCTATTCACAACCCGTTCAACGCGCCGGCCCTACCCGCCGCCCGGTGTTCGCCCCCTTAGCCCTCCTGCTGATCCTCGCCGCGCCCGCGCCGGCCGACCAGCATCGCGACGACCAGTGGCGTGCATTCGAGCAGCGCCGCGACGGGCGGCTGCTGCCCCTGCGCGAGATCGAGAGCCGGGTGGTGCCGACGATGCGCGGGGCGGAGTATATCGGCTTCGACTTCGATGGCGGCAGCGGCGTCTACACGCTCAAGTTCCTGCGCAACGGCACCGTCATCTGGGTGGCGGTGGACGGCCATTCGGGCCAGGTGCTGGGCCGGACGCGCGGCTGAGCGCCACCGCCCTTGCGCCGCCCGCCGCGCGCCGCGATAGCTCCCAACACCAGCCCCAGGAGAAGCCGATGCGCGTTTTGATCGTGGAGGACGAGCCGAACCTCGGCCAGCAGCTGAAGAACACGCTGGAGGGCGCGGGCTATGCCATCGACCTCGCCACCGACGGCGAGGAGGGGCATTATCTCGGCTCCTCCGAGAGCTACGACGCGGTGGTGCTCGACCTGGGCCTGCCGGAAGTCGACGGCCTGACCGTGCTCGACCGCTGGCGCAAGGAGGGCAAGACCATGCCCGTGCTGGTGCTGACCGCGCGCGACAGCTGGTCGGACAAGGTCGCGGGGCTGGACGCCGGCGCCGACGATTATGTCGCCAAGCCCTTCCAGACCGAGGAGCTGATCGCCCGCCTGCGCGCGCTGATCCGCCGCGCGTCCGGCAACGCCTCGAGCGAGCTGACCGCCGGCGACATCCGGCTCGACACGCGCTCGGGCAAGGTGACGCGGGCGGGCGAGGCGGTGAAGCTGACCGCGCAGGAGTATAAGCTGCTCTCCTACCTGCTCCACCACAAGGGCAAGGTGGTCAGCCGCACCGAGCTGATCGAGCATATCTACGACCAGGATTTCGACCGCGACTCCAATACCATCGAGGTGTTCGTGACGCGGATCAGGAAGAAGCTGGGGCAGGACGTGATCACCACCATCCGCGGGCTGGGCTACAGCCTGGAGGACCCGGACGCGTGACCTTCCGCCGCCGGGGTAACGGGTGATGGCGGAGGAGGCTGGCCCGACCCGCGCTACCGGCAGCCTGGCGCGGCGAATGATCCTGATCGCGGCGGTGTGGATCACGCTGCTGCTGGCGGGCGGCGGCTTCGCGCTCGATAGGGTGCTGTCGACGGCGATCACGCGCAACTTCGACGACCAGCTGGAATATGTGCTGACCGCGCTGATCGTCTCCGCCGAGATCGGCCCGGACGGCGAGGTGGTGTTCACCCGCGAGGCTGCCGACCAGCGGTTCCTGGAGCCCTATTCCGGGCTGTACTGGCAGGTATCCGCCTCGGGCCGTGATCCCTTCCCGTCACGATCGCTGTGGGATCGCCGGCTTGCCTATGGCGACCCGCACCGCGATCGCGGCATCCATGTCTACGACACCCGCCAGTTCGGCGACGAGCCGCTGCGCCTCGTCGAGCGCGATGTCGTGCTGCCGGGCGCGCCGACCCGCTGGCGTTTCCAGGTCGCCGAGAGTCGCGACGGGCTGAACGCGCAGATCTCGGCGCTGCGGCGGACGCTCGTGCGCTCGTTCGCGCTGCTCGCGCTGGGGCTGCTCGTGCTCGCGGCGTTGCAGACCGTCTATGGGCTGCGCCCGTTGCGGCGCGTGCGCGAGGAGATCGCGCGGATGCGCGCCGGGCGCACCAATCGCGTCAGCACCGCGATGCCGATCGAGGTGCAGCCGATGGTCGAGGAGCTGAACGCGCTGATCGCGCACAATGAGCGCCAGGCGGAGGAGGCGCGCACCCATGCCGGCAACTTGGCGCATGCGCTCAAGACGCCGCTCACCGTCATCATGAACGCCGCCACCGCCGAGGCCGACGATCTCGCCGACACCGTCTGTCGGGAAGCGCGGACGATGCGGCGCCAGGTGGATCACCACCTCGCCCGCGCCCGCGCGGTGGGCCGGCGCGGCTCCGCGCACAGCCGGGCGGAGGTGTGGCCGAGCCTGGAGTCGGTCGAGCGCGCGGTGGCGCGGCTTTACCGGCACATCCGCATCGACGCGTCCGGGCCCAAGGACCTGCAGGTGCATGTCGAGCGGCAGGACCTGGACGAGATGCTCGGCAATCTGGTCGAGAACGCGGCGAAATATGGCGGCGGCAGCGTGTTCGTGACGGTCGCGCGCGCGGGCGAGTTCGTCGAGCTGCTGGTGGAAGACGACGGCGCCGGCATCCCGGAGGCGGATCGGGTCCGCATCTTCGATCGCGGCGTGCGGCTCGACACGGGCAAGCCGGGCACCGGGCTGGGCCTCGCGATCGTGCGCGACGTGGCGGAGATCTATGATGGCGCGGTCACGCTGGAGGAGAGCGAGGACCTGGGCGGCCTGCTGGTGCGGCTGCGGTTGCCGGCGGCCGACTGATTGTCTTGATCGAACGGTCGCCCCAATTCGTCTCGATGATGCCCACATCGGCCTTTGATCGGTTCGGCCATGGCGGCAGGATCATTTCCGCCTTCGCCTTGGGTGGCGCGGTGATAGCCGGTCTGGCACTCGATGGCTGCCGGCGATGGCGGTAGGCGGGGATCCATACGGGCTGACTTTCGACAGTCGAAGGACCGCGACTATGGATTCCCGCCTGCGCGGGAATGACGGGAGCGTGCGCGGGAACGACGGAAGCGTGCATTGGGACAACGGCAGAGAATGTGCCGGCTCCTCGCGCTGTCATCCGGCTCCCGTCAGGCGGGGACCGTCAGCTCCTCCATCGCCGCCGCCGCGATCGCGATCGAGCGTTTGCGCGCCGCGTGATCGTAGATCGAACTGGTCAGCATGATCTCGTCGACGCCGGTGCGGCGGACGAAAGCGGCGATGCCGTCGGCGATCCGCTCTCGCCCGCCGACCGCCGAGCATTGCAGGACATGGTCGAGGATCGCGGCGTGCTGCGGCGGCAGGCCGGCGCGGTAGCCGGGCACGGGCGGCGGCAGCTGGCGCGGGTTGCCGGTGCGCAGTGCCACGAACGCCTGCTGCTGCGAGGAAGCAAGCAGCTCGGCCTCGACATCGGTATCCGCGGCGAAGACATTGAATGCGGCCATCGCATAGGGCTGCGCGAGATCGGCCGAGGGCCGGAAGTCGCGGCGGTAGATCGCCATCGCCTGGTCGAGCGCGTCCGGCGCGAAATGCGAGGCGAAGGCGAAGCGCAGGCCCAACATCGCGGCGAGTTGCGCGCCGAACAGGCTGGAGCCCAGGATCCACAGCTCGGGCCGCGCGCCCGCGCCCGGCGTCGCGACGATGCCGGTGCGGCCGTCATCCGCGAAATAGCTCTGCAGCTCGACGACGTCGCGCGGGAACTCGCCGGCATCGCTCGCTAAAGTCCGGCGCAGCGCGTGCGCGACGCGCTGGTCGGAGCCAGGCGCGCGGCCGAGGCCGAGATCGATCCGGCCGGGAAACAGCGCGTCCAGCGTGCCGAACTGCTCGGCGATGACCAGCGGCGCGTGGTTCGGCAGCATGATCCCGCCCGCGCCGATCCGGATGGTGCTGGTCGCGGCGGCGACATGGGCGAGGACGACGGCGGTCGCGGCGCTGGCGATGCCGCGCATCCCGTGATGCTCGGCCGTCCAGTAGCGGTGGAAGCCATGCGCCTCGGCATGGACGGCGAGATCGGCGGCGTTGCGGAACGCCTGGGCGACGCTGCCGCCTTCCACCACCGGCACGAGATCGAGGAGCGAATAACGGATCATCCCCACTACATGGGCGCGGCCGGTGCGCGGCGCAATCAGAGCCCCAGCGACCAGCGCAGCGCGGCGCCGCGGTCGGCGGGGAGCGTCGCCCAGTTGCCGGGATTGCGCCGCCAGAACAGATTGGCCTGGAGCGCGCCGCCGGCGAAGGGGCGGGCGTAGCGCGCTTCCATGTCCAGCTCGCGGCCGGTGGGCGCGAGGCCGAGGCGCTGGGTGGTCCAGGTGCTGACGCTCTGGCTGGCATAGTCCCACGCGGTCGGCAGCGTCAGATCGATGCCGCCGCTCGCGACGCGCAGCGGCTGGGCGACGCGCAGGCCGAAGCTGTCGTGGCCGAACACGCCGTCCTTGCCGATGTCCGCGGCATAGGCGGTGGTGGTGAGGCGCCCGCCGCCGGCGAAGCCGTGGACGTCCGCCGCGCTCCAGCCACGGCGCACCGAGCCGCCCAGCGTCCAGCCTCCGCCCGCGTCGAGCCGGGCGGCGGCCGACAGGAACCAGCTGTTCGCGTTCGGACTGCCCAGCGCCGGGCCGAGCCGCGCGCCGAGCACCGTGGCGCTCTCCATCAGCCGGGCGGCGGCCAGCGTCGCGGCGAGCGGGCCGGCGCGGCGGTCCAGCGTCAGCGAGGCGAGCGTGTAGGGCGAGCGCTGCCACCGCGCGGCGCTGGGCAGCGCGCGATCGGCGGGCGAGAGCGCGTCGCCGCTCTCCGCCGCCGCGGTCAGCCCCCATGGCCCGAACCGCCGGCCGACCGCCCCGGCCGCGCGCGGCGTGCTGTCGAAGCCCAGCCCGTTCGCGTCCGCGACCAGGAAGGCGGGATCGGCACGGCCGGTCATCTGTGCGACCAGCCCCTCGGCGCCGCCCCGCGCCGCGAAGCCGAAGCTGGCATGGCTGCCCAGCCGCTGCGTGACGGTGGCGGCGATGGCGCGGGCGCCCTGCGCGTCGCCGCCGGTCAGGCGGGTGGGATCGAGCGCGACGCCGCCGCCGCGCACGGGCGCGAGCGTCATCGCCACGGCAGTGCCGCCGCTCGCGAGCGATACCTGCCGATTCCCGGTCTGCAGCGAGGCGGTTAGCGTGCGCGACGGCGCGTGGCGGGCGATGGTGCGCGCGAGATCGATCGCGAAGGCGCGGTTGTAGCCGTCGAGGATCACCGCGCCGACCCCGAAGGCGCTCGCATCGCCCATCGGCGCGGAGGCCTGGCCGTTGACGCCGGTGGTGGTCACGGGCGTGCCCGGCTGACCGGCGATCGAGGTGCTGCCGACCGGCTGGAACGCGCGGGTGAGATCCAGGATGCCGCGGCCGTAGACGGCGTCGACGCCCGGTGCGCCGGCGTCGCGCGCGGTGGTGAGCAGCAGGTCGACGATCTGCGCGCCGGTCAGGTTAGGGAAGGCCTGGGCGAGCAGGGCCACCGCGCCGGAGATCTGCGGCGTCGCGAAGGACGTGCCGGACCAGAGATAGGGCGTGTTGTTGGCGTCCGGCGCGCGCACGCTCTCGCCGACCGCGGTGAGA
This sequence comes from uncultured Sphingomonas sp., assembly GCF_964250165.1. Classification (GTDB taxonomy): domain Bacteria; phylum Pseudomonadota; class Alphaproteobacteria; order Sphingomonadales; family Sphingomonadaceae; genus Sphingomonas. Next base: position 4,102 of record NZ_CAXUEK010000045.1, on the reverse strand, counting down.
TAATAGGCGGCGCTCGACCCGGCCTTGTCGCTGAAGCTGGAGATCGTGCCGCCCGCGCCGACCGACCCGGCGATGATGACGGAGGCGTGCGCGTCGCTGGTGCCGGCGACGGCCGTGAAGCTGTCGGGATTATCCACGCCGTCGTTGCCGGCCGCGATCACGACCACGATCCCGGCCGCCGTCGCGCGGCCGATCGCGGCGCGCAGGTTGGCGGGCATGGCCGAGCCGCCCAGGCTCATGTTGATGACGCGGGCGCCCGCCGTCCGCGCCGCGTCGACGCCGGCGGCGATCGCGTCGGTCGAGAACTTGCACCCGGAATCGTCGCCCGTCGACGCCGCGCAGCTGCCGGCGCGGTCGGCGCGCAACGCGATCACCGTCGCCTCGAACGCGACGCCATGGGTGTAGGAGCCGTTGCGCCGGCCCGCGGCGGTGAAGGCGACGGCGGTGCCGTGACCGGACTCGTCGTCGACCGACGGCTCGCCGCCGACCGCGGCGGAGGCCGCCGAGATGCGGTTGTCGAACTCGGCCGATTGCAGGTCGATGCCGGTGTCGATGATGGCGAGGCCGACGCCGCGGCCGGTCGCCCCGGCATTATAGGCGGCGAGGGCATCCATCGAGACCGCGCCGACCGTGGCGCGGTATTCGGGAGTGTCATAGCCCGGCGCGGCGGTGATCGTGGTGGCGGGCGTGGGGGTCGGCGTCGGGACCGGCGTCGGGGTCGGCGTGGGCACCGAAGCGATCGGCGGCGTGGGCGTGCTGTTGACCCCGCCGCCGCCGCCGCAGGCGGTCAGCAGCGCGGTCGCCGCGAACGTGGCCGACCGCAGTAACCATGCCTTGCCCGCCATGTTAACCAAGCCCCTGTTAACTTCCTGTAAACACTCCCTAACCCCGGCTCGGGTTGCCGTGAACCGGTTGATTTCGACTCGTTGCCCCGCCTGTCCCGCCTCCGTACAGGAAATGGCGATGATCGGCGCCCTTAACCATGTCCATTCATGGGTCTTCGACCTCGACAACACGCTGTACCCGGCCAGCGCCGACCTGTTCGCGCGGATCGATGCGCGGATGACCGCCTTCATCGCCCGACTGCTCGACCTGCCGTCCGACTCGGCGCGAGTGCTGCAGAAGCGCTGGTTCCACGCGCACGGCACGACGCTGGCGGGGTTGATGGCCGAGCATGGGGTCGATCCGCAGGCCTTCCTGGCGGACGTCCACGCCATCGAGATGGACGTGCTCGCGCACGACGCGCCGCTGGTCGCGGCGATCGCGCGGCTGCCGGGGCGCAAGCTGGTCTTCACCAACGGCGACGCGCCCTATGCGCTGCGGGTGCTGGAGCGGCTCGGGCTGCGCGACAGCTTCGAGGGGGTGCACGACATCCACGCCATGGCGCTCGCGCCCAAGCCGGCGGCGTCTGCCTATCAGGGACTGTGCGATCGCTGGGAACTCGACCCGGCGCGCACCCTGTTCGCCGACGACATGGCGCGGAACCTGCGCCCGGCCAAGGCGCTGGGCATGACCACCGTCTGGGTGGACAACGGCTCGGAGCAGGCCCCCGACGACGCCGACCGCAGCTTCATCGACTTCACCGTGGCCGCGCTCGCGCCGTGGCTGGAGCGTATCCTGGAGGACGCATGACCGACCTGGCCGACACCATCGACGCCGCCTGGGAGCGGCGCGCCGAGCTGGGGTTCGACACCGGCGGCGAGGTGCGATCGGCGGTCGCCCGCGCGCTGGCGCTGCTCGACGCGGGCGAGGCGCGGGTAGCCGAGCCGGACGGCGCGGGCGGCTGGCGCGTCAACCAGTGGCTGAAGAAGGCGGTGCTGCTCTCGTTCCGGCTCAACGACAACCAGCTGATCGATCATGGTCCGGGCGGCGGCCAGTGGTGGGACAAGGTGCCGTCGAAGTTCTCCGGCTGGGGCGAAGCCGACTTCCGCCGCGCCGGCTTCCGCGCCGTTCCCGGCGCGATCGTCCGCCTGGGCGCATATATCGCCCCGAACGCGATCCTCATGCCCAGCTTCGTCAACATCGGCGCCCATGTCGGCGAGGGGACGATGGTGGACACCTGGGCGACGGTGGGCAGCTGCGCGCAGATCGGGCGCAACGTCCACATCTCCGGCGGCGCGGGGATCGGCGGCGTGCTGGAGCCGCTGCAGGCGGACCCGGTGATCGTCGGCGACGGCGCGTTCATCGGCGCACGCAGCGAGGTGGCGGAGGGCGTACGGGTCGGTGAGGGCGCCGTCTTGTCGATGGGCGTCTATCTCGGCCAGTCGACCAGGATCATCGACCGCGCGACGGGCGAGGTGTTCCGCGGCGAGGTCCCCCCCTATGCCGTCGTGGTGCCGGGCGCGACCGGCGGCGAGCCGGCGCTCTACTGCGCGGTGATCGTCAAGCGCGTGGACGCGCAGACCCGCAGCAAGACCAGCATCAACGAGCTGCTGCGGGATTAGCGTTCCAGACCAGCTCGTCATCCCCGCGGAGGCGGGGACCCATTCGGGCTGTGCGCGGGAAAGGATCGCATCGGCCGGCTTATGGGTCCCCGCCTGCGCGGGGACGACGACGGGGGTAGACTCGCGGCTGACGAGATGCGCGGGAACTTTGCCCGCCTCTCGCCCGCTTGGGCGCGAACCCTGGAAAGAGAAGGTTCGCCATGACGATCAAGGCCTTGGGCTATGCCGCCAACCACTCGTTCACCAAGCTGAAGCCGCTGGCGTTCGAGCGCGCCGAGCCCGCGGCGGACGAGGTGCGGATCGACATCCTCTATTGCGGGGTCTGCCATTCGGACATCCACCAGGTCGAGAACGACTGGGGCAACACCGTCTATCCCTGCATGCCCGGCCACGAGATCGTCGGTCATGTCGTGGCTACCGGCGAGCGGGTGACGCGGCACGCGGTCGGCGATCTGGTCGGCGTCGGCTGCATGATCGACAGCTGCCGCCAGTGCGAGCCGTGCCGCGCGGGCGACGAGCATCATTGCGAGGGGCACAACAGCTGGCTCGCCACCTATAACGGACCGATGAAGGCGGCGTCGCAGACCGACGACGGCGTCAACACCTACGGCGCCGACAACACCTATGGCGGCTATTCCAACACGGTCGTCGTCAAGGAGGATTTCGTCCTCAAGGTGCCGGCCGCCATTCCTGCCGAGGCGGCGGCGCCGATCCTGTGCGCGGGCGTCACCACCTTCTCGCCGATGAGGCATTGGGGCGTGAAGGCGGGCGACGCGGTGGGGATCGTCGGGCTCGGCGGCCTCGGCCACATGGCGGTCAAGCTCGCCGTCGCGCTCGGCGCGCGGGTCACGGTGTTCACCACCGACGAGGACAAGGTGGCGCCGGCCAAGGCGCTCGGCGCGAGCAGGGTGGTGATCGAGGGCGACAAGCAGGCCTATAAGGACCTGGAGCTGTCGTTCGACTTCATCCTCTCGACCGTGCCCGAGAAGCACAAGGTCGACCCGTTCATTACCCTGCTGAAGCGCAACGCGACCTTCTGCGCGGTCGGCGCGCTGACCGAGCTGCCCGGCTACAACAACCAGGAGCTCATCATGCATCGCCGCACGCTGGCGGGCTCGCTGATCGGCTCGATCAAGGAGACGCAGGAGGTGCTCGACTTCTGCGCCGAGCACGGCATCGCGCCCGACGTGGAGGTGATCCCGATCCAGGAGGTCAACGCGGCCTTCACACGCGTGAAGAACGAGAATGTGCGCTTCCGCTACGTCATCGACATGGCGAGTTTGAAGCAGGAGATGGCGGAGGCTTGAGCGATCCCCCGGCCGGCGTAGGTGGAACAGCATCGGCGAAGCAGGCGCCGATGCGCCGCCATGAGGCGCGCCCTCGACGGCGGTGACGGTGCCGGGTATCGGCCGCTCGCCACCACAGAGGACCGTTGTTCATGACCACCGTCGCCAGCCAGACCCTTGATCGCGTGCTCGTGCTGGAGATGGTGCGGGTGACGGAGGCCGCCGCGATGGCGGCGCACGCGCTGGTCGGTCGCGGCGACGAGAAGGCGGCGGACGCGGCGGCGGTGGAGGCGATGCGCGGGGCGTTCAACGAGCTTGAGTTCGACGGCACCGTCGTGATCGGCGAGGGCGAGCGCGACGAGGCGCCGATGC
>NZ_CAXUEK010000044.1:0-23898 GCF_964250165.1 uncultured Sphingomonas sp. | reverse complement strand
GAGCAACGCCCCCTGCCCGCCCGCCTCGACCGCGATCAGCAGCGCCAGCGCGGCGACCAGCGTCTTGCCCGAGCCGACATCGCCCTGCAGCAGCCGCAGCATCGGCGCGGCCTGCGCCAGGTCGCCCTCGATCTCGCGCACCGTCCGGGCCTGCGCGCCGGTGAGCGCGTAAGGCAGCTGAAGACGGTCGCGCAGCCGCCCGTCCCCGACCAGCGCCCGGCCCTTGCGCACGCGTGTCGACTGGCGGACCAGCGCCATCGCCAGCTGGTTGGCGAACAGCTCGTCGTAACCGAGCCGCGCCCGGGCGAGCGCGTCCGCCGGGTCGGCGTGGACGCGCGCCAGCGCCTCGCGCCAGTCGGGCCAGCCGCGCCGCGCCTTCAGCCCCGGTTCGATCCATTCGGGCAGGTCGGGCGCGCGCGCCACCGCCTGCTCGGCGAGGCTTCCCATCCGGCGCGAGGTCAGCCCCTCCGAGAGCGGATACACGGCCTCGCGCTCGCGCAGCTCCTCGTCCGGCTCGGTCAGCTCGGGATGGATGATCTGGAGCTCCTGCCCGTATTGCTCCAGCCGGCCGGACACGCGCCGCGGCTCGTTCAGCGGCAGCAGCTTCTTCATGTAGCCCGACCCGCCGAAATAGGTGAGGCTGACATGATTACCGTGGGCGTCGGTCGCGAGCACCCGTGACGGGCCGCGCGGGCTCCGGCTGGTTCGGTACTCGATGGGCGTGACCGTGATCGCCACCACCCGGCCGACGTCCACCTGCATCAGCTCGTCGCGCACGACCCGATCGATCCAGCCGCTCGGGAGGTGAAACGCGACGTCGACCACGCGGCCTAGCCCCAGCCGGTCCAGCGGCTTGGCCAGCGCCGCGCCGACGCCCTTGAGTGCGGTCACTTCGGCAAACAGCGGATTGAGGATGTCGGGGCGCATGACTATCTGCGCGATATAGCCTTGCCGACCGTCGCCGCCAGCGACGGCCGGCCGTTTGACATTGGACCCCAGCCCGCAAGGGCGTCTTCGCCAAGGATGCCATGGATCACGCCACCCGTCTCAAGCGCCTGCGCTTCCGCGCCTGGCATCGCGGCACGCGCGAGGCAGACCTGCTGATCGGCGGATTCTTCGACGCGCACGCGGCCGGCTGGTCCGAACCTGAGCGGGACTGGTTCGAGGCGCTCCTGGAAGAGCAGGATGTCGACATCATGGCCTGGGCGATCGGCGCGCAGCCCTGCCCGGCGGCGTGGGACGGCGAGATGATGCGGGCGATGCGGCGGCTGGGCTACGTGCCGTTGCCCGGCTGATTTCCCTCTCCCCTTCAGAGGAGAGGGTGCCGAGCGAAGCGAAGGCGGGAGAGGGGCTGAGCGATGCGCCCGGCCAGCCCCTCTCCCGACCCTCTCCCCTGAAGGGGAGAGGGAGATAGGAAACGAATGCCCCCCCTTCAGACCATCCTTTCCGCCGCGCAGCCGCTCACCCTTGCGGGCGTCCCCGGCGGATTCCTCCCGTCCCTGCTCGCCGACCTCGCGCGCGCCGCGCGGACGCGCGCCGTGTACGTCGCGCCCGACGATGCCGCGATGCGAGCGGTCGCCGCCACCGCGCCGTTCTTCGCGCCGGAGCTGGAGATCATCACCGTCCCGGCCTGGGACTGCCTGCCCTATGACCGCGCCTCGCCGTCGCTGCGGATCATGGCCGAGCGCATCGCGGCGCTGCACCGGCTGCAGGGGAGGCGCGAGCGCCCGCAGCTGGTGCTCACCACCGCCAACGCCGCCACCCAGCGCGTGCTCACCCCGTTCCGCATCCGTCAGCTCGTCGCGACACTCGCGCCCGGCGAGCGGATCGACCGCGACCGGCTCGCCGTGCTGCTCCAGGCCAATGGCTATGTCCGCACCGATACGGTGCACGACCAGGGCGAATATGCCGTGCGCGGGAGCATCGTCGACCTGTTCCCCTCGGGCGAGGAACAGGCCCTGCGGCTCGACTTCTTCGGCGACGAGATCGAGACGGTGCGCGCCTTCGATCCCGCCGACCAGCGCACGATCGGTCGGCTCGACCGCTTCACGCTGCTGCCCGCGTCGGAGGCGCTGCTCGACGAGGAGTCGGTCAAGCGCTTCCGCAGCCGCTACCGCGAGCGCTTCGGCGCGACGGCGACGGGCGATCCGCTTTACCAGGCGATCAGCGACGGGCGGCGGCTGGCGGGCATGGAGCACTGGCTGCCGCTGTTCGAGGACAAGCTGGCGACGCTGGTCGATCATCTCGGCGACGCCATGGTGGTGCGCGACGCGGGGGTCGCGCAGGCGGCCGAGCAGCGCTTCGACGCGGTCGCCGACTATTACGAGAACCGCAAGCGCGCCGAAGCGGCCGAGGCGGGCAGCTATCGCGCGCTGCCGGCCAAATCACTTTACCTCGATCCGGCCGAATGGGCCGAAGCGAACGCCGCCGCGGTCAGCCATCTGGTGACGCCATTCCACGAGCCGGGAAGCGCGACCGTGCTCGACTTCGGCGTTGACGGCCCGCGCGATTTCGCGCCCGAGCGCGGCAGCGGCGCGAACATCTACGAAGCGGTCGTCGATCACCTCGGCACGCTCCGCAACAACGGCCGCCGACCGGTGCTCGCCAGCTACTCGACCGGCGCGCGCGAGCGGCTCGCGGGATTGCTCAAGGACCACGGCCTCACCGGCGCGCGGCTGGTCGATACCTGGCAGGAGGCGCTCGGCGCGGGCGGCACGGCGCTGGTCGTGCTTGGCCTCGACCACGGCTTCACCGCGCCCGACGTCGCCGTGCTCACCGAGCAGGACATGCTCGGCGACCGGCTCATTCGACGGCGCAAGCGGCGCAAATCGGCCGACGCCTTCCTCGCCGAGCTGGCGACGCTGTCGCCCGGCGACCTCGTCGTTCACAGCGATCATGGCATCGGTCGCTACGAGGGGCTGACCTCGATCCCGGTCGGCCGCTCGCCGCACGACTGCGTCGCGCTCTCCTATGCCGGCGGCGACAAGCTCTACGTGCCGGTCGAGAACCTGGAGGTGCTCTCCCGCTACGGTTCGGGCGAGGAGGGCGCGGCGCTCGATCGGCTGGGCGGCGAGGCGTGGCAACGGCGCAAGAGCCGGATGAAGGAGCGCATCCGCGAGATCGCGGGCGAGCTGATCGCCACCGCCGCCGAGCGCGCGCTGCACGCGGGCGACGTGCTGGAGCCGGACGCCAGCGGCTATCCGGCGTTCGTCGACCGCTTTCCGTATGAGGAGACCGACGACCAGGACCGCGCGATCGGCGACGTCATCGGCGATCTCGGCGCGGGCAAGCCGATGGATCGGCTGGTGGTCGGCGATGTCGGCTTCGGCAAGACCGAGATCGCGCTGCGCGCCGCCTTCATCGCCGCCATGGCGGGCAAGCAGGTCGCGGTGGTCTGCCCGACGACGCTGCTGGCGCGCCAGCATTTCAACAACTTCAAGGCCCGGTTCGAGGGCTTCCCGATCGAGATCGGGCGATTGTCGCGCCTGGTGACGCCCAGGGAGGCGACCGACACGCGCGCCCGGCTGAAGGACGGCACCGTCGACGTGGTGGTCGGCACGCACGCGATCCTGGCCAAGTCGGTCGATTTCAAGCGGCTGGGCCTCGTCGTCGTCGACGAGGAGCAGCGGTTCGGCGTCACCCACAAGGAGCGGCTCAAGGCCTTGCGCGCCGATGTTCACGTCCTGACGCTGACCGCCACGCCGATCCCGCGCACCCTGCAGATGGCGATGAGCGGCATCCGCGAGCTGTCGGTGATCCAGACCCCGCCGGTCGACCGGCTGGCGGTGCGGACCTATGTGATGCCGTGGGATCCGGTGGTGCTGCGCGAGGCGCTGCTGCGCGAGCATTATCGCGGCGGCCAGAGCTTCGTCGTCACGCCGCGCATCGCCGATCTGCCCGACATCGAGCAGTTCCTGCGCGAGGCGGTGCCGGAGGTCCGCTACGTCGTCGCGCACGGCCAGATGAGCCCGACCGAGGTCGAGGAGCGGATGAGCGCCTTCTACGACCGCAAGTTCGAAGTGCTGGTCTCCACCACGATCGTCGAGAGCGGGCTCGACATCCCGTCGGCCAACACGATGATCGTCCATCGCGCCGATCGCTTCGGCCTAGCGCAGCTCTACCAGCTCCGCGGTCGGGTCGGGCGTTCGAAGACCCGCGCCTACGCCTATATGGTCACCCCGCCCGAGCGGCAGATGACCGATACCGCCGAGAAGCGGCTGAAGGTGCTCTCCGATCTCGATTCGCTCGGCGCCGGCTTCCAGCTCGCCAGCCACGATCTCGACATCCGCGGCGCGGGCAACCTGCTGGGCGACGAGCAGTCCGGCCACATTAAGGAGGTCGGCTACGAGCTGTACCAGGCGATGCTGGAGGAGGCGATCCTGGAGACCAAGGCGGGCGGCCTCGCCAAGCGCCCGCGCGACTTCTCGCCGCAGATCACCGTCGACGCGCCGATCCTGATCCCGGAGGAGTATGTCCCCGATCTCGACCTGCGGATGGGCCTGTACCGCCGGCTCAATGACCTCGATCAGCAGCAGGACGTCGAAGCGTTCGCCGCCGAGCTGATCGACCGCTTCGGCCCGCTGCCCGAGCCAACCGACAACCTGATCCGCATCATCGAGATCAAGCTCAATGCCAAGCGCGCGTGCATCAGCAAGATGGACGTCGGCGCGAAGGGCGTGGTGGTCAGCTTCCACGACGACAAGCCGCCCAATGTCGACGCGCTGATCGCCTATGTCGCGCGGCTCAATGGCCAGGCGAAGCTGCGCCCCGACAGCAAGTTCGTCCTCAACCGCGCCTGGCCCGATGTCCCGGCGCGCCTTCACGGGGCGCTGCAGCTGTCGAAGGGATTGGCGAAGATGGCGGGGTAATCGGGTCGGAATGGCGCTTTCCGCTGGGGGGAGCTCGTAACTATGGTATATGTTGCGAATAGGCCGGATGGGCCTGAGAACCTGACCTTACATATCCTTCAGGAGCTGAGGGATAACGTGCGCGAGATTAGGAAGGCTCAGGATAATACCGATCACAAGCTTTCCGATCTGGTGCAACGGGTGGATGGCAACACGATAGTCTTCAACTTGGTCGCCGGGGTGACTCACGATCACGAGGGGCGGCTGAAGGGGCTCGAGACTCGCTGAGCGAAAGCACTCGTTCTACGACGAATGATCCGCCACGATCCGCCAGCCCGCCGGCCGGCGTTCCCACAGGAGGGTCGTCATGCCGCTCTCCTCCTTCGCGCCGCCGTTCAGCCGCCAGCGGGCGATCAGGAGCTGCTGTGCCGGTCCCACCGTGCGGAACGCGACGGGCTCGAAGCTCAGGCGACCGCGCACGTTGCCCTTGCCGGTAAAGCTCGGCCGGTAGCGATCGGCGATCGTCGCTTTGCCGCGCAGCACGCCATCCTTGGTCACATAGGTCGCGTCGTCGGCATAGACAGCCATGAAGCGGTCGAGGTCGCCCTCATTCCAGCCCGCCGCGCTCGCCGCCATCGCGGCCATGACCTGCCCCTGCGCGCCGGGCAGCGCCGGCGCTGCGGCGATCAGCAGCACGGGCGGCATGAGGGGGAAGAGCGGTCGCATCATCGTGTCTCCACCAGCGCCGCGAGCGCCGCGCTCGTCAACGGCGGCGCGCACAGATAGCCCTGATACTGGTCGCAACCCGCCGCCGCCAGCACGGCGCGCTGCGCCTCGTCCTCCACCCCCTCCGCGATCGTGGCGAGGCCGAGCGCATGCGCCATCGCGATCGCCGCCGCGACCAGCCGCGCCTCGCGCGTGTCGGCGCGCATCCGCTCGACCAGGCTCTTGTCGAGCTTGATCGCGTCGAGCGGCAGCGCGCGGATATAGGCGAGACTCGAATAGCCCGCGCCGAAATCGTCGATCGCCACCCGGCAACCCGCCTGCCGCAGCAGGTCGAGCGCCGCTGCGGCCGCCGCCACATCGGCGAGCGGCCCCGCCTCGACCAGCTCCAGCGTCAGCCGCGCGGCCGGAAAGCCGCTCGCCGTCACCCGCTGCAGCAGCGCCGCCGCGAAGCCGGGCCGCGCCACGTCTGCCGCCGTCAGGTTCACCGACAATCGGAGCCCGGCCAGCCCCGCCGGCCAGCCCGCCGCCTCGCCGAGCGCGCGCGCCTGGATGTGCTCGGACAAGGGCAGGCCCAGATCGGCCCGCGCCGCCGCCGCGAACAGGGCGTCCGCGCCGAGTTCCCCCAGGCGAGGATGCCGCCAGCGCGCCAGCGCCTCGACGCCCGCGACCGTCGCATCCGCGATACGCACCTGCGGCTGGAACAGGATGTCGATCTCGCCGCGCGCGATGGCGTGATGGAGGTCCACCGCCAGCGCATCGAGCGACGCGGCGCGACCGCGCTCGGCCAGCGCTGGCGCCCCGGACTCCGCCGCATGGACAAGCGCCTCGCCCGCGCGGCCGAGCACCGCCACGGCCTCCTCGTCGGGATCGCCGACCGCGACGGCCGCGCGCGCGCCGACCACCACTCCGCCGGCGAACGGCTGCGCCAGCGCCTCCGCCGCCGCGCCGGCGAGAGTCAACGCCTCCGCCGCGCCGAGCTCGGCCACCAGCGTGAACCGCCACCCGCCCAGCCGCGCCACCGATCCGCCGACGCGCTGCGCCAGCGCGTCCAGCCGCTCGCGCGCGGCGCGCACCACCGCGTCACCGGTGGCGCGGCCGTGCGCCGCGTTGAGCAGGTCGAGCCGGGAGAGCGCGAGCAGCACCACCGCCGCGGGACGGCCCGCGGCCAGCCGCTCTTCGAGCCAGCGGCGCGGGCCCGCCGCCCCCGTGCCGTGCGCCCAGCCGCCCGGCGTGCGTCGCCGCTCCTCGCCCGCGATCGTCATCGCCGCCTGCCTAGCTGGCCGTTCGCCGGCCGCCAATGCCGATCGGGGCTTGTTCCGGGACAGGCGCCCGCCTAGCTCCGAGGGCATGATCGCCACCGCCCCCGTCCCGTCCCAGCCTGCGCTGGTGGACGCGCATGGGCGCACGATCCGCTACCTGCGCATTTCCGTCACCGACCGCTGCGACCTGCGCTGCCGCTATTGCATGGCGGAGACGATGACCTTTCTGCCGCGCCGGGCACTGCTCGCGCTGGAGGAGATCGCGATCATCGCCGAGCGGTTCATCGCGCGCGGCGTCACCAAGATCCGGCTGACCGGCGGCGAGCCGCTGGTGCGGCGCGATGTCGGCGAGCTGGCGCGCCGCCTGGGCGCGCGGATCGGGCGCGGGCTCGACGAGCTGACCCTCACCACCAACGGCACGCGCCTGGCCGGGCACGCGGCGGCGCTCCACGCGGCCGGCGTGCGGCGGGTGAACGTCAGCCTCGACACGCTCCATCCCGATCGCTTCCGCTTCATCACCCGCCACGGCGATCTCGCGCAGGTGCTGGACGGCATCGTCGCGGCCCGGGCGGCGGGGCTGGCCGTCAAGATCAACACGGTCGCGCTGGCCGGGCTCAACGAGGATGAGATCCCGTCGATCCTCGCCTGGTGTACGAGCGAGGGTCACGACCTGTCGCTGATCGAGACGATGCCGCTGGGCGCGATCGACGAGGACCGGGTGGACCGCTTCGTGCCACTCACCCGCGTGTTCGAGCGGCTCGCAACGGATTTCGATTTGATCCGCGACGCCCATCGCACCGGCGGACCGGCGCGATACTGGCGGGTCGCCGGCACGAATACGCGGCTCGGGCTGATCTCTCCGCTCACCGCCAATTTCTGCGACGGCTGCAATCGGATGCGGCTGACGACGGAGGGCAAACTCTATGCGTGCCTCGGTCACGACGAGCAGGTCGACCTCAAGGCGGCACTGCGCGGCGGCGGCGTCGCGGCGCTGGATGCGGCGATCGATCACGCACTCGCGATCAAGCCCGCGCGCCACGCCTTCGCGATCGGGCCCGGCGCGGCGCCGGCGGTCGCGCGCCACATGAGCGTGACCGGCGGATGACCGACTATCGGCGTCGCGCGCTGGTCGCGTCGCCGACCGCGCCGGCGCGCGCCGCCGCGGCGGCACTGCGCGAGACCGGTGACTGGGCGCCGTTGGAGGACGCCGACGTCGTGATTGCGCTGGGCGGCGACGGCTTCATGCTGCAGACCTTGCACGCGATGCTGGAGCGGCGGCGGCCGGTCGCGCCGGTGTTCGGCATGAATCTCGGCACGGTCGGGTTCCTGATGAACGAGTGGCGGCCCGATGGGCTGGAGAGTCGGCTGGAGCGCGCGCGCCCCTTCACCGTCACCCCGCTGGAGATGACCGCGACCGGCGTCGATGGCCGCGTCCACACGCTGCCGGCGATCAACGAGGTGTCGCTGCTGCGCGAGACGCGGCAGACGGCGAAGCTCAAGGTGACCGTCAACGATCGCGTCGTCCTGCCAGAGCTCGCCTGCGACGGCATCCTCGTCGCGACGCCGGCGGGCTCGACCGCCTACAACCTGTCGGCGCAGGGCCCGATCCTGCCGCTCGGTTCGGCGCTGATCGCGCTGACGCCGATCAGCCCGTTCCGGCCCCGGCGCTGGCGCGGCGCCATCCTGCCGGATCGGACGCGGATCGGGCTGGAGGTGCTGGAGCCCGCCAAACGGCCCGTCTCCGCCGTCGCCGACCAGCGCGAAGTGCGCGATGTGGCGGCCGTCTCGATCGCGATGGACCGCGCGCGCGAGCTGACGTTGCTGTTCGATCCCGAACACGCGCTGGACGACCGCATCACGATGGAACAGTTCGCGGCATAGGCCGGCTGGCGCCACGCTGGCGCAAGACTCGGACATGCCCGGCCGGCGTGCGCAGCAAGGACCGACGACGCGGCTTAGCCGCGGCGACCCGCCTCAGGGCTTGCATCGCGCGCGCGCCGTCTCTAGACGCCCGCGACAGGCGCATTCCCCGATAGCTCAGCGGTAGAGTAGGTGACTGTTAATCACTTGGTCGTTGGTTCGAATCCAACTCGGGGAGCCAGTCGTCTTCGCTGACGCTGCGGACCGGCCGAAACCGGGCCCGGTCGGGAAGATCGGCCACCGCGCGGAAGACGCCCACGCCTCCCTGTCCCACGATCACCCATAGCCAGCCGTTTGCCGCCGCCTCGTCGGCATCCCGCGCGGACGGTAACGGTGGGCCGACGGGATGCGAATGGTAGCAGCCCACGAGTGGCGGCCCGCCGGCGCGCGCGGCCCGGTGCGCGCCGATCAGCTCCCCCGGGTCGATCTCGAATGCGATGGCGGGATCCGGCGCGACGTTGCGGCAATGGCGCACGGCCGTGACCCGGTGGGGGGCGCCGAGCAGCAGCCCGCAGATTTCCACTGGCGAGGCAGCCGCACGGGCGGTGATTTCGTCCACGATGCCCTTCACGAACGTGACCGCGTCACCCATATCCGGCACTCATGGACCGGGGGGTCGCCATCATTCAAGCGCGGATCACGGCGGCGGCGGATGGCTGGCGACTGGATCGCGCGCTCGCCGACGCGGCGCCGACCCTGTCGCGCGAGCGGCTCAAGGTGCTGATCGCGGCCGGCAACGTCTCGCGCGCCGGCCTGCTCGCACGTGATCCCGCCAAACGGGTCGCGGCCGGCGAGGAGTTCGAGGTCACCGTCCCGCTGCCGGTGCCGGCGCATAACGAGCCGCAGCCGATTCCGCTGGTCGTGGCCTTCGAGGACGAGCACCTGATCGTGATCGACAAGCCGGCGGGGCTGGTCGTGCATCCGGCGGCCGGAAACCTGGACGGCACGCTGGTCAACGCGCTGCTCCATCATTGCGGCGGCTCGCTGAGCGGCATCGGCGGCGTGGCGCGACCGGGGATCGTGCATCGGATCGACAAGGACACGTCCGGCCTGATAGTCGCGGCCAAGACCGACCGGGCGCATGAAGGGCTGGCGAAGCAGTTCGCGGCGCACACGATCGACCGCGTATACCTGGCGATCGCCGCCGGCCGGCCGCGGCCGGCGGCGGGCAAGGTGGACGCGCCGCTCGCGCGCTCGTCGGCGGATCGCAAGAAGGTCGCGATCGTCGCGGCCGGCAAGCGGGCGGTGACGCATTACCGGACGCTGGAGCCGCTCGGGGGCGCTGCGCTGGTCGAGTGCCGCCTGGAGACGGGGCGGACGCACCAGGTCCGGGTGCACCTGGCCTCGATCGGGCATCCGCTGCTCGGCGATCCGGTCTATGGCCGCCCGGGCGGGCACAAGGCACTGCTGGCTCGGCTCGGCTTCCGACGGCAGGCGCTGCACGCCGCCCGGTTGGGGTTCGTTCATCCCGTCGCGGGTAAACCCATGTCGTTCGACAGTGCGATGCCTGCCGACATGGCGGAACTGTTGACAGCGTTGCACGATTAGGTTCGAGCGTTTTTCGCCTTGCTGCAGTGCGGGAGGCGCGTCGCTCCGGGAAAGGAAGTTACCATCATGGCTCAACGCAGCAACGTCCCGGCGACGATTCCGGCGCTCGGCAGCGAAGCGGGGCTCAACCGCTATCTGGCCGAGATCAAGAAGTTTCCGCTGCTCCAGCCCGAGCAGGAGTATATGCTCGCCAAGCGCTTCCAGGAACATGGCGATCCGGAGGCGGCGGCGCAGCTCGTCACCTCGCACCTGCGCCTCGTGGCGAAGATCGCAATGGGCTATCGCGGCTACGGCCTGCCCACGTCGGAGCTGATCTCTGAGGGCAATATCGGTCTGATGCAGGGCGTGAAGAAGTTCGAGCCCGATCGCGGGTTCCGCCTCGCCACCTATGCGATGTGGTGGATCCGGGCCTCGATCCAGGAATATATCCTGCGCTCGTGGAGCCTGGTAAAGATGGGCACCACGGCCGCGCAGAAGAAGCTGTTCTTCAACCTGCGCCGGATGAAGTCCAAGCTCGACGCCTTCGAGGACGGCGATCTGTCGCCCGAGAACGTCCGCAAGATCGCGACCGATCTCGGCGTCCAGGAGGACGAGGTCGTCTCCATGAACCGCCGCATGGCGATGGGCGGCGACACCAGCCTCAACGTCTCGGTGAACGAGGACGGAGAAGGCCAGTGGCAGGATTGGCTTGCGGACGACGCGCCGCTGCAGGACCAGACGGTCGCCGAAGCGCAGGAGGCCGACGTGCGCCACGGCCTGCTGGTCGACGCGATGGACGCGCTCAACGACCGCGAGAAGCACATCCTGACCGAGCGGCGGCTCACCGACGACCCCAAGACGCTGGAGGAGCTGTCCCAGGTCTATGGCGTCTCGCGCGAGCGGGTGCGACAGATCGAGGTGCGCGCGTTCGAGAAGCTGCAGAAATCGATGATGCGGCTGGCGGGAGAGAAGCGGCTGCTCGTCGGCGCGTGATCGGTCGCGCAGCGACCCGCCGGCAGGGCCGGCGGGTCGGCCCAGCCGACCCGTTCGATGAGGCGGGCGCCCGCGGCGGGCCGGAATGACCGACCTCACCGTCGTGATCGGCGCCGGCGCGGCCGGCATCGCCGCCGCCCGGCGCCTCCACGATGCCGGGCGGGAGGTGCTGCTGGTCGAAGCGGGCGATCGGCTCGGCGGCCGCGCGCATACGGTGACGCTGGGTGGCTACCCGGTCGATCTCGGGTGCGGCTGGCTCCATTCGGCCAGGCGCAATCCCTGGACCGCGATCGCCGAGCGCGACGGCTTCACCGTCGATCGCTCCTCGCCAAACTGGCGAGAGCAGTGGCGCGACCTCGGTTTTCCACCTGCCGAGCGGCAGGCGTCGGGGGCAGCATGGGAGCGCTGGCATCAGGCAGCGCTGGCAGCGCTGAGCGGGCCCGACCGACCGCTCGGCGATTTCATCCCGCAGGATGACCCGTGGCGGCCGATGATCGACGCCATCTCCGGCTATGCGAACGGCGCCGATCTCGACGCGGTCTCGCTGCACGACTGGGCCGCCTACGAGGACGCGGCGACGGACGACAATTGGGCGGTGCGCGAAGGCTATGGAACGCTGGTCTCGCACTTGGCCGCCGGGATACCGGTGCAGCTGAACATGCCGGTGACCCGCATCGACCATCGCCGCCGCACCTTGCGACTGCAAACCGCGGCCGGCGCGATCGAGGCGGCGCGCGCCATCGTGGCGGTGCCGACCCCGGTGCTCGCGTCGGGCGCGCTGGCCTTCGACCCACCCTTGTCCGCGAAGCGCGACGCCGCCGCGGCGCTGCCGCTTGGCCTGGCCGACAAGGTCTTCCTCCACACCGCGGAGCAGCCGTGGCCGGCGCACGCGCATCTGATCGGGAACCCGCATACCAGCAATACCGCGAGCTATCGCCTGTCGCCGTTCGGCTGGCCCATCGTGGAAGCGTTCTTCGGCGGCGGCTGCGCCGAGACGCTGGAGGGCGGCGACGCCGCCGCGTTCGCGGTCGACGAGCTGGCCGCCCTCCTGGGCAGCGCGTGGCGGCGGAAGCTGACCCCGCTCGGCGTCACGCGCTGGCGCCGCGAGCCGTGGATCGGCGGCAGCTACAGCCATGCGCGCGTCGGCAGCGCCGGCCAGCGACGGATCCTTGCCGAGCCCGTTGACGGCCGCCTGTTCTTCGCGGGCGAGGCCTGCCACGCGTCCGACTTCTCGACGGCGCATGGCGCCTACGCGACGGGCCTGGCGGCGGCGGACGCGATCGCCCGGTCGACCGTCTAGGCGGCGTTGCTCGATCGGGCCGAACGGCGCTGCATCAGCATGCGCGGCGCGCCACACGACCCTTGCCGCCCCTGCGCCGCGACGGCAGAACTAGCCCATGCGCCGCCTCTTCCGCTGGCTGTTCCGGGCCACCTTCATATTCGTGATCGGGTCGGTGCTGTGGGTGGCCATCTACCGGGTCGTGCCGCCGCCCCTGACCTTCACGATGCTGGGCGACGTCATCGCGGGCAACGGCGTGGCGAAGGACTGGATGAGCCTGAGCGACATGGACCCGGACATGGCGCGCGCCGCCATTGCGGGCGAGGACTCGCGGTTCTGCGTCCACCACGGCTTCGACTGGCGGGGGATCGCCAGCGCCGCCGAGCATAACGCCAAAGGCGGGCGTATCCGGGGCGGATCGACGATCAGCCAGCAGACCGCCAAGAACGTCTTCCTGTTCCAGCGCGGCGGCTATGTGCGCAAGGCGTTCGAGGCCTGGTTCACGCTGCTGATCGAGACGATCTGGGGCAAGCGGCGGATCATGGAGGTGTATCTCAACGTCGCCGAGACCGGGATCGGTACCTATGGCGCGAATGCGGCCGCGCAACGCTATTTCGGGCATGACGCCTCGCACCTGACCACGACCGAGGCGGGGCGGATCGCCGCCGTGCTGCCGCTGCCCAAGAAGCGGGCGGCGGTGGATCCGCACGGCTTCGTGCGCTCGCATGGCAACCGGCTGGCGCGCTATGCCGGCGTCGTCAGGCGAGCCGGGCTGGACGGGTGCTTGCGCTAATGCCCTCTCCCTGCAGGAGAGAGGGACAGCCGCTGCAGGCGGCAGGGTGAGGGGCCGACGTGCGGGCCTGGAGTTGCACGTCACACCCTCACCCGACCTCGCCTGCGGCTCGACCACCCTCTCCCTACAGGGAGAGGGAGTCAGAACGGCAGCTTGAACCCCGGCGGCAGGGGCAGCCCGTTGGTCATCTTGCCCATCTCCTCGCCCGAGGCGGCATCGGCCTTGGCGCGGGCATCGTTGAACGCGGCGGCGAGCAGGTCTTCGAGCATCTGCTTTTCCGATACCTGCACGAGCGAGTCGTCGATCGCGATCGCGATCACGCGCCCCTTGGCCGACGCCCTGATCTTCACCAGGCCGCCGCCGGCGACGCCCTCCACCTCGATCTGATCGAGATTGGCCTGCGCCTTCTCCAGCTCGGCCTGGACGTTCTGCGCCATCGCGAGAATCTCATCGATATTCTTCATGCGTTGCTCCGTTGGCCGGGCCAGGATTCGAGTTCCGCGTCGGGAAACGCTTGGCGCGCCGCTTGGACCATCGGCGAATCGAGAATGGCCTGTCTAGCCGCCGCGTCGGCGGCGTCGGCCTGCTCCTTCAGCGTCGGCTGGCCGGGCTCGTCGGCGAGCGTCACGCGCCAGGGCTGGCCGGTGACGGCCTTGAACGTCGCGGTGAGGTCGCGCAGGCCGTCGGTCGACCAGGGGCGCGCGCCGCTCAGCACCAGCGCGGGCGGGTCGTAGCGGACGACGCTGGCATTGGCCCGCAGCCGCGCGACCATGGCGTGTTCGTTGGCGCCCTCCAGCCGGGTCACCAGGTCGGCGAAGACCGGAGGCGCCGCCCGCTCCGGCGCGTGCGGAGCGGAGGGCGGCGGCGCAACGGCGAGCGGCGCGCCGCTCGCCAGCTGCCGCGCCAGCTCGCCCGGATCGGGGAGCGTCGAGGCGTGGATCGCGCGGAGCAGCGCCATCTCCGCCGCCTCGATCGGCAGGGCGGCCCGGCCGACCTCCTCATGGCCCTTCAGGAACAGCTGCCACAGCCGGTGGAGCGCCGGAAAGGAGAGCCCGGCCGCCCACTCCGCCCGCGCGGTCCGCTCCTCGGCCGCCTGGGTCGGGTCGGCGGGCGCGTTGACCTTGACCAGCGTGATCCCGTGCACCGTCTCCAGCAGCGACCGGAACACCGCGAGCGGATCGACGCCACCGTCATATTGCCGGCGCAGCGCCGCCAGCGCGGCCGGCGCGTCGCCGGCGAGCACGGCCCCGAGCAGTTCGCGCACGGCGCCGCGATCGGACAGGCCGAGCATGTCGCGCACCGCCGCCGCCGTGACGCCGCTGCCGCCCTCCAGCCCGGCATGGGCGATCGCCTGGTCGAGCATGGAGAGGCCGTCGCGCGCCGAGCCTTCGGCGGCGCGGGCGATCAGCATCAGCGCGTCGGGCTCCGCCGCGACCTGCTCCAGTCGCGCCACGCGGGCGAAATGCTCGGCGAGGCGCTCGGCCGGAATGCGACGCAGATCGAAGCGCTGGCAGCGCGACAGCACGGTGACGGGCACCTTCTGCACTTCCGTCGTCGCGAACAGGAACTTCACATGCGCCGGCGGCTCCTCCAGCGTCTTGAGCAGGCCGTTGAACGCCTGGCGCGAGAGCATGTGGACCTCGTCCACGATATAGATCTTGTAGCGCGCGGAGACCGCCGCGTAGCGCACCGCCTCGATGATCTCGCGGACGTCGTCGATGCCGGTGTGAGACGCCGCGTCCATCTCGATCACGTCGATGTGGCGGCCCTCCGCGATCGCGCGGCACGGCTCGCAGACGCCGCAGGGATCGATGCTGGGGCCGCCCTGCCCGTCCGGCCCGATGCAGTTCAGCGCCTTGGCGATCAGGCGGGCGGTGGAAGTCTTCCCCACCCCGCGCACGCCCGTCATCAGGAAGGCATGGGCGATACGGTCGCGCCTGATGGCATTGCCGAGCGTGGTGACCATGGCGTCCTGCCCGATCAGCTCGCCGAAGGTCTGCGGGCGGTATTTGCGCGCGAGGACGCGATAGGCTTCGGGGCGCTGCGGCTGCGCTGGTTCGTCGAGGTCGAGCATGGTCAGGCGGAGAACCGAGGCACGACACGGAAGTATACAATTCTTGCGATCCGGTCAGGCCGGCAGCGGCCCCGATGCGAGTCCGTGCGAAGAAGAGAAGCGGAACAGAAGGTGATTCGGGTCACCCCGAGACTATGGCAGGTGATGGGTGTGGAGGACAGCATAACCGTCACGCCGGCCTTGCGCCGGCGCCCACCGGCGGCCGCTGATGCGTTCGTCGCTGTTCGCGGCGATCGGGTCGCACCTGGCGTGGATGCCGGCACGAGGCCGGCATGACGAATGCCTGCCGTGAGCGCGCCACGGGAGTGAGTCCCATGACGTCGAACGCGTCGGCTGGCCGACCCGCCGGCCGCGCTGGCGCGTCTCAGATGCAGCTTCGCCGCGCCTGGGCGCGCTGCGCGGTGAGAGCCGGAACGACCCGTGGGGAAATCGTTGTGGCTGCTGCCTTCCGGCCCTGACCAGGTTGGCGACGACCACGCCCGCCCGACTCTCGCCATCGGATATGGCGGAGCCGGACGGGCGGATCAAGCCTGCGGTCAGTAGCGGACGGCGCGGCAGACGCGCACACGGTTCCCGTGGCGGCGCTGCCAGGTGCAGACCTGGCGGGCATGACCCCGGTCGTGGCGCACCACCGTGCGCTCATGGACGACGACGCGCTGCGCGGGGGCGGCGGCAGGCAGCAGGGCGGCCAGGGCGGCCGCGACGGCGATCAGTTTCATCTCACTCTCCTCTTCGTGACGGTTCAGTAGAAGCAACGGCGGACCCGGCCGCGATACTCGAAACGCCGGCAGCCGTGATGTGGACCATAGCGGCCGCGACCGTAAAGGCCGCCGCCATAGCCATGGTAACTGCGGTGGAAACCATAGCCGCGGCGAACGCCATAACCGCCCTGGCCATGGCCGTATCTGCGCTGACCATAGCCATCGCCGCGATGAGGGCGGTAGTGATCGTAGCGCTGTGCCTCGGCGGGCGTCGCGCCCAAGGCTCCGGCGGCGAGCATGCCGGCAGCCAGCAGAACGGTGAGCTTCATACGGAATGCTCCTGTTACGCGCCCGCCGGGGTGGCGAGCTAAACATCTATGGTCCCGCCGGCGTGCATCGCGACTGAACCGACGGTTGTGGAAACGTCAGCCTCCGTGACGCTGTTCCGTCAACCGGGGATGCGGACGGTGACCGCGCCCAGCGCGACGGTAAGTCGGATCTGGCAGGCGAGCCGGCTGGTGCGGACGGCGGCGGGGGCGAGATCGAGCAGCTCCTCCTCCTCCGCGCCGGCGGGTGGCAGCCGCGCGAAGTCCTCGGGCGCGACGATGACGTGGCAGGTGGCGCAGGCCATGTCGCCGTCGCATGTGCCTTCCAGCGGCTGACCGGCGGCCTGCGCTGCATCGAGCAGACGGGCGCCTTCCATGGCCTCGATCGTGCAGGGGTGGGCGCCGGCGAAGGTGACCCGGATCATGCCGCGAGCCGCTGCGCATCGGCGGCGGCGGTGATCCGATCGAGCGCCGCCGCCACCTCCGCCTCGCTGGTATAGCGGCCGAAGCCGAGCCGCAGCGAGGACCGCGCCTGCGCGTCCGACAGCCCGAGCGCGCGCAGCACATGGCTCGGCCGCCCCGAGCCGCTCGCGCAGGCCGAACCGGCGGAGAAGGCCAGGTCGCGGCAGTCAGACATCAGCCGGGCGACGTCGAGCCCGTCGCGGCGGATGTTGAGGTTGCCGTGGTAGCGGGCCGGCACAGAGCCGTTCACTGCCCATTCTCCCCTCCCGCTTGCGGGAGGGGTCGGGGGAGGGCTTGTCGCATTTACGGCGGGGGCACGCCCTCCCCGAGCCCCTCCCGCAAGCGGGAGGGGTGTCAAAAAGCCCAACTGCTCGCTCGCGAGCCCCCAAAGGCGCGCGACATGCGCGGCGTCCTCGTCCGCCCGCTCACGCATGAGCCGCGCCGCCGCCCCGAAGCCGGCGCAGAGCGCGGGCGAGAGCGTGCCGGAGCGGCCGCCCTCCTGATCGCCGCCGTGCAGCAGCGGCTCCGGTGTCACGCCGTCGCGGATCCACAGTGCGCCGATCCCCTTGGGCCCGTGGATCTTGTGCGCGGAGATGGCGATCAGGTCGACGTTGCCCGGGATCGGCACGCGGCCATAGCCCTGCACGGCGTCGCACAGGAACCGTGCGCCGACCGCGTGCGCGAGGGCAGCCAGCGCGGCGACCGGCTGAACCACGCCGATCTCGTTGTTGACCAGCATCGCCGCGACCAGGCCGGTGCCGGGCCGGATCGCGTCGCGCGCCCGGTCGAGGTCGACCAGCCCATCCGGTCCGACCGGCAGCACCGTCACCGGCCGCCCCGCCCTGCCTGCCGCCGCCACCGTGTCGAGCACCGCGGCGTGCTCGGTCGCGAGCGTGACAACCGATCCTGCCATGCCCTTGATCGCCCAGTTCAGCGCCTCGGTCGCGCCGCTCGTGAAGGCGACGCGGCCGCCCGCGGGCAGCAGCCGGGCGATCTCGGCGCGCGCGACCTCGACGGCCGCCTTCGCGGCGCGGCCGGGGCGGTGGGCGGAGTGCGGATTGCCATGCTGATCCCGCAGCCACGGCAGCATGGCGTCGAACGCTTCGGGCGCGAGCGGGGTCGTCGCCTGGTAATCGAGATAGATCATGCCGCGAAGGCCCGCGTCGCCCGCGCCATCGCGCGCCAGGCGGCGATGAACCGCTCGACCTCCGCCTCGCTCGTGTCGCGGCCGAAGCTGACGCGGATCACCTCGCGCGCCGCGGCCTCGCCCCAGCCCATCGCGGCGAGGACATGGCTGGGCTTGAGCGAGCCGGACGCGCAGGCGCTGCCGGCGGAGACGGCGACGCCGACCAGGTCGAGGCGGATGAGCTGCGTGGTCTGTGCGACGCCGGGCAGGCGGTAGCTGCCGATCGCGGGATGGCGCGGGCTCGCGGCCGCGACGATCTCGCCGCCCGAGCGGTCGATCGCGTCGTCGAGCCGGGCGCGCAGCGCGGCCCAACGCGCCAGCGGCTCCGGCTCGGCCAGCGCGGCGGCGTAGCCCAGCGCACCGGGCAGGTTCTCCGTGCCGGGGCGATAGCCGCGCTCCTGCCCCCCGGTGGGCGCGAGCGTCGCGAGATCGCGCACCAGCAGTGCGCCGACGCCTGGCGGTCCGCCGCGCTTGTGGGCGGAGAGCGCGACGAAGTCGGCATGGGCCGCGACGTCCGGATCGGCGCCTGCCGGCATCTGCGCGGCGTCGACGAGCAGGAGGTGGCCGGCGGCGTGCGCGGCTTGGGCGATCGCGGCGATCGGCTGGCGGACGCCCGTCTCGGAGTTGCACCATTGGACGGCGTAGAGGGCGCGCTGCTCACTCCTCCCCGGGACGGGGAGGGGGACCGCGCCCACAGGGCGTGGTGGAGGGGGCTCAGGGCTGAGCGGGTCGCCCAGATCGGAACCCCCTCTAACATGCCGCTTCGCGTCCCACGGCTCGCTTTGTGAGCCGACTTCGCTGCTGCGACATGCCCCCGGCATGTCGCAGCTCGCAGCTACGTCCCCCTCCCCATCCCGGGGAGGATTGAGAAGCGCATCGCCCCCGACAGCCAGCACCTCTGCCTCGGGCCACGCGCGGAACACCGCGTCGTGCTCGACGGCGCTCGCCAGCCGCCGCGCGACATTGGCGCGGCCGAGCGCGATCGCCAGCGACTCGCTCGCGCCGCTGGTCAGCAGCACCTCGCCCGTCCAGCGATAGGCCGCCGCGATCTCGGCCCGCGCCGCCTCCAGCGCGCCGCGCGCCGCACGGCCCTCGCCGTGCGGGCTCGACGGGTTGGCCCAGCGCGCCAGTCCGTCCACGACCGCGGCGCGCGCGGCGGCGGTGACGGGCGTGGTGGCGGCGTGGTCGAGATACAGCCGGTCCGGCAAACGACATTCCCTTGGGCGAACGACCGCCTATATAGCGCGGCGTTCCGCGGGTTCACCCGCCCGCCCCTATCGACAGGTGCTCATGCCCGAAGTCATCTTTCCCGGCCCGGAAGGCCGCCTCGAAGGCCGTTTCGCCCCCGCCCCACGCCCGCGCGCGCCGGTCGCGATGATCCTCCACTCGCACCCGATGTCCGGGGGCACGATGAACAACCGCATGGTGCAGGAGCTCTACAAGACGTTCCAGCGCCGCGGCTTTGCGACGCTGCGCTTCAACTTCCGCGGCGTCGGCAAGAGCCAGGGGACGTTCGACAACGGCGTCGGCGAACTTTCGGACGCGGCGAGTGCGCTCGACTGGGTGCAGAGCTTCCACCCCGAGGCGCAGACGACCTGGATCGCGGGCGTCAGCTTCGGCGCGTGGATCGGCATGCAGCTGCTGATGCGGCGGCCGGAGATCCGCGGCTTCATCTCGGTCGCCCCGCCGGCGAACATGTACGACTTCACTTTCCTCGCGCCCTGCCCCTCCTCGGGCATCATCATCCAGGGCGAGGCAGACGAGGTGGTGACACCGGCGTCGACGCAGAAGCTGGTCGACAAGCTTCGCACCCAGAAGCACATCACCATCCACCACGACACGATCCCGAAGGCCAACCACTTCTTTGAGAACGAGATGGGCGAGCTGATGGCCAGCGTGGACAAATATCTGGACATGCGGCTGGACCCCAACTCGCCGATCAAGTGAGGCTCGTCGCAGCGGATTAGCGGAAGCTGATCCCGGCCGCGGGGACGAGCCCGGCCGGCGGCGCTCCGCGCCGTCCGACGTCACGGAAGTGGTTCCGTGACGGGCTCAGCTGGATCCCGAGCACCAGATTGCCGATGACCGGCATCACGGACAGGAACACCGTGGCGCAACGGCGACGCCACAGCTCGTCCGGCCTGACCTCACATCGTCCAGATCGCGACATTGCCGACCAGCACGGCGGCCATGACGAGCATCAGCAGCGCGCGGGTGCGGTCGCGGCGCCTGGCCAGCAGGTAAACGCCGCCGGCGGCGCAGGCGAAGGCGGCAAACATGGCGATCGCGGGGGCGGCCGACCCCATCAGCCCGCCATCGCCCGCGCATAGGCGGCAAGATCCACATTGCCGCCGGACAGCAGCACCAACATCCCCGGTTCCGGCTTCACCTTGCCCGCCAGCAGCGCGGCCAGCGCCACCGCGCCGCCGGGCTCGATCACGAGGCGCAGCTTCTCGGCCGCCCAGCGCTGGGCGGCAGCGGTTTCGGCTTCGCTGACCGCAACGCCCTCGGCCCCGCGCCGCGACAGCACGTCGAACGTCAGCGCCGACACGCGCTGCGTCTGAAGCGCGTCGCAGGCGGTGGGCGGCGGGTTCGGGCCGACCGGCTCGATCCAGCCCGCCTCCAGCGAGCGCCTCATGTCGTCCCAGCCCGCGGGCTCCACCACCGTGATCGCGGCCTCGGGCAGCGCCAGCGCCAGCCCCGCCGCCAGCCCGCCGCCGCCGCACGGCGTCACCATGCGCGCCGGCGGGGGCAGGCCGGCGTCCTGCATCTGCGCCGCCGCCTCAATCCCGGTCGAGCCCTGCCCCTCGATCACCCAGGGATCGTCGAAGCTCGGCACCAGCGTCGCACCCCTCGCCTCCGCCAGCGAGCCCGCGATCTGCTCGCGATTCCCGGTCGCGCGATCATAGGTCACGATCTCCGCGCCGAGCGCCAGCGTGCCGTCGCGCTTCGCCGCCGGCGCGTCGGCAGGCATGACGATGGTGGCGGGCATGCCGAGCCGCTTCGCCGCCCAGGCGATCCCCTGCGCGTGATTGCCCGACGAGAAGGCGACGACGCCCTTGGCCCGCGTCGCCTCGTCCAGCGCGGTCAGCCGATGCCACGCGCCCCTGATCTTGAACGCCCCCACCGGCTGCAGCGACTCGGCCTTGAACGCCACGTCCGCCCCGCCCAGCCGGACGACGTAGAGCGGCGTCGGCGGCAGGATGCGGGCGATCTTCGCCGCCGCATCGCGCACGCCTGCGCGGGTAGGCTGCCGCACCATCGCCACCAGGCATCCTCCGTCGCAAAAACGTCACTTTACAGGGGGGGACCCCGACCCTATGTCCCCCATCCGCTGCCCCATGGGACTTCCAACCGCAAGGCAGCTTTTCGTGAATGTCGCCGCAAGGCACTTGGAGGTCCCTTGATTTGCACCAGCATCCTCGCGCGCTGGGGTTAGCGCCCCAATCGTCGGTCGCTCCGTTCGTCGCGAGCGCCCTCGATATCGCCAAGGCGAAGCCGGTCCAGCCGGTGACGCTCGTCCGTCCGCACGCCGCGGCGCGGGCCGCCCGCTTCTTCGTCGAGGAGTTTCCGGGTCGGTCGCTCTATGCGGTGAAGGCAAATCCGTCACCCGAGCTGCTGCGTGTTCTGTGGGATGCGGGCGTGACGCATTACGACGTCGCCTCGATTGCCGAGGTGCGGCTGGTCGCGCGCACGCTGCCGGGCGCGACGCTGTGCTTCATGCACCCGGTCAAGGCCGAGGAAGCGATCGCGGAGGCGTATCGCACGCACGGCTGCCGCGTCTTCTCGCTCGATTCGCTGGAGGAGCTGGACAAGATCGTCCGTGCCACCGCCCGGGACACCGGCGAAGCCGCGGACGACCTGACGCTGTGCGTCCGCCTGCGCGTCTCGTCCGAGCACGCGAAATACTCGCTGGCCGCCAAGTTCGGTGCGCTGCCGCACGAGACCAGGGCGCTGCTGTTCGCGGCGCGCCAGGCGGCGGACGCGCTCGGCATCTGCTTCCATGTCGGCAGCCAGGCGATGACGCCCGAGGCGTATGTGCAGGCGATGGAGCGCGTGCGCGCGGCGATCGTCGAGGCGGCGGTGACGGTGGACGTGATCGACGTCGGCGGCGGGTTCCCGTCGTCTTATCCGGGCATGGAGCCGCCGCCGCTGGGCCGCTATTTCGAGACGATCGGGCGCCTGTTCGAGAGCCTGCCGGTCTCCTACTCGGCCGAGCTGTGGGCGGAGCCGGGCCGGGCGCTGTGCGCGGAATATTCGTCGCTGGTGGTGCGCGTGGAGAAGCGCCGCGGCGCCGAGCTCTATATCAACGACGGTGCCTATGGGGCGCTGTTCGACGCCGCGCATATCGGCTGGCGCTTCCCCGTCCGCCTGCTGCGGGAGCCTGAGAGCCCCCGCGCCGGCGGGCGCGAACCTTCTGGCGTGCGCGATCACCCGTTCAGCTTCTACGGGCCGACCTGCGACGACCTCGACCATATGACCGGGCCGTTCCTGCTGCCGGCGGACGTGCAGGCGGGCGACTATCTGGAGATCGGCATGCTCGGCGCGTACGGCGCGGCGATGCGGACGCAGTTCAACGGCTTCGGCTCGGACGAGACGCTGATCGCGACGGACGAGCCGATGGTGTCGCTCTACACGGCCGAGGAGCCGAAAACGGCGTCGAACGTCGTCACGCTGTAACCCGTTCAAGGCACTTTCCCGTCACTCCCGCGCAGACGGGAATCCATGATCGCAGGTCTGCGCGGCGCCGCCGTCGGCTGGTCCTGAATGGATCCCCGCTGCGCGGGGATGACGGGTTTCATTGGAGTTCTCTCATGACCGACACCCTCACGAAAACCGCGGCCACCAACGCGCCGATCAACGACACGCGCAAGCAGGAACTCCTGTCCAAGCAGGTCAGGCACATCGACATCCGCTCGTTCGACGCGCGCCCGATCGTCGACGCGATGAGCGACATGAGCTTCACCAGCCGCGATCTCGGCCGCGCGACCAAGATCTACAACGACATGCTCGCCGACCGGGACTGCACCGTCTGCTTGGTCATCGCCGGCTCGACCTCGGCGGGCGGCTGCATGGACCTGTATGCCGAGCTGGTCCGCTCCAACATGGTCGACGTGATCGTCGCCACCGGCGCCACGATCGTCGACATGGATTTCTTCGAGGGGCTCGGCCACAAGCACTATCAGGCGCTGGAGGTGCCGGACGACGACACGCTGCGCTCGCTCTACATCGACCGCATTTACGACACCTATATCGACGAGCAGCAGCTCCAGGACTGCGATCACACGATCGGCGAACTGGCGAATGCGCTGGAGCCCAAGGCCTATTCCTCCCGCGCCTTCATCCGCGAGATGGGCCGCTACCTCGCCGAGCACGGCAAGAAGGAGAACAGCCTCGTCAAGCTCGCCTACGAGCATGACGTGCCGATCTTCTGCCCGGCGTTCGTGGACTCGTCCGCCGGCTTCGGCCTGGTCAAGCACCAGGTCGATCGCGCCAAGGCCGGCAAGCCCTATCTGATGATCGACGCCGTGGCGGACTTCCGCGAGCTCACGCAGATCAAGATCGAGGCGGGGACCACCGGCCTGCTGATGATCGGCGGCGGCGTGCCCAAGAACTTCATCCAGGACACGGTCGTCTGTGCCGAGATCCTCGGCCACGAGGACGTCGAGGTGCACAAATATGCGGTGCAGATCACCGTCGCCGACACGCGCGACGGCGCCTGCTCCTCCTCGACGCTGCAGGAGGCGGCAAGCTGGGGCAAGGTCAACACCGGCATCGAGCAGATGGTGTTCGCCGAGGCCGGCT
>NZ_CAXUEK010000043.1:0-23934 GCF_964250165.1 uncultured Sphingomonas sp. | reverse complement strand
GGCTGTTCGGCCAGGGGCTGTTCGGCCAGGGGCTGTTCGGCCAGGGGCTGTTCGGCCAGGGGCTGTTCGGATGACCGGGCCAGCGCCTCGGCGATCAGCCGGCGGCTGTTCTCGACGCCGTAGAGCGCGATGAAGCTGCCCATCCGCGGCCCCTGGCTGGCGCCGAGCAGCGTCTCGTAGAGGGCGCGGAACCAGTCGCGCAGATTTTCCTTGCCGAACGCCGCCTTGCCTGTCTCGTAGACCAGCGTCTGGATGTCCTCCGCCCCCGTCCCGGCGGGAAGCGCGCCGAGCCCCTCGTCCAGCCGCCGGAGCGCGTCGGCCTCGCGCGGCTCGGGCGCGCGGCGCCGGAGCGTCGGCGCGATCTGGTCGCGATGATAGGCCAGCGCGTAGCCGATCAGCCGGTCGAGCTCGGGATGATCGGCCGGGCTGGCGTCCGCCAGATAGCGCCGCAGATAGCCCCAGACCTGCTCGCGCGTGACGCCTTCGCCGAGCACGCCGACCAGGTTGAGCAGCAGCCCGAAGCTGACCGGCAGCCCGTCCGGCGGCACCTGCCCGTCATGGATGTGGTGGACGGGGTTGCCGAGCCGCTCCTTGACATCCTGCTCGAACCAGGCCGCGCGCGACTGCCAGTAATCCTCGATCGCGCGCGGGATCACGCCCGGATGCAGCGACTTGGCGCGCTTGGGCTCGCGATAGATGTAATAGGCCAGGCTCTCTTCTGGGCCGTAGGTCAGCCACTGCTCGACGCCGAGGCCATTGCCCTTGGACTTCGAGATCTTCTCGTTGCGCTCGTCCAGGAACATCTCGTACACGAAGCCGGCCGGCGCGCGGCCGCCGAGCACGCGGGCGATGCGGCCGGACTGGACGCCCGAATCGATCAGGTCCTTGCCGTACATCTCGTAATCGACGCCCAGCGCCACCCAGCGCATCGCCCAGTCGACCTTCCATTGCAGCTTGGCCTGCCCGCCCAGCGCCGACTGCTCGATGCGCCCGCCGTCGTCGTCGAACGCGATCATGCCGGTCTCGGCGTCGACCACCTCGACCGGCACCTGCAGCACCACGCCGGTGATCGGCGAGACCGGCAGGATCGGCGAATAGGTCGCCCGCCGCTCCGCGCGCAGCGTCGGCAGCATGATCGCCATGATCGCGTCGAAGCGCCGCAGCACGTTGCGCAGCGCGTCATCGAACCGGCCCGACATGTAGTGCTCGGTCGCCGACGCGAACTCGTAATCGAAGCCGTAGCGATCCAGAAACTCGCGCAGCCGCGCGTTGTTGTGCGCGGCGAAGCTCTCATGCGTGCCGAACGGGTCGGGGATGCGGCTCAGCGGCCGGCCGAGATGCGTCGCCAGCATCGCCGCGTTCGGCACGTTGTCGGGCACCTTGCGCAGCCCGTCCATGTCGTCGCTGAACGCGATCAGCCGCGTCGGCGCGTCCGACAGCGTCGCGAAGGCGCGCCGCACCATCGTGGTGCGCAGCACCTCGTTGAAGGTGCCGATATGCGGCAGGCCGGAGGGACCGTAGCCGGTCTCGAACACGACCGGCGCGGGTTCCCCGTCCCTGGCCGGCTTGCCGTCCGGCCAGCGCGCCAGCAGCTTGCGCGCCTCCTCATAGGGCCATGCCTTGGAGGCAAGCGCCGCCTCACGCAGATCGGTCATGCCCGCGCATGTGGCGCTTTGGCGCGGCGCGCGCAAATGCTATGAAAATGCCGATGAATGTGATGGCGCCCAGCGAGCCGATCGCGAACGATGAGCCGCGGCCCTTCAAGCTGCGCATCGAGGATTATGAGCTGCTCGATCGCGCCGGAGCCTTCCAAGGGCTGCGCGTCGAGCTGATCGGGGGGAGAGTGGTCGTCGTGAACGCGCGATTCCAGGCGCACGGGCTCGTCAAGAACCGGCTCGGCCGTCGGCTCCAGTCCGCTCTGGAAGCGATGGGTTCCGATCTGGAAACGGTGATCGAAGGGTCGCTGGCCCTTTCCGCGAATGACCTTCCCGATCCCGACATTCTCGTCGGCGCGGTGACGCCGGTGCGCGACTATATTCGGGTCGATCAGGTCGCGCTGGTGATCGAGGTCGCCGATACGAGCATCAGGCATGACCTGGGCGAGAAGCGCGATCTTTACGCGATCGGCAAGGTGCCGGAATATTGGGTGGTCGACGTGAATACGGCCGTGGTTCACCGCTTCTGGGAGCCGCAGGAAGGGGTTTACCGCGCGGAGCCGCCGATTCCGCTCGCGGGCGAGCTGCGCAGCCTCACGATGCCGGAGTTGACGATCGACGGAGCCGGCATGCTGTAGCCGGCGACGGGTAAACGAACCGATCCGGTTATCTATGCTGTCCTACACGCGCCAAGTCTGTCCTACCCTGCCGGATGCCAGACGAATCGCACCGCAACTCCGCTCCCGTCCCATCGGACGGCGGCGATCCCGCAACCCAGGCCGGCGTTCCCGCGTCCGCGCCGCTCGACGCCAACGGCTTCGATCCGTCGGAGTTCGAATGGCGGCCCGTCCCGCGCCGGCCGCGCAAGGACGGCTGGACGCCGGAGGCGCAGCAGCGCTTCATCGAGGCGCTGGCGCGCACCGGCGTCGTCGAGCGCGCCTGCGAGGAAGTGGGCCTGTCGGTCCGCTCCGCCTACGACCTGCGCAACCGGCCGGGCGGCGAGCGCTTCGCCGCCGCTTGGGCGGCGGTGCTGACGCGCGCCGCCGACCGGCTGCTCGACATCGCCTTCGAGCAGGCGATCGACGGCGAGGAGGTGCCGATCTTCGACCAGGACGGCGTTCGCACGGGCGTCAGGCGCCGCTACAACACGCGCATGGCGATGTTCCTCCTGCGCGCCTACCACCCCGATCGCTTCCGCCACGCGCACCAGGATGGGCGCTCGCCCCGCGACGAAACGCGGCCGCCGGCGGCCGCGGCCGTGCCGCCGATCGTCGCCTCGCTCGCGCCCGTCACGCCGGAGCAGCCGCACCTCCTGATGCCGCCGCAGACGCTGCAATGGCAGGTCGAGGATGCACGCGACGACGCGAAGGCGCTGGCTGCCGACCCGCCTGACGAGCGCGAACCCTGGCGGCCACATCGCATCCCGGACCAGCACCCGCGGGTGCATGACCGCGCTCGGCGCAACCGCGCCCGCCGCGCGCGCTGTGAGGAACGGCGGGATGAGCTGAACGAGCAGGAAGGCCGCCCCGGTCATGGGGACGACTGGGACGATGGGAATGATTGCGCCTGAGGACATGGTGAAGATTGGAGACGCCGCCGCAGCGGTTCGACCCTGAAGATATTTTGAAGATCGCGCGCCGCCCGTGGCTGGCGTTGCCCTTTCGTTCCGGCGTAAGGGCGGTCCATGTTGCCCTGGCCCGCCCTTCACGCCAGCCATGGCGGCGTCTGGCTCGCGACCGCAACGGCGACGCGCGCGGTGGGGCGCGGCGAGGCGATCCGGGTGGCGGCGGAAACGCCGGTCCTCCTGCTCAACGCGCCGCTGGTCGGGCAGCGGCTGGGCTATGCCGAGCTGTCGGGGCTGGACCTGCTGGAGCTCTTCGCGTTCGTCCACCCGGCGCGGTTCGCGGTGCCGACGCCCGCCGGGCTGGCGCGCGCGGTCGATCTGTCGGCCCCCGAGCGCGACGAGGATGTCGCCGCCTTCCTGCTCGAAGCCGCCGCGGCGCTGCTCGCCACCGCCGAGGGCGACTGGCCCGAGCGCGAGGGCGCCTGGCTGGCGGCGCAGTCGCTCGCCCGGTTGCGCTGGCCCTGGGCCGGCGCCGTGACGGAGCGGCTGGTCAAGCCCGACGCCAGACGGGATGGGGGCGAACGCTGGCTGTTCTCGCGCCTGCCCGAATGGGAGGAGGCGCCGCCCCGGCCGAGCCCCCGCACCGTCACGCTCGCCCCCGGCGCGCCGGAGGCGCGGCTGGCCGAGCTGGTCGGCGGCGCGGCGGAGGAGCGGCCCGGCCAGCGCGCCTATGCCGCCGCCGCGTCGGCCGCCTTCGGCCCGCGCGCCGTCCGCGATTCGCCCAATCTGGTGCTGGCGGAGGCGGGGACGGGGATCGGCAAGACGCTGGGCTATCTCGCCCCCGCGCAGCTCTGGGCGGCGCAGGCGGGCGGCGCGGTGTGGGTGTCCACCTTCACCAAGGCGCTCCAGCGGCAGCTGGCGCACGAGACCGCGCGCCTCTTCCCCGATCCCGACGAGCGTCGCGCCCGCGTCGTCACCCGCAAGGGGCGCGAGAACTATCTCTGCCTGCTCAATCTGGAAGACGCGCTGCAGGGCGGCTTCGCGGGTCGCGCGGCGGTGCTGGCGCAGCTGGTGGCGCGCTGGGCGGCCTATTCCGCGGACGGCGACATGGTCGGCGGCGACCTGCCCGGCTGGCTCACCGCGCTGTTCCGCCGCAACGGCGCGGTCGCGCTGACCGATCGGCGCGGCGAGTGCGTCTATGCCAGGTGCCCGCATTACCGGAAGTGCTTCATCGAGCGCGCCGCGCGCGCCTCCGCTCAGGCGGACATCGTCATCGCCAACCACGCGCTGGTGATGGTCAACGCCGCGCGCGGGCGCGAGCTGGCGACGCGGCCGACCCGCTATGTGTTCGACGAGGGCCACCACCTCCACGACGCGGCCGACGCGATGTTCGGCATCGCGCTGACGGGGGCGGAGACGATCGAGCTCCGCCGCTGGATCGTGGGGCCGGAAGGCAGCGGACGCGGGCGGCGCCGCGGGCTGGCGGCGCGGCTGCTCGATGTCGGCAGCTATGACGAGGCGGGCGGCGCCGCGATCGCCGCGGTGGCCGAGGCGGCGCGGGCGCTGCCGGCGGACGGCTGGCTGGGGCGGCTGGCGGAGGGCCAGCCGTTCGGCCCGATCGAGGCGCTGCTCGGCGCAGTGCGCGGCCTCGCCTACGCTCGCGCCGAACAGGCGCCCGAAGCAGGGGGGGATGCCGGCTATGGGCTGGAGACCGAGTTCGCCGAGCCGACGCCGGCGCTGATCGAGGCGGCGGGGCCGGCGGCCCACGCGCTCGACCAACTGGTGCGGCCGCTGATGGCGCTCGCCCGCCGGCTGGAGGCGGTGCTGGCGGAGGCGCCCGACTGGATGGACGCGCCCGCCCGCGCGCGGATAGAGGGCGCGGTCGCCTCGATCGGCTGGCGCGCGGAGACGGTCGCGGCGTGGCTGGCGCTGCTGGCGCGGATCGGCGGCCCGGCGGACCCGGACTTCGTCGACTGGCTGGCGGTCGATCGCGCGGAGGGGCGCGAATGGGATATCGGCCTGCACCGCCGCTGGCTCGATCCGACCCGGCCGTTCGCCGAAACGGTGCTGAAGCCCGCGCACGGCGCGCTCGTCACCTCCGCGACGCTGACCGCGGGCGGCGGCTGGGAGGTGGCGGACGCGCGCGCCGGCGTGCCGCACCTCGCCCGGCCCGCCACGCATTTCGCGGCGCCGAGCCCGTTCGACTATGGCGCCCAGGCCGAGGTGCTGATCGTCACGGACGTGAAACGCGGCGACCTGGCCGCGCTCGCCAACGCCTATGCCCGGCTGATCGCGGCGGCGGGCGGCGGCGCGCTGGGTCTGTTCACCGCGATCCGGCGCCTGCGGGCGGTGCACGCCCGGATCGCCGATCGGCTGGCGCGCGACGGGCTGCCGCTGCACGCGCAGCATGTCGATCCGATCGACACCGGCACGCTGGTCGACATCTTCCGCGATGACCCGCATTCCTCGCTGCTCGGCACCGATGCGCTGCGCGACGGCGTCGACGTGCCCGGCGATTCGCTCCGGCTGGTGGTCATGGAAGGCGTGCCCTGGTCGAAGCCGACCGTGCTCCACGCCGCGCGCCGGCTCGCCGCGGGCGGCGCGGAGTATGAGGACCGGCTGGTGCGCGCGCGGCTGGCGCAGGCGTTCGGGCGGCTGATCCGCCGCGCGTCGGATCGCGGCGCGTTCGTGCTGCTGTCGGCGGCGATGCCGACGCGACTGCTCGCCGCCTTCCCGCCCGGCGTACCGGTGACGCGGCTGTCGCTCGATGAGGCGGTGGCACGCGTCGCATCGCGGCTATCTTCGCCCGCGCTTCTGGGCCAAGAGGTGCCCGGCTGAGCCGGGAGAGGCCGACGTGAAGACGCTGACGCTGCTGCGCCACGCCAAGTCAGGCTGGGACGATCCCGTCGCGCGCGATTTCGATCGGCCGCTGAACGGCAAGGGCCGCCGCGCCGCGCAGGTCGTCGGCCGGCACCTGCGCCGCGAGGGGCTGCGCTTCGATCACGTCGTCGCCTCGCCCGCCGTGCGCGTCGAGCAGACGCTGGCCGAGGTGCGCCAGGGCTATGGCGGCGGTCTCGCCCCGGCATGGGACAAGCGCATCTATCTCGCCTCCGCGGCAACCTTGCTGGAGGTCGTGCGCGAGCTGCCGGACGTCCATGAAGCGGTGCTGCTGGTCGGGCACAATCCGGGGCTGGAAGACCTCGTCATGCTGCTCGTGCCGGACGCCGAGGAAGGGCTGCGCGGCGAGGTGGAGGAGAAATACCCGACCGCCAGCGTCGCCGAGCTGCAGCTGCCGGTCGAGCGCTGGGCCGACGCGGCCGAGGGCGGCGCGGCGCTCCGCCGCTTCGTCCGCCCCCGCGATCTCGACCCGAGCCTCGGGCCCGATCTCGCCTGAGCGGAGCGACCCACGGCGGCCGACTTGCGCGTAACCGCGGCGGGGCCACATGGAGCCCGTGCCGTTGCTGCTCCTCCTGCCGCTCCTGCTGCTGTTCGTCGCGACCGTCCGGCTGGTCGGGCCGGTGATCCGCTGGACGTTCCGGATCGGCGTCGCGCTGGCGGCGGCACTGTTCGCCGCCGCGGTGCTGCCGCTGACCGGCCAGGGCTGGGTTCCCTTGGCGGTGTTCGTGGCGGTGCTGGCACTGCTCGCCCGCCGGCCCGAGCGGCGCGCCGCGATCGGCCGGACACGGCTGGGCTCCTTTCGGCCGAGCGCCATCGCAGGTCCGCCGACCACGCCGACGCCGGAATGGCCGCAGCTGCGCCGCCTCGCGGACTGGGGCACACGCCGCCGCCTCGACGCTGCGCACGAGGCGTGCGAGCGCTACCTGCTGCTCGCCGAGACGGAGGAGGATCCCGGCGCGCAGCTGCCGATCCGGCTGCGGCGGCACCTGCCCGCGCTGGTCGACGATTGCGTCCGCCACTGCCGCACCGCCACGCGCGACGAGCAGCGGACGCTGGTCGCCCAGACGCTGACCAGCGTGGAGACGATCGCCGCCCAGGCGGAGGCGCGGCGCAGGGAGCTGGCGCACCTCGCCCAGACCGGGTTCCGCGCGCGCCAGGCGCACCTCGCGCGCGGCGGCGACTAGCGCTTCAGCCGGTCCCGGAGCGCCGCCAGCGCGCCGAACGGGCCGGCCTCCTCCTCGCCGAGCACCCCGGCCGCGGCGAGCACCGCGTCGGCGCCGGGCGCGCGGGGGAAGGGATCGAGCGCCAGCGCCAGCGTCTCCGCCGCCGCCTCGCCCAGATCGATCGCCCCGTCCTCGATCGGGAGCAGGTCGAGCGCCTCGGGCGGGAGCTCCGCATCCACCGCGTCGGCACCGGGATCGGCGACGAACCGCAGCGCCACCGGCTCGTCGATGGTCGCGGGCAGCGGTTCGTCGGTGACGGCGCAGGCCTGCACCACCGCGCCGGTCACGCGGCCCGCGACCAGCACCCCCGCCTCGTCCCGCCGCAACGTCAGCGCCGCCTCCAGCCGCTCGACCGCGACAAGGCCGAAGCGCCGGGCCAGCGCCGCCCGTTCGCCCGCATCGGCGGCGATCGCCACCATCCGCTCGCGCTCGCCGATCGTGTCGACGCGCTCGGGGCGGCTGAACTCCGGCGTCATGGCAACCCGCCCGCCGCCAGCGCGGGCAGCGGCACGTTACGCAGCTGATCGCGCAGGTCGCCCAGCGCGCGCGCGACATGCGCCAGCGCGGCCGGCGCGGGGGCGTGGCCGCGATACAGGTTGCGGACCAGCGCCGGGGCGAGATCGCCCGCCGCCCAGCCCTCGCGATACGCGCCGAGCCGGCCGCCCAGCATCGCCATCATCCGGCCGATATGCTTGCCGACGACGATATCGCCGATGCCACTCTCGCGCAGCTGGCCGTCCATGTCCTCGACGAACCGCTCGGCGAGCCGCGCGGCGGGCCCGGCGCCGGCAGGCTCCTCCTCCAGCCGCAGCATGACGGTCGAGAGCACTGCCGCGATCATGTCGAAGCGGCCGTCCACCGTATCGGGCACCGCGCCGTCCAGATACCAGTGCGGCGCCCGCGCCCGCGCCACCACGGCGTCGTAGAGCGCGCGCGTCTCCTCGCTGCGTTCACCCATCAGACGCTTGAACCAGCCCAACCGCGCTCTTCCTTGCCTCGCCGCACGGCAGCGCATATCGAAGCGGCCGGCCGTCATTGCAATCCGACGGCCCAGTTCCCCGTCTCCGGAGCGTAACGCTGATGAAGTCGCTGCCCCCCTGCCTGGCGCTCGCCGGCCTCTTGCTCGCCAGCGGGGCCTGCGTGCCGCTGCGCCAGCACCAGGGCTATATCGTCGATGTCGATCTGGTGAACTCGGTCCAGCCGGGTGTGGACAACCGCGATTCGGTGCTCGCGACGCTGGGCAAGCCATCGATCAACGGCCAGTTCACCGATCGCGACTGGTATTACGTCGCGCGCGACACGCACAATCTCGCGTTCCGCAGCCCCAAGGCGTCGACCCAGCTGACGCTGCAGATCAGCTTCGACGCGAACGGCACGGTCAGCGCGATCCGGCGCGGCGGGCTGGACCAGGTCGCGTCGATCGACATGTACGGCAAGACCACGCCGACGCTCGGCAAGAAGCGCGGCTTCTTCCAGGACCTGTTCGGCAACATCGGCGCGGTCGGCGCGCCCGGGGCGGGCGGTGGTGGCGGCGGCGGCGGTGGGGGCGGCGACCGGCCCTGATCCTTTCGATCGGACGGCCGTCAGGGAGCAGATCCCGTGACGTCGAAACCCGGCGTTGCCAAGCTCGGCTGGCTTTGCCCGCCTTCCGCGCAGCAGGGCCGCGCGCGTGCGGCCTTCAGCGGACCGTAAACAGCACCTGATCCGTCACCCGGCCGGCGAGGTCGACCAGCCGCAGCCGGTGCGCGCCCGGCGCGGGCAGCGCCAGCGGCAGGGTGGCGGCCGGGCCGAGGTCCGCGCCGTCCAGCTGCATGCGCTCGGCCGCCGCCGCGCCGGTGACGGCGACGGTCAGCCGCTGGCGGTCGTGCGGGATGTCGGGGTCGAGCGCATAGACGCTGCCCGCGACCGGATTGATGAAGCGGGGCCGGCGCGCCGCGTCCGGCGCGGCGGCGATCAGCGCCTGGCCGGTGCCCCTCACGAACCACTCCTGCCGCGGCTGCTCGATCGCGTCGGCGAAACGGATGCGCCGCGCTTCGACGTCGGCCGGGGCGGGTGGTGCTGACGTCGGCGCGCCCGCCTCCAGCGCGGTCACCAGATCGCGCCACACCGGCGCCGCGCCGCTCGTGCCCGATACGGCGCGCATCGGATCGCCCTCGGCGTTGCCCACCCACACGCCGACGGTGAACCGCCGCGTGAAGCCGATGCACCAGTTGTCGCGCATCGCCTTGGACGTGCCGGTCTTGGCCGCGGCCCAGAAGGGCAGGCGCAACGCCGAATCGAGCCCGAACGTCGCCGCGCGGGCATTGGGATCGGCGAGGATGTCGCTGACGATCCAGGCGGCGGCGGGGGTGGTGACCGCGCGCGGCGCCGGGCGCGGCGCATCCGCGGTGAGCCGCAGCGGCGACCAGCGCCCGCCGATCGCCAGCGCGCGATAGGCGGCGACCTGCTCCAGCAGCGTCACCTCCGCCGAGCCGAGCGCCAGGCTGTAGCCATAATAGGCGCCGTCCTCGACCAGCCCGCGATAGCCCAGGTCCCACAGCCGGTCGCGGAACGGATCGACGCCGACCAGCAGCAGCGTCCTGATCGCCGGCACGTTGAGCGATCCCGCCAGCGCGGTGCGCGCCGACACCGGGCCCTTGAACCCGCGATCGTAATTCTGCGGCACGTAGAGCCCCGACGCGGTGTCGAGCTGGACGGGCGAGTCGTCGAGGATCGAGGCCGGCGTCAGATAGCCGCGCTCGATCGCCTGCGCGTAGAGGAAGGGCTTCAGCGTCGATCCGGCCTGGCGATAGCTGTTCGCGCCGTCCACCGCCGCCGCGGTGGAGGCGCCACCGATCCCGCCGACATAGGCGAGCACGTCGCCCGACGCATTGTCGACCACCACGGCCGCGCCGTCGCGCGCGCGCGTCGCGCCCAGCCCCTCCAGCTGCCGCCGGAGCGCCATGATCGCCAGCCGCTGCACGCCGATGTCCAGCGTCGTGCGCACGCGCAGCCCGGCCCTGGTCAGCAGCCGGTCGGACAGATGCGGCGCGAGGCCGGGATCGAGCTGGAGCGAGCGCGCCGGGCCGAGCGCGCCAGCGGCCTCGGCCGCGAACCGCGCGCAGCCGCCATGGTCGAGCGCGCAGGCGCGCCGCGCCACGCCGGCCGCATCGGCGCGGGGGTCGGGCAGCAGCGCGGCGAGCAGCAGCGCGTCGTCGCGCGCGAGCCCGTCGGGGGTCTTGCCGAACAGCCCCAGCGCCGCCGCGCCGATCCCCTGCGCCTCGCCGCGGAAGCCGGCGAGGTTGAGATAGGCCTCCAGGATCTGCGGCTTCGACCAGCCCGCCGCGATGTCCTGCGCCGCGCGCATCTGCCGCAGCTTGTCGCGCCAGCCGCGCGCGCCCGGCCGCGCCAGCTCGGGATCGAGGAACCCCGCCACCTGCATCGCGAGCGTGCTCGCCCCGCGCGTCGGCCGTCCGGCGAGCCGGTCCCGCGCCGCGCCGGCGAACGCCAGCCAGTCGACGCCGCCGTGCCGCCAGAAACGACGGTCCTCCGCCGCGACCACCGTGTCGCGCGCCACCGGGGACACCGCGGCGAGCGGCGTCCACGCCAGCCGCCGCCGCGCGAAGTCGACGCGCGAGGAGTCGAGCAGCGCGCCATTGCGATCGTACAGCCATGCCTCGGACGGCCGCCAGGCGGCGCGCACCAGCGCGAAGGGCGGTATCGGCGGCGGCGCGGTGAGGAGGTCGAGCGCGACGAGGAGGAGCAGGGCAGCAGCGATCGCCCAACGGCCATGACGTCGCGCCATCCTCGTCATGCCGGCCTCTGAGCCGGCATCCAACGGCGGATCAGCCATGTGGCCGACCAGCGCGGCATGAGGTTGGACCCCGGCGCTGCGGCCGGGGTGACGGAAGAGGTACTCACCGCTCGCCCACCTCCACCACCGCGTTGGGCACCTGCGCGCGGATCGCGGGCGAGTACATCGCCTCCACCCGGCTCGGCGGCAGCTGGAATCGCCCCGCGCCGTTCAGCCGCAAGGTGTAGGAGGTGACGAACCGTCCGGCGGGCACCCAGCTGTAATAGCCCCGCCAGGCGTCGCGCGCGCGCTCGACATAGGCGGGCTGCGCGCCGACATCGACCGCATAGGGCTTGCCGCCGATCAGCGCGCCGAAGCTGGTCCCGCCCGAAGTCTCGCCAGCCCGCAGCAGCTTGGACTGGCCGCCGAGATCGCCGACGATCGTCGCACCCGCGGGCACCGGATCGCTCACCACCACCCAATTGCGCTCGGCCGATGCGTCGACCGTCAGCGTGACCCGCAGCACGTCGCCGCGCGTCAGCCGGCCGGGATGCTTGGCCTGCACCACCGTTACCTGACGCGCCAGCTTGTAGCCGGCGAACAGCGGCTGCCGGAGCGGCACGGCGGCGCGCACCGACACCGTCGCCCACGGCCCGTCGCCGCCGGCCTGGCCGAGCAGCAGCGGCGTCGGCCGCGCCGGCAGCGCGAAGGAGGCGAGCCGCGCCGCCGTCGCGAGCGGCCACGCCTTGGCCCGGCTCTGCCCGCCCAGCGCCAGCGTCGTCGTGCCGGCCACCGCCGTCGCGGGATACAGCCGCGCGAACTTGCCCACCGCCAGCGTGCCCCAGGCGTTCGCCGTCGTCGTGTCCCAGCGCCCGTGCAGCTGGCGCATGGCGACGCCCAGCATCATCCGCCCGGCATCGTCCTGCCAGCCCGGCCGGCCGAGCACCGCGAGCAGCGCCCTGGCCGCCGCCTCGTCGCTCGACGACATCATCCACCAGAGCTGGTTCTGGCTGTCCGACAGATCGAGCCGCGTGCCTTCGAACACCAGCCGCGACCGGAGCTCGTTTGCGGCCGCGCCCTTCAGCGCGGGGCCGTTGGCGAGCGGCAGGTGATCGAGCGCCTGGAGATAGTCGGCCAGGAACGCGGTCGGCATCTCGCGCACGCTCAGCCCGATCTGGCCCAGCATCGCCGGGGTCGCCGCGCCGGCGCGGGCGAGCGCGGTGAAGGCGGCGAGCCGGCGGACGCGGATATCGCCATAGGTCTCGTGCCGGACCCGGCCGTCGAGCACCGCCTTCAGCCCCTCGATCATCCGCGTGCGCGGCGCGTCGGGGATGGCGAGCCCGGCCTCGCTGGCCATCGCCAGCACATAGCTGGTCAGCGCCTCCGACCCGTCGAGCGTGCCGCTCGGCCAGTAGCGGAGCAGCCCGTCGGACGCCTGATAGGTCGGAATCGCGCCCGCCAGCGCGGTCCAGCCGGCTGTGTCGCCAAGCGCGACGATGCGCGACAGCTGCTGCTCGAAACAGGTGTAGGGGTAAGCGGACATGAACGCGCGCACCCCCGTCAGCGGCGGCGCGAGCGTGTCCGCCAGCTGCACGTCGACCGCGCCGCGGCCCGGGATCGCCCCCAGCGGCGGCGCGATCGGGATCGAGGTTCCGTTCACGCGCGCCAGCGTCGCCGCCCACACCTCCACCGGCACGGCGGGCACGACATCCTGCGTCACGCTCAGCCGGTCCGCGGCCTTGCCGTCGGCGGCGCGCGCGGAGACCTGCCAGCGCAGGGTCGATTGACCGTCGGGCGCGGTCAGGTTCCAGGCGATCGGCGTCGCGCCGCCCGCCGGGATGGTGACGGTGAGCGGCCGGC
Organism: uncultured Sphingomonas sp.; assembly: GCF_964250165.1. Taxonomy (GTDB): domain Bacteria; phylum Pseudomonadota; class Alphaproteobacteria; order Sphingomonadales; family Sphingomonadaceae; genus Sphingomonas. Next base: position 10,962 of record NZ_CAXUEK010000043.1, on the reverse strand, counting down.
CGGTGGCGACGCGCGGGAACACCGCCGCCGTCGCGGTGACGGTCATCGGCCGCGACGAGCCGTTGCGCAGCGTGAAGCCCGCCTGATACCGGTCGCCCTGGCGCACCAGCGCCGGCAGCCCGGCGAACAGCTGCAGGTCCTGCGCGGTGCGGATGGCGGCCTCGCCGGTGCCGAACCGGTCCGCGCCGTCGGTCGCGATCGCGACCAGCTTGAACGAGGACAGCGCGTCCGACAGCGGCACGGGCAGTCGCGCGCGGCCCTGCCCGTCGAGCGCGACATGGCCGCGCCACAGCAGCACCGGCTGGAAGTTCTCGCGGTTCAGCGCCGCCTGGCCGCCCGCGCCACCGTCGCCGCCCATCTCGACCGCCTTCTTGCCGTAATGGCGCTTGCCGACCACCTGCGTCTGCGCGGTGGAGGTGAGGACGGAGAGCGGCCGTTCGCCCATCATGCCCGTCAGCACATCCCAGCTGTCGTTGGGCGCGAGCTGGAGCAACGCCTCGTCGACCGCCGCGAACGCGACGTCGGCGGAGCGCGCCGGCGTGCCGTCCGGCGCGCGGACCTGGATCGCGACCGCCGCCGTCTCGCGCGGGCCATAGCGGCTCGCATCGGCCTTCACTGTTACCTGCAGCCGGTGCGCCTCCCAGCCCACCTTCACCTTGGCGATGCCCAGGCGATAGGCGGGCTTGGCGAGATCGACGAGCGCGGTCGGTTCGGGCGCGGGCTCGCGCTGGCCGAGCAGCCCGATCTTCTCGCCCAGCCGGTGGAACCAGTCGCTCCAGCCGGGCGCGATCCGCCCGCGCACCGCCAGCACGGAGACGAACACGTCGGGCGCGTAGCTGCCGGGCATCGGCACGCTGACCACCGGGTCGGTGCCGTCGAGCTCGGTCACGAAGCTCTTGAGCACGCCCTCGCGCTCCACCGTCACCAGCGCGGTGGCGTGGCGGAACGGCATGCGCACCTGGAAGCGCGCGGTCTCGCCCGCCCGGTAGCTCTGCTGCTCGGCGACGACGTCCATGCGGTCGCCATTGTCGCCGCCGAACCACCAGTCCTCGTCGCCCGCCAGCCACACCGATCGCACCGCGCGCGCGACATTGCCGTCGCGATCGGTGGTGGTCGCGACGGCATAGATTTCGCCCGATGTACCCGGATCGACCTTGCACAAGGCCAGCCCCTGCGCGTCGGTGGTCGCGCTGCACGACGCGGACAGCTGCGTGGTCTTCATCTGGTTGTCGTAGGCGTAGAAGCCGCCGATCAGCCGCCGCCGTGCCGTCAGGATCTGGCGGCTGTACAGCGCGATCGCGACGCGCTGGCCCTTGATCGGCTTGCCGTCGACGTCGAGCGCGACGAGCCGCAGACGCAGATCGTCCTGCTTCATCAGCCAGCCGTCGGTCTTGATCCCCAGCTGCACCGCGGCGGGATAGATCGGGATCGTCCTGGAGGCGGTCAGCGTCTCGCCGTTCGCGTCCTGATAGTCCATCTCGACCTGCATGTCGGCGAGCCGGTCGAGCGCGGGGACGTCGACCGCCTGCCGCGCCGTGCCGTCGCCGCCCAGCGTCGCGGGCAGCGTCTGGGTCGGCGGCAGGGGCGTCGGCGCGTCGTCGCTGTCGGTGTTGAGCGCCTTGACGCCCTCCTGCACGGCTGCGCCGCCGAAGGTGTAGCCGTCATAGCCGTCGGGCGCCGCATCGTGCGCGAACCAGCCGACGCGCACCTCGACCGGAAGGTTCGACGCGCCGCCGCCGGAGAGATAGCCGGCGAACAGGTCGAGCGGCAGCTGCCGCGGCCGCACCGCTGCCGCCTTCGGCCCGGTCACCGTCGCGCGCATGGTCGGCAGCTTGTATTCGTCGACGCGCACCGACTGGTCGCTGGCGATCTCGCGCCCGTCGGTCGTCGCCACCTTCAGGTCGTAATCGCCCATCGGCGCGCCCGCCGGGACGTTCCACGTCGTCTCGCCGGCGCCGTTCGCGCCGACCGTCAGCGGCAGCTCGAACTCGGTGTCGGAGCCGCGGTGCGACAGCTTGAGCGTGCCCGCGAACCCGGCGGGGATGACGAAGCCCGCCCCTACCCGGCGGCGCAGCAGGTGCTTCATGTGCACCGTCTCGCCCTGCCGCACCAGCGCGCGGTCGAACACGGTATGCAGCTCGTCGCCCTTCGCCTCGTAGCCGTAGGGCAGCTCGAAATCGCTCGGCGCGATCCCCTGACCCCAGCTGGTCAGCGTGAACGAGTAATCGTCGCCGACCCGCGCCGAGACCATCAGCGGCGATTGGCCGCTCTCGCAATTGCCGTAGGTCGCAGGCTCGGGCAGCCCCGCGGGCGCGAGCACGCCGCCCGAACGGTCGGTGACGCCGTGGGCGACGGCGTGGCCGTCGCAGCTGTCGGTGATCCGCACCTCGGCATTGGCCACCGGCCTGCCGGTGTCGAGCGCGGTCACCCAGGCGAGGCTCCGCTCGCGCCCCCATTTGAAATGCACCGCCAGATTGGTGACCAGCGCGGCGGCGGCGACATAACGCGGCGCGCGGCGGCCGAGCAGCGCCTGGCCCAGCACCGGGCTCGCCAGCTCGACGACGTAGAAGCCGGGCTTGGCGAGGGCGATCCCCACCACCTCGAAGTCGCGGCCCTTGCCCGGCAGCGGCACCTGCATCGCCCGGCCCTGGCCGGCGGGCAGGATCGAGCTGTCGCCGGTGTGGTTGATGTGGCCGACCACCTCGTCGCCGTGCTTGACGTCCTCGAACGTCTCGTCGTCCGCCTTGTCGACGGTGCGCAGCCATTCGGCGACCTGGCCGTCGCCGCCCTTCACCCGCAGCGCGCGGCCGCCGACCTGCAGGTCGCGGCCCTGCAGCGCCGGCTCGACGTTGCGCACCGTGACGGGCAGCACGCCGCCCTCCCTGGCCTCCAGGATGCCGAAGCCACCGGCGAACTTCACCAGCGGCGGCGCCTGATCGAAGCGGACGCCGAGCGGAAAACGCTCGGCGTTGGTCAGCGGTCGCCCGCTCTCGTCCTTCACGCCCGCCGGCAGCACCAGCCTGGCGTCGGTCGCGAACGGCAGCGGCGCGGCGAAGCCGACGTCGCTGATCGTCGGCTGCTTCTGCTCGTCCTTGGAGAAGGTCGGCTTGATCGCGCGGCCGTCGGGCAGCGCGATGCGGATCGCCGCCGCCTGGCTCATCGGCACGGCGGCGGTGAAGCGCACATAAGCCTTCTCGACCGGGTTGCAGCCCGCCTGCGGGTTGACGCGGCTGCACTCGAAGCGCGCCGCGAAGGGCTTGCGGACGGTGTAGTCGAAGCGCTGGTCCGCGCCCGCCGTCTTGCCGCCCGCGCCGGCGATGCCCGCGCCCCACACCAGCGCCATGTCGCGCCCGGGCGGCAGCGGCCGGCGGCATTTCAGCGCGACGAGCGTCTGGGTCATCTTGGCGAGGTCGGCGGCGCTGGCCGGCACGTCCGAGGGCAGCCCGGCCTTCTCCAGGAACGAGCGCACCGGCCAGCTCTTCGTCCCCATGCCGGCGAGCAGCCGGCTGGGCAGGTCGGCGGCGAGCACGTCGACGGGAATCTTCTCGCCGATGCCGTCGACCGCGCAATAGGCGTTGGCCGCCACCGAGCCGCGATCGGGCGCGAGGTTGGCCGCGACCAGGAAGGTCTGGTCCTCCTCGATCGCGTCGCCGTCATTGTCCGGCATCACCGCGCGCGCGACCGGACCGCCGGCGTCGACGGTGAAGCTCGCGCCGCCGGCGAGGTCATAGCCGCCCACGCTGCGCAGCTTCGCCACCTGATCGAACTTGCACTGCGCGCCGCCGGCCAGCGGGTGGGTGAACTCGAATACCCACGTCTGCTGATCGACCCAGCGGCCCTGGCCGGCGCAGCCGGTGGTCAATGGCGCAGGGCTGCGCGGATCGCCCAGCGGGACCATCGCCTGGCTGAAGCGGACGGTGAAGCGCTCGATCGCGCCATTGCCGAGTCCGGGTTGCGCGAAGTTGATGCGGGGGCTGTCGTCGCCGAACGCCGCGATCGGCGCGATCGCCAGCGCCAGCACCGCCCACCGCCACCCGCCGCGCATGACCGCCCTCCCCGTTCGGCTTGACCTTAGTCAGCGGTTCAGGCTCGGTCCAGCGCGCTATTGCGTCGCTTCGTCGCACCCGCCATACACGCCGCAAACGTCGCCGGGGGGCTAGAACGACGTGGGGTTGCTGCAAGGGATGGATGTCGTCGCGCGCGAGCTGGCGTTGTTCGCCGGCGTCGGGCTGCTGATCGGCGGGCTGGACGATCTGCTGGTCGACCTCGGCTACTTCGCCCTGCGCGCCGTGGGACCCCGCCGGCGTCTCACCGTTGCCGACCTGCCGTCCGCCGCCCCGCGGCGTTTCGCGCTGCTGATTCCCGCGTGGGGCGAGGAGGAGGTGATCGGCGCGATGCTCGCCGCCGCGCTCGCCCGGCTGCGCGGGGCGGACTATCGCATCTTCGTCGGCTGCTACCCCAACGATCCGGCGACGATCGCCGCGGTGCGCGCGGTCCGCGAGCCGCGCATCGAGCTGGTGATCGGCCCGCGCCCGGGGCCCACCACCAAGGCCGACAACCTCAACGCGCTATGGCGCGCCATCGCGGCGGGCGGCTGGCGACCCGACGCGATCGTGCTCCACGACGCGGAGGACGTGCTGCACCCGGACGAGCTGGTCGTGTTCGGCGCGCTGCTGGCCGCGCATGACGTGGTGCAGCTGCCGGTGCTGCCGATCGTGGCGCGCGGTTCGCCGCTGCTGTCCGGGCATTATGCGGACGAGTTCGCGGAGAGCCACACCCGTTCGCTGGTGGTACGCTCCGCGATCGGCGCGGCGCTGCCGCTCGCCGGCACCGGCTTCGCGGTCGACGCCGGGCTGCTCGCGCGGGTGGCGGCGACGCGCGGCGGCGATCCGTTCGATGCCGCCAGCCTCACCGAAGATTACGAGCTCGGCCTTCACCTCGCGGGACAGGGCGCGCGCGGCTGCTTCGCGCGCGTGTTCGAGCAGGCCGGCGGCCCGCTGGTCGCGGTGCGCGCGATCTTCCCCTGCGAGCTTGGCGCGGCGGTGCGGCAGAAGGCGCGATGGATGACCGGCATCGCGCTCGCCGGCTGGGACCGGACCGGCTGGGCGCGAGGCCGTGCGCTCGGCGATCACTGGATGCGGCTGCGCGATCGCCGCGCGCCGCTGGCGATGCTGGTGCTCGCCGCCGCCTATGGGGCGATGCTTGCCTGGAGCGTCGCGGGGATCGGGCACTGGATGACCGGCGCGCCCGCGCCGCGGCTGTCGGCGACGCTCGCCACGATGCTGCTGGTCAACTCGGCGCTGCTCGTCTGGCGCCTGGCGATGCGCGCGCTGTTCACCGGCCGGGCCTATGGCTGGCGCGAGGCGATCGTGTCGCCGGTCCGCTTCCTCGTCGGCAACGCCGTCGACCTGATGGCGGCGCCCCGTGCGCTCGTCGCCTATCTGCGCCTGCTGCGGGGCCACCCGCCGGTGTGGCACAAGACCGCGCACCAGTTTCCCGATCTGGCCGACGCCTGAGATGCGGCGCGGTCGGCCGCTCTGGTTCCTGGGCAGCGTGCTCGCGGGGTGGACGGCGCTGCGGGTGACGATGCTGTGGCCATCGGCGGCGCCGGTGCGGATCGTCGACGTCGCGTCTGCGGCCGCCGAGCCAGCCACGACCAAAGCGCCGCCGGTCGCTCGCGTCGTGCAGGCGTTGCCGCCCGCGCGGCCGTTCCTGCCGGCCATCGCGCGGGCGTCGTCCTCATCGCCAGGAACTGGCGAGACCTCCGCGGCGTCCGCCAGCGTCGGCGGAGACGACGGCGGCGCGGTCGATCGAACCGTGCTTCGCCCCCGTCCCGACATAGCTGCGCCACCGCAATCATCCGCCGCCTTGGCCGTTCGCCTCGAGACCGTGCCGGTCGCGCCGGCCGCCGCCGCCCGCTCGCGCCTGACGGTCGATGCGTGGCTGGTCGCGCGGCCGGGCGGCGGCGGCGACAGCCTCGCCTTCGGCCAGCTCGGTGCGTCGCAGGGCGGCGCGCGCGTCACCTACGCCCTCGACGGCGAGCACCGGATCGCCGTGTCGGCGCGCCTGTCCGCGCCGTTCCAGGGCCGCGGCAGCGAGGCGGGTATGGGCCTCGACCTGCGGCCGACCCGCCTGCCCGTCCACCTGCTCGTCGAAGGTCGCGCGCCGCTGGACGGCGGCCCCGCACGGCCCGCAGCCGAGCTGTTCGGCGGCGTCTCCGCCGGTCTGCCCGGCCGGTTGCGCCTCGACGCCTATGCGCAGGGCGGCGCGGTGCTCAAGCGCGGCGGCTTCGCCGACGGCGCGGCGCTGGTCGTCAGGCCGCTGGCGGCGCGTGGTGGCGTGCGGCTGGAGGCGGGCGCCGGCGTCTGGGGCGCAGCCCAGCGCGGCGCGGCGCGGCTCGATGTCGGCCCGACGCTCGCGCTCGCGGTCCCGGCGGGCGGCGCGGGCCTGCGCCTGGGCGTCGACTATCGCCTGCGCGCCACCGGCCGCGCCCGCCCCGGCTCCGGCCCGGCGCTGACGCTGGGGACGAGCTTCTAGCCCCGTCCCGCCCGGCGGGGTAGGGAGCGGGCCCGTGGACCTGTATCTCCCCATCGCCAACCTGTCGGTCAATGCGCTGGTGATCGTGCTGCTGGGCGGCGGCGTCGGGCTGCTGTCGGGCATGTTCGGGGTCGGCGGCGGCTTCCTCACCACGCCGCTGCTGATCGTCTACGGCATCCCGCCCACCGTCGCGGCGGCGTCCGCCGCCAGCCAGGTCACGGGGGCCAGCGTGTCGGGCGTCGTCACCCATTTCCGGCGCGGCGGCGTCGACGTGAAGATGGGGCTGGTGCTGGTCGCGGGCGGCGTGCTCGGCAGCCTCGCCGGCGCCCAGCTGTTCCGCCTGCTGCAGGCCGCGGGGCAGCTCGATACGACGATCGCGGTGATCTACGTGCTGCTGCTCGGCTCGATCGGCGTGCTGATGGCCAAGGAGTCGCTCCGGGCGATCGGGCTGGCGCGGCGGGGCGAGGCGGTGCGGCCCGCGAAGCGCCGCCACCACCCGCTCGTCGCGGCGCTGCCGTTGCGCACCCGCTTCTATCGCTCGGGCCTCTACATCTCGCCGCTGGCGCCGCTGCTGCTCGGCTTCGCGACCGGCGTGCTGACCGTCATGCTCGGGATCGGCGGCGGCTTCATCCTGGTGCCGGCGATGATCTACCTGCTCGGCATGGCGACCGGTGCGGTGGTGGGGACGAGCCTGTTCCAGATCCTGTTTGTCACCGCCGCGGCCACCATGATCCACGCGACCACCACCAAGGCGGTGGACATCGTCCTTGCCGGGCTGCTGTTGGTCGGCTCGGTGGTCGGCGCGCAGCTGGGCGTCCGGATCGCCGGGCGCGTGCCGCCCGAGCGGCTGCGGCTGGCGCTGGCGGTAATGGTGCTGCTGGTCGCGCTCAGCGTCCTGCACGGGCTGGTCGGGCGTCCGGCCGAGCTCTACTCGGTCGAGCTGTCGTGAAGCGTCTCGCCGCGCTGACCGCGCTCCTGCTGCTGACGGCGGCGGCGAAGCCGGTGCTGGTCCCCGACGTGTCGCAGCGCACGGTGCGGATCGTCTATTCCTTCACCGGCGCGGAGCTGCTGCTGTTCGGCGCGATCCTCTATCCCGGCGGGCGGCTGCCGGCGGGCGAGCGCCCGGTCGACATCGTCGTGGTGGTGAAAGGCCCTGCGCAATCAGTGCTGGTGCGCGAGAAGGCGCGGGTGGCCGGCATCTGGATCAACGCCGATCGCCTGCGTTACCGCTCCGCGCCGTCCTTCTACGCGATCGCGTCCGCCCGCCCGATCGACCGCATCGTCGACGACCGGACGCGCGCGATCTACGAGCTGGGGCTGGACAGTCTCCAGCTCTCGCCCGCCTCCAGCGCGCCGGCGGACGAGCAGGAGCGGTTTCAGCGCGGGCTCGTCGACCTGAAGCGTCGCGCCGGCCTCTATTACGCCGCGCCGCGCGCGGTCGGGGTCATCGGCGGCGTGCTCTATCGCGCCCGCGTCGCGATCCCCGCGCGCGTGCCGGTGGGGCGGTTCACCGCCGAGACCTTCCTGATCCGCGACGGCCATGTGCTGGCGGCGGCGACGACCCATGTCGACATCCAGAAGGCAGGCTTCGAGCGCTTCGTCGCGCAGGCCGCCGACCAGGCGGAGATCGCCTACGGCCTCACGGCCGTCGCGCTGTCGGTGGCGTTGGGCTGGGGCGCCGGCTGGGCGGCGCGACGCTTCTGAGCCGGCGGGCGGTTCACCGCATCTTTACAGCCCACGCGCATAGCCCCGCGCTTCCAGCCGGGGGCCCGCCGATGACCGAGATGCCGCGCTTCACCACCTTCGATCCGGCGCCCCAGCCGCAGCCCCAGACCCAGCCCCAGCTCCGGCCGCAGCAAAGTGCGACGAGCCCCGCCGGGGCGATCGGCGTGGTGCTCTCCATCGCCGGCTCGGCCAGTCAGGTGCTGATCGACCGCGCGGCGCTGGAGGCGATGGCCGACGCGGCGGACCCGGTGGCGGCGAACGCCGGCCAGGTCGGCAGCCAGGTGAAGATGCGCGTCGGACCGGCCTGGATCCTCGCCAATGTCCGGGCGCTGCAGCTGCACGACACGGCCGGCACGCGCATCCTCGCCGATATCGATTTCCTGGGCGAAGGCGACGAGGAGCGGCTGACGGGCAAGCTCTACAATTTCCGCCGCGGCGTCACGCGCTATCCCTCGCCGGGCGCGGAGCTGTTCCCCGTCACCGCCGCCGATCTGAAGCAGGTCTACGCGGCCGACGATCGCGCGCACATCCAGATCGGCGCGGTCTACCCGACCCGCGACATCCGCGCCGCGCTCTATGTCGATGCGATGCTGGGCAAGCATTTCGCGCTGGTCGGCTCGACCGGCACGGGCAAGTCCACCTCGGCGGCGCTGATCCTCCACCGCATCTGCGAGCTCGCGCCGCAGGGCCACATCGTGATGATCGACCCGCACGGCGAATATGCCGCGGCGTTCAGGACCAACGGCGCGCTCTACGACGTCACCAATCTGGCGATGCCTTATTGGTTGATGAACTTCGAGGAGCATTGCGAGGTGTTCCTCACCACCTCCGGCTCCGAACGGCAGATCGACGCCGACATCCTCGCCAAGTGCCTGCTGGCATCGCGCGCCAGGAGCCGGCTGGGGCAGGAGATCGCCAAGCTGACGGTCGATGCACCGATCCCCTATCTGCTCAGCGACCTCACCAACCTGATCCAGCTCGAAATGGGCAAGATGGACCGCGCCGGCGATACCGCGCCCTATCTGCGCCTCAAGACCAAGATCGAGGAGATCAAGTCGGATCCGCGCTACGGCTTCATGTTCTCCGGGATGCTGGTCGCGGACACGATGGCGGCGTTCATCCAGCGCCTGTTCCGCCTGCCGGGCGACGGCAAGCCGATCTCCATCATCGACGTGTCGGGCGTGCCGTCCGACATCACCGCAGTGGTGGTCGCGGTGCTGAGCCGCATGGTGTTCGATTACGCGATCTGGTCGCGCAACGAGGCGCAGCGGCCGATCCTGCTCGTCTGCGAGGAGGCGCACCGCTACATCCCGCGCGAGGACGACGGCTCCTCGGTCGGCCGCATCCTGTCGCGCGTCGCCAAGGAAGGACGCAAATACGGCGTCTCGCTCGGCCTCATCACCCAGCGCCCGTCCGATCTCGCCGAGGGCGTGCTGTCGCAGTGCGGCACGATCATCGCGATGCGGCTCAACAACGAGCGCGATCAGGCGCACGTCCGCGCCGCGATGCCCGAAGGCGCACGCGGCTTCATGGATGCGATTCCCGCGCTCAGGAACCGCGAGTGCGTGGTCTGCGGCGAGGGTGTCGCGATCCCGATGCGGATCGCGCTCGACACGCTCGAGGAGAACAAGCGTCCGGCCTCGGGCGATCCGCTCTTCTCGGTGTTGTGGCGGGAGACCGGCGGCGAGCCCGAGACGATCAACCGCGTAATCGGACGGTGGCGCCGCCAGGGGCGGTGACGTGCCGACCTCCGTTCGCCCTGAGCGAAGTCGAGGGCAGGACTTCGACTTCGGCAAGATCGAGTTCATCCTAAGCATGCCCGGACCTAAAGTCCGAACGCCCCCTTCAGCCCGTCGAGGATGAACTGCGCGGCGAGTGCTGCCAGCAGGACGCCGAGCAGGCGGGTGATGACCCCCTCGACGCTCTCGCCCACCAGCCGCATCAGCGCGCCGGCGGCGAACAGCGCGACCAGCATCAGCGCCAGCACCGCGAGCAGAGCCGCAAGGACGATGGCGTGCTCGATCGTGCCGTGGCTCTTGCCCATCAGCAGCATCGCGGACGCGATCGAGCCCGGACCGGCGATCATCGGCATCGCCATCGGGAAGACCGAGACGTCCTGGATCGGCTCGGGCCGCTCGCGCACCTTGTGGACGCGTTCCGCACGGCGCTCGGTTCGCCTCTCGAACACCATCTCGAGCGCGATCAGCGCCAGCATCACGCCGCCGGCGATGCGGAACGCGTCGAGGCTGATCCCCAGCATCTTGAGCAGCGGCTCGCCGAGCAGGGCGAACAGGAGCAGGATGAGCGCCGCGATCAGCGTCGACTTGAGCGCCATCGCGCGGCGCTGCGCATCGCCCGCGCCGCTGGTCAGCCCGGCGAAGATCGGCGCGCAGCCCGGCGGATCGATCACCACGAACAGCGTGACGAACGCCGAGAGGAAATGCTGGAGCACGCTTCAGAGCGCGCCGGTATAGGGCAGGCCGGCGTGGCGATGCGCGGCGATCAGGGTGTTGCGCATCAGCACCGCGATCGTCATCGGGCCGACGCCGCCCGGCACCGGCGTGATCGCGCCGGCAGGCCCGACCGCTTCTTCGAACGCGACGTCGCCGACCAGCCTGGTCTTGCCGGCGCCCGCGTCGATGCGGTTGATGCCCACGTCGATCACGGTCGCGCCGGGCTTGATCCAGTCGCCGCGGACGA
>NZ_CAXUEK010000042.1:0-24376 GCF_964250165.1 uncultured Sphingomonas sp. | reverse complement strand
TGTGGATCAGCGCATAGATCGCGCTGGTCGTCATCGGATTGCCGCCGACCAGCAGCGTGTGGAAGCTCAGCGCCTCGCGCAGCTTCTCGTTCTTCACGTAGGAGCTGACGATCGAATAGACCGATCGCCACGCCTGGTATTTCGCCAGCGCCGGCGCGGCCTTGATCATCGACGCGAAATCCAGGAACGCGACGTGCCCGAGCTTCTCGTAGCCCTCGTGGTACACACCCTCGGCATAGGTGAGGAAGCGACGATAGCCCGCCACGTCGTCCGGGTTGAGCCGCGCGATCTCGCGCGTCAGCGCGCCTTCGTCGTTGGAATAGTCGAACGCCGTCCCGTCCGGCCAGCTGAGCCGGTAGAAGGGCGTCACCGGCTGCAGCTCGACGTCCGCCGCCATGTCGCGGCCGGACAGCGCCCACAACTGGGTGAGGCAGTCGGGATCGGTGATGACGGTCGGCCCGGCATCGAAGACGAAGCCGTCGCGCTCCCAATAATAGGCGCGCCCGCCCGGCTTGTCGCGCGCCTCCACCAGCGTCGTGGCGACGCCCGCCGACTGCAGCCGGATGGCGAGCGCCAGCCCACCGAAGCCCGAGCCGATAACGATCGCGGACTTCATCATCATCGGAAGATTGCCTTCACTGCGCGGCCGATCGGTACCGGCGGCTTGCCGAGCAGGAGGCGCGCCTTGTCGGCCGCAGTCGATTGGGAAGCATAGAAGCGGGATATAAGGGCGGGGGACAGCCGATAGAAGCGCTCCAGCACGCGCCATCGTTGATCCGGGTTAGCGGCATCGAACAACATCCGGTCGAGCAGGCGATAGAAGCCCCGCTGGCGCCAGGCGGCGCGGGCATGGTCATGCGTCAGCCGGTCCAGCGCCGCCTGACCGAGATCGGGTGCGGCGGCGATCGTCAGCGCCAGCCGCACCGCGTCGGGCAGCGTATAGCCCGTGGTCGGCTGGCACAGCCCGGCGCGGATGCCCGTCTTGGCGCCGATCCCGGTCGACGCCCAATATCGCTCGAAATCGCCCCCCGCGATCACCGGCAGCACGCCCGTCTCGACGCGGTTGCCCGGCACGCCGCGCCACCCGCGCGCCGCCGCATAGGCGAGCACCCGCGCCTGCACCGCGGCAACGTCGAGCGCGGGCGTGTCGCTGTAATAAGTGTCCTCGACGAACAGCGTGCGTTCGTCGAACGGCAGGACATAGCCGAAGCGGTAGCCGTCGAGCTGCTCCACCGTCGCATCCATCACCACGGGCCGCGCCAGCCCGTGCGGCGCGTCGAGATGGAGCGTGAGGCCGACGAACTTCTGCCAGCCGCCATCGAGCAGCGACAGATCGCCCGCCCCGCGCGCATCGATCACCGCGCCTGCCGCGAGGCGCCGGCCGTCGCCGAGCAGCGCGCCGCCGGGCTCGATCGTCGCCCCGACGCCGGTGAACAGCCGCGCGGCCGGCAATCGCCGACGCAGCACGCGGTCCAGTTGCTCCGATGCGATCGAGTTGTATGCCGTCGCCAGTGTCCTCCGCAGCCCCGGAAAGGCGACGTCGTAGCCCGGCCAGCGATACGACACGAGCGGCGCGACCAGCGCGCGCCCGGCGTCCGATACGTCGCTGTCGAAGAACGACCAGAGGTGATTGCCCCCGAACCGCTCGCCCGCCTCGACGACGGCCACCGCGAGCCCCGGCCGCGCCTCCGCCAGCGCCAGGGCGAGCAGCCCGCCCGCCAGCCCGCCGCCGACGATCAACAGGTCATATGGGGGGGCGCTCACCCGGCCGCCCTAGCCGCGTGCCGCGTCAGCGGGAACCGGCTTGTCGCACCTGCGCGGCCGACACCCGCAGCCGTCGCACGATGCGCGCGAACCATGACCGGGCGGCGACGGGCGGCGGGGAAGCCGGCGCGGCGTCAGGGGCCGGCGTCGGCGGCGGCTCGACCCGCGCCAGTTCCAGCATCAGCCCGGTCAGGTCCTGGCCCAGGCTGTCGTGATTGTCCGCATCGTAGGTCGCGCGCAGCGCCCGGCCGATCGGATAGAGTCCGTCGCCCTGCTGCCCCGCCAGCTGCCGTTCCTGTTCCTGGCCGTCCTCGTCCGCCATGGCTGCGCTTCCTGCAGCACCACCAACGAGGGAAAAGGCGCCCGGTTGCCCTGCGTTGCCGACCATGGCGGTTTCATGCCGCGAAGGGGTGGAGTAAGAGGCCGCATGGCTCTCGCCGTCCTTCTCTCCGCGCTGGCGATGACGGTGATCGTCGCCGTACGGTATCTGCTCGCCAGCGGCGGCTTCGCGCTCGCCACCCGGGTGCGCCATCCCGGCCTCTATCGCGGGCTGGACCGGCAGATGCGGCGCGAGATCGGCTGGAGCCTCGCATCGGCCGCGATCTACGGCCTGCCCGCCGGCGTCGTCGCCTGGGGCTGGGCGAACCGGGGCTGGACGCGCGTCTACACGGACCTTCACGCCTGGCCGCTCTGGTGGTGGCCGCTGTCGATCCTCACCTTTCTCATCCTGCACGACACCTGGTTCTACTGGACGCATCGCTGGCTGCACCGGCCGGGGCCGTTCCGCCTGGCGCACGCCGTCCACCACGCCAGCCGGCCGCCCACCGCCTGGGCGGCGATGGCGTTCCACCCCATCGAAGCGCTGACCGGCGCGGTGGCGATCCCGCTGCTCGTCTTCGTCGTGCCCATCCACGTCGCCGCGCTCGGCGTGGTCCTGACGGTGATGACCGTGATGGGGGTCACCAACCATATGGGCTGGGAGATCTTTCCGCCGGCGCTGTGGCGCGGTCGCCTCGGCGGCTGGCTGATCACCGCCAGCCACCACCAGCGCCACCATGAGCAGTATCGCTGCAATTACGGCCTCTATTTCCGCTGGTGGGATCGCTGGTGCGGCACCGACCGCGGCATCGGCGACTTCGCCCGGGCCCACGCCCGCGCCGTCGGGGAGCCTATCGGGGGCGGCGGCGTTACGGGCCGATAAGAGTTGAAGGGGACTGCTCGTGCGTCATCTGCTCCGTTCCGCCGCCATGGCGGTCGCCGCCGGCCTCGCCGCGCCCGCGCTGGCGCAGAACGCACCGGCGGCGAGCCCGCCCGATGCGGGCGCGGCGGCCGCAGCGGGGGGCGATTCGCTGACGATCGGTGCCGGCGGCGCTTATCTGCCGGACTATGAAGGCTCCGATCACAATCACTGGCGCCCGGCGCCCGGCGCGATCGGCTCCTTCCACGGGTTCAACTTCACGCTGGCCGGCAACCGGCTCTCGATCGACCTGATCCCCAGCAAGCCCGGGCCGACCTGGGACGTGGAGTTGGGGCCGGTCGGCGTCGTCAACTTCAACCGGACCTCGACCAGGAGCATCGGCGACCCGCGCATCAAGGCGCTCGGCAAGGTCGATACGGCAATCGAGCTCGGCGGCTATGCCGGCATCGGCAAGACCGGCGTCATCACCAGCGACTATGACCGGCTGTCGGTCTCCCTCTCCTATCGTCACGACGTGAGCGGCGTGCACGACGGCGCGATCATCTCGCCGTCGATCAACTATCTGACGCCGCTCAGCCGCAAGATCGTCGTCGGCATCTTCGCCTCGGCCGAGCACGCCGACGACGGCTATGCGCAAACCTACTACTCGGTCAGCGCGCCCCAGACCGCGGTGAGCGGCCTGCCGACCTACGCCGCGCACGGCGGCTGGAAGAACTACACGCTGGGCGCGCTCGGCGCGGTCTCGATCACCGGCGACCTGACCAGGGGCTTCAAGCTGGTCGGCGGCGGCACCTATGCGCGCCTGCTCAACAGCTTCAGCTATTCGCCGGTGACGCGGGTCGCGGGCGATCCGAACCAGTGGCTGGGCATCGTCGGGCTCGCCTACACCTTCTGAGGCCGGACGCGCTCGGCAGGGCCGGTGCGATCATGATCCGGATGGCTCGACGGGTTTTCCGCAGAGGATTATTTCGGCCCGGGTGCATCCTTGTCTGGCGCGGAACGTAAAGCGTTTTGTCGGCAACCCCGACGCTGACGCGCGGATGCCCTTTCCAGCAACATTCAACGTCTTGGGGTAGCCGCGCCCGGGTCAAGGGAGGAGTTTGGAATGCACGAAAGTGAGCAGCTGATCGAGGCCTTCGATCGTCGCGTGAAGCGGCGGGACGAGCGGCGCGAGTTCTTCAAGATGGCGCTCGGCGCCGCCGCGGTCGGGGCGGGCGCCTTCGCCTTCGCCTCCGCCGCCGATGCGCAGACGGTCACCGACGCGGACATCCTGAACTTCGCGCTGAACCTCGAATATCTCGAAGCGCAATTCTATTCCTACGCGTTCAGCGGCGCTGGTCTGCCGGACAGTCTGCTGGGTGGCGTCACCACCGCCGGCGCACGCGGCAATGTCGACACCGGCGGCACCAACCCGCCGCGCGCCGTGGACTTCACGGGCGAGCCCCTGATCCAGCAATATGCGCGCGAGATCGCCGCGGACGAGATCGCGCACGTCACCTTCCTGCGCAGCGCGGGTGCGCTCGGCGCGGCCGCTGTCGCGCAGCCGCGCATCAACATCTCGGGCGGCCTCAACGCGGACGGCTCGGTGGGATCGTTCACCGCCGCCGGTCGCGCGGCCGGCGTCGTCACGCCGTCGGGGCCGAACGGCACCTTCCTCGCCACGGACGTGTTCGACCCTTACGCCTCGCCGAACAATTTCCTGCTCGGCTCGTTCATCTTCGAGGATGTCGGCGTCACCGCCTACAAGGGCTCGGCGGCGCTGATCACCAACAACGCCTTCCTGGACGCCGCCGCCGGCATCCTGGCGGTTGAGGCGTTCCATGCGGGCATCATCCGCGGCGCGCTTTATCGCCGTGGCATCAACACGCCTGCGCTGGTGACCGCCACGACCAAGATCGCGGCAGCCCGTGATTCGCTGGACGGCACGCCGACCGCGGATCCGGTGCGCGGCATCGACCCGAACGACGATCAGGGGGTGGCGCCGGTGCAGATCGCGGTGACCAACTCGGCCGGCACGACCACGGCGACGGGGTCGAACTTCGTGCCCACGAACGTCAACGGCCTCGCCTACAGCCGCTCCGCGGCGCAGGTGCTCAACATCGTCTATCTGAACCGCGCCGCCGTGACCCTGGGCGGGTTCTTTCCCGCCGGCGTCAACGGCACCATCCGCACCAGCGCCGCGAACTGAGCGGGGGAGATCAAGCCATGAGCAAAGACATCGATTTCCTGGGCCTTGTCGAACAGGCCGAGCATCAGCGCCAGGCGCGTCGCAACTTCATCCGGCTGTGCGGCGGCGCAGCGGCGATGACCGGGGGGCTGGCACTGCTCTCCGCTTGCAACAGTGACGACAACAGTGCGACCACGCCGACGCCGACGGCGACGCCGACCCCCACCGCGGCGGCCGTGACCGACGTCGACATCCTCAACTTCGCGCTGCAGCTCGAATATCTGGAGGCCGCCTACTACACCTATGCGGTCACCGGCGCGGGCATCGCCTCGTCGTTGCAGGCCGGCATCGGCACCCAGGGCGCGGTGATCCCCGGGTCGGGTGCCGGAGCGGCGCGGGCGGTGAGCTTCTCCGATCCGGTCATCGCGCAATATGCGCGCGAGATCGCGGCGGACGAGATCGCGCACGTCACCTTCCTGCGCAGCACGCTCGGATCGTCCGCGGCGGCGCAGCCGATCATCAACCTGTCGGGCAGCGCCACGGTGACCGCCAACGGCGCCAGCGTTCCCGGTGCCTTCACGGCGGCGGCGCGTGCGGCCGGCGTGGTCGACGCGAACACGATCTTCGATCCGTTCGCCAGCGACATCAACTTCCTGATCGGCTCCTACCTGCTGACCGATGTCGGGGTCACCGCCTATCGCGGCTCGGCGCGGCTCATCACCAACAAGACCTATCTGGAGGCGTCGGCGGGCCTGCTCGCGGTCGAGGCGTATCATGACGGCGTGATCCGCTCCGAGCTCTACCGGCTCGGCGTGTCCGCCCCGGCGACCGCCGCCACCTCGGCGATCATCGGCAACGTCCAGAAAATCTCGGACGCGCGTGACAGCCTGGACGGCACCTCGGGTGCGGCGGCCGACAACGACCAGGGGATCGGCACCGCGACGACGGCGAACCTTGTGCCGACGGACGCGAACAGCCTCGCGCTCGGCCGCACCGCCACCCAGGTGCTGAACGTCGTCTACCTGAACGCAGGGGCAGGCACGTCGAGCGGCGGCTTCTTCCCCGTCGGCGTGAACGGCACCATCCGGACGACGGTCGCCAACCCGAGCTGATCCGGCGAGGGCTGGTCGTGGGACAGGGCCGTGCGGGCGACCGCGCGGCCCTTTTCCGTTGCGACGGCTCCGCCATCGACTTGGCTGCTGGACGTGGCCGCATGATGCGCTTAGCGTCGGCCGATCCCCGGGGGGCCGCGCCGAAGCGGCTGAGAGGTGGCTGACGCCATGACCCGCCGAACCTGATCCGGTTGAGACCGGCGGAGGGAGGGAAGCGGCGCTCGCCTGAGAACCGCCCTCGCTCCGACACCTGGAGCGACGCACATGGCCGATATAGACTCGCCGATCGAACGGGCCGCCGCCGGGGCCCCCCGCCCCTCCCCCATCGAGATCGGCGTCACCACCGGCCCGATCCGCGGCAGCCGCAAGATCCATGTCGGCGAGCACCGCGTCGCGATGCGCGCGATCGACCTGGAACCCTCCGCCGGCGAGCCGCCGCTCAACGTCTACGACACCAGCGGCCCGTATACCGATCCGGCGGCCGGCATCGACATCATGGCCGGCCTGCCCCAGCGCCGCCGCGACTGGATCGTCGGCCGCGGCGATGTCGAGAGCTACGACGCCCGCCAGCTCCGTCCCGAGGATAACGGCCAGCTCGGCCCCGACCGGTCGGGCGGCGTCCAGCCCTTCCCCAACGTGCGGCCCCGTCCGCTCCGCGCCAGGGCGGGCGCGAACGTCAGCCAGATGCATTACGCCCGGCGCGGCATCATCACGCCCGAGATGGAATATGTCGCCGTCCGCGAGAATATGGGCCGCGCGCAGCTGATGGACCATGTCCGCGACGGCGAGAGCTTCGGCGCGAGCATTCCCGACCATGTCACGCCCGCGTTCGTCCGCGACGAGGTCGCCCGCGGCCGCGCGATCATCCCGTCGAACATCAACCACCCCGAGAGCGAGCCGATGGCGATCGGCCGCAACTTCCTGGTCAAGATCAACGCCAATATCGGCAACAGCGCCGTCGCCAGCAACGTCGCGGCCGAGGTCGACAAGCTCGTCTGGGCGATCCGCTGGGGCGCCGACACCGTCATGGACCTGTCGACCGGCCGCAACATTCACGACACGCGCGAGTGGATCATCCGCAACTCGCCCGTGCCGATCGGCACCGTCCCGATCTACCAGGCGCTGGAGAAGGTCGGCGGTGTCGCCGAGGAGCTGACCTGGGAAATCTTCCGCGACACGCTGATCGAGCAGGCCGAACAAGGCGTCGACTATTTCACCATCCACGCCGGCGTCCGCCTGCCCTATATCCCGATGACCGCCAAGCGCGTCACCGGCATCGTCAGCCGCGGCGGCTCGATCATGGCGAAATGGTGCCTCAGCCACCACAAGGAGAGCTTCCTCTACGAGCGCTTCGACGAGATCACCGAGATCATGAAGGCGTACGACATCGCCTATTCGCTCGGCGACGGCCTGCGCCCCGGCTCGATCGCCGACGCCAATGACGAGGCGCAGTTCGCCGAGCTCTACACGCTGGGCGAGCTGACCCACCGCGCCTGGGCGCAGGACGTCCAGGTGATGATCGAGGGCCCCGGCCACGTGCCGATGCACAAGATCAAGGAGAACATGGACAAGCAGCTCCAGGTCTGCGGCGAGGCGCCCTTCTACACGCTCGGGCCGCTGACCACCGACATCGCACCCGGCTACGACCACATCACCAGCGGCATCGGCGCGGCGATGATCGGCTGGTTCGGCTGCGCGATGCTCTGCTACGTGACGCCCAAGGAGCATCTCGGCCTCCCGGACCGCGACGACGTGAAGACCGGCGTCGTCACCTACAAGCTCGCCGCCCACGCCGCCGACCTGGCGAAAGGCCACCCCGCCGCCAAGCTGCGCGACGACGCCCTGTCGCGCGCGCGGTTCGACTTCCGCTGGCGCGACCAGTTCAACCTTTCCTTGGACCCCGACACGGCGGAATCGTACCACGACCAGACGCTGCCGGCGGAGGGTGCCAAGACCGCGCATTTCTGTTCGATGTGCGGGCCGAAATTCTGCTCGATGAAGATCACGCAGGAAGTGCGCGAGTTCGCGGCGAAGCAGAACCAGCCTATGGAGACGTTCGTCGCGGCGGAGGAGGCCGAGGCCGGGATGGCCGGGATGAGCGAGCGGTTCCGGGAGGCGGGCGGGAAGGTTTACCTGCCGGCAGTGGAGTGAGTAGGAATGTTTAAAGACGGACCAAACGCACTCGACTGGGTGAGACAAAAGATCATGACCGGCGAGGGGGGACCTTAGCCGTTGCTTTTTGGGGAACGGGTGCGATCGAGCAGCTTGGTCTATCAAGCCGACCAACTGCAAATCGAATCACGATCATCTGCAATCTCGTGATGGGCGGAACCAATCCCGAGGAGATTAGACGCGTTCTCAAGCTGAAGAACGTCAGCACAGTGCAATGCGACCGTCTTCATGGGAAAGTCTATCTTTTCAGTAACGAGATGATGGTGGGCTCGTCCAATGCCTCGACGAACGGTTTATCATTCGAAGGAACTGAGGCAAGCGGCTGGTCAGAAGCAAATATAGTCAGTGCTAAATTGGAAGAAATCTTGTGCGCGCGAGACTGGATTAAAGCTCTTGATTGTCATCCCATCTCCAAGGAGGACTTGAGGCGGGCCAGAACGGCTTGGGAAAGCCGGCGGCGAGCTATGCTCCCTCTAAAAAGGGATCAATCGATCTCAGAGCTTCTGAAAGACAGTCGATCCAGTCTCGGCGGAAAAGGCGTCTACGCGGCGTTCTACGCCGCGGACATGACAAAGAGCGGACATAAAGAGTTAGAGAATAAGCAGAAAGAGACTGGTTCAGAAATAGATGCATTTCAAGACTGGATCGATCTGCCCCGCGATGTGCCGATTATCAGCTTCCGACTCAGCAAGAATGGCGAACTAATATTCGACAACGTATGGCGCGTTCTGCCTGCGTCTCAGGATGGGATGGATAAAGACGGCCTGACCATGCAATGGTGCTTCAAGTCGCCCCTACCTTTGGGGCTGAAGAACCCACGTTCTGATTACGACAGCTGGAAGTTAGTAGCGGACTGGATTGTTAAGCACAAAGGAAAATTTGATGACGAACAGGGCCAGTTTTGTGATCTTTCGGAGGTGACGCTTTAGTCTCAGTGATAAATTGCCACTACGCCACCTGCACCGCGGCGTCACGTCGCCAACGCCCCTACCGGCTCACTTCCGCCAGTCCGCCGGCGTCGGATCACTGATCCGCTGCTTGCCGTCCTTCATGCCCCACCCGTCGCCCAGCACGCGCCGGCTCGGCGCCGCATCGCCGTCCAGCGTCTGATGCACCGCGCGTCGGACCTGTCGCGCGGATTGCTGTTTCCACGGCTTGTCGCTCTCGGCGGTCGTGATCCCAACGAAGGGCGATGTCTTTCGGCTGCGGCTCATGAGTCAATCCAGCATCACGGTCGTTTTTGCACAGCACGTAAGCTTAGCAGCTGAACGTCGCGCAAAGCATCCGCTTTTCGCTGTCCGACACGCGCGCGTTCTGCTCCATCCTGCCCGATGAGCCACAAACCCGCCTTCACCCCCGTCGCCTCGCGCCACCGCGAGGACGGGTGGACCGCCGAGCGGCAGGTCGCGTTTGTCGAGGCGCTCGCCGCCACCGCCAATGTCCAGGCGGCGTGCAAGGCGGTGGGGATGAGCACGTCCTCGGCCTATGATCTGCGCGCGCGGCCGGGGGCGACCAGCTTCCGCGAAGCGTGGGGCGTCGCGCTCGACTACGCCGTCCACCGGCTCGGCGAGGCGGCGTTCGACCCCGCGCTCAACGGCACGGCGACGCCGGTGTTCTTCCAGGGCGAGCAGATCGGCGAACGGCGGCGCTTCGACGAAAAGCTGACCATGTTCATCCTGCGGCTGCGCGACCCCGAGCGGTTCGGCCGCTGGCGCGAGGCGATGACGCCGATGGCCTGTCACGGGCGGGGCTCGGGGCAGGCGCACGAGTTCCACGCCGCACGCCTTGCCGTCGCGGTCGCGCGGGTCGGCATCGACGCCGAAGCGGCCGAGACCGGCGCCGCCGTCCCGCCGCGGCCGCCGCGGCCCTCGCCGCGCCTGCTGTCGACGCGCGAGGTCGAGGCGCTCGAACGCGCGCTCGCGCAACGGACCGTCGAGCGCCACGGATAGCAGGAGGACGCGGCGCGCCGCGCGGCGCACGACCGGGAAGAGGGAGACGACGATCCGGACCTGGACGAATGACGGGGGATGTGGTGTCCAGGTCCGCGCCGACGTCTGCGCCGACCGCCCAGTCGCCCCCGGCCGCCGCTCGCGCTACGATGCCGGCCATGCGCATCCTTCCCTACACCGACGCCCTCGCGCCGCACTTCCGCGCGATCAACGCCGCGTGGATCAGCGAGATGTTCGTGCTGGAGCCGCATGACGAGCATGTGCTCGCTCACCCGCACGAGACGATCGTCGCGCCGGGTGGGGTCATCCTGTTCGTGGCGGGCGATGGCGGGGCCGTCATCGGCACCGGCGCGCTGATGCCGACCGGCCCGGGCGCGTGGGAGTTGACCAAGATGGGCGTCACCGCCGCGGCGCAGGGCAGCGGCGCGGGCGGCGTGCTGCTCGCCGCGCTGATCGGGCGGGCGCGGGCGCTGCCCGGCATCGAGACGCTCTACCTGCTCACCAGCAGCAGGTGCCGCGCGGCGATCCACCTCTACGAGAAGGCGGGCTTCGTCCATGACGCCGAGATCATGGCCACCTACGGCGCGACCTACGCGCGCTGCGACGTGGCGATGCGCCTGCCGCTGGACGCCTGACGCCGATCAGCCCTTGCCGCTCTCCGGCTTGGCCGGCGTGCCCTTGGCGCTCGGGTTGGACGCGTTCTGCTTGGCCGGCTTGGCGGCCTTGGGCTTGCGGATTTCCTTGTTCGACTTCTGCTGACTCTTCGCCATCGCCGGTTCCCATCGGAGCGGAAGGCCCCGCGCGGCCATCTACACGCTTTCGTGCGCCGCCGCGCCCCTTTCCGCGCGGCGCCGACTGCGCCGCCCGTGCGTTGGCCGGTCATGCTTCTCGCCCTCGCGCTGGCCAGCGCGCCGCTGCGCTTCGATCCGCTCGCCTTCTTCGCCGGGCGCAGCGAGGGCGTCGGCCGGCTGCGCATCATGCTCCACCGCGGCCACGCCGTGCATGTCGAGGGCGAGGGCCGGCCGCAGCCGGACGGGTCGCTGGTCCTTGACCAGACCGTGGCGGAGGCGGGCAAGGCGGTCACCCATCGTCGCTGGCGGCTGCGCCGGATCGCGCCGGGCCGTTACACCGGCACGCTCACCGACGCGCGCGGGCCGGTGACGGTGGAGACGCGCGGCGATCGCCTCCACATCACCTACCTGACCACGGGCAAGATCCGCATCGAGCAGTGGCTGACGCTCGCCCCGGACGGCCGCAGCGCCGCCAACCGGCTGACCGCGCGCCGCTTCGGCGTGACGGTCGCGCGGCTGGACGAGACGATCCGCCGGCGCGACTGACCCGGCGAGGGCTGCAGGCGCCGTCCCGTCACCAAGCGCGCCAGCCCTTCCACCCTGTCGGCCACGGTTCCGCGCCACCCGTGAGGGAGCCGAAGCCGCCCGAAGGATGCGTCACCCCGTCGCGCGGCTCAGAACAGCCCCGGCGTCTCGCGCTGGGCGGTGTCGGGATGGTCCGGCGTCAGCAGCGTGCGCTTGCCCTGCGCGCTCACCGATTCGGTGCCCACCTCGCCGCTGCTGATCTTCGTGCAGGCGACCCCCTCGATGAAGTTGAGCGCGGCGCGGGTCGAGCCCTCCTGCGGATCGCCGAGCGGGTGGTTGAGGTCGTCGGCCGCCTGGCAGCTCGCCTCCACCACGGTCGCCAACCCGTCGAAATAATTGCCCTGCCGGTTGGCGTTCTGGGTCGCGAAGGCGATCACCCGCAGCCGGTCGTCGCACGCCGCCCGGTCCAGCGCGATCTGGCCGACCGGCTTGCCGAAGGTGTTGGTGCCGATCAGCGCGGCGTTGGCGTGGAGATAGGGAATCTGCGCGTTGATCGTCAGCTCGCTCGCCGACGCAGTGCCGCCCGTGCCGATGAAGGCGATGCGCGTCGGCGCGATCGACTGGGTGGTCGGCTGGAAGAAGCGGGTCGAGTTGTTCGCCGCCTTTTCCGGCCGGAAGGTGGTGTAGTCGAGCACGTCGGAGGTGGAGCGCGCGCCGCCCAGCAGATCGCCGATCAGCTCGGAGATCGAGACCAGCCCGCCGCCATTGTAGCGCAGGTCGATGATGACGTCGGTGACGCCCGCCGCCTTGAACTGCCCGAACGCCTGGCGCAGCGCCGGATCGGCGGTGGAGATGAAGGTGCGCAGGTTGATGTAGCCGACCTGCCGCCCGCCATCGGTGATGATCTTGGCCCCGTAGCGGCTGGAGACGGGGGTGAGCGAATAGTCCGCCTTGGCGACCGTCACGTCGCGCTGGCCGTTGGCGTCCGTCACGCGCAGCAGGCGCGTCGTGCCCGCCGTGCTCGGGCCGAGCGCGTCCGTCACGCCGGCGGTGCCCGCCGTGGCGATGATCGAGGACACGCTCTTGAGGTCGCTCGCGGACGTGCCAATCGCCAGGATCTCGGTGCCGCGGTCGATCCCGGCCGCCAGCGCCGGCGCGCCCTCGAACGCCTCGGCGATGAAGACGCGCCCCGCCGCCGCATCGGTGGTCAGCCGGACGCCGAAGCCGGCGCTGGAACCCGACGCATAATAGGCGTCCTCCGA
The DNA here is from genome assembly GCF_964250165.1 of uncultured Sphingomonas sp. Classification (GTDB taxonomy): domain Bacteria; phylum Pseudomonadota; class Alphaproteobacteria; order Sphingomonadales; family Sphingomonadaceae; genus Sphingomonas. The sequence continues at coordinate 11,436 of NZ_CAXUEK010000042.1, read as the reverse complement.
CGAGATCGAGGTGAGATAGGTGAAATAGCGGTCCCGCCGCTGGCTCCGCGCGGTGGCGGTGAGCGCGTCGATATAGTCGCCAACGGTCGTGTAGGGGGTCGGATCGAGGCTGGTCGGCAGCGTTTCGGGGAAGAGATACCATTGGTTGAGCTGCGCGAACGCCCAATCCTGCCGCTCGCGCAGCGTGCAGCCCGTGCCGGCGGTGGTCGTGCCCGTCGCCCCCGAGCTGGTGGCGGTGGACCCGGTGCCGGCGCCGGACCCGCTGCCCCCGCCGCAGCTGCTGAGCATGGCCATGATCGCGGCGAGAGAGGCAAGACGCTGACGCATGAGAACGGCTCCTGTTCAATGTCTTAGCGCAATCTGGTCGGCGAACGCCAGCGTTCTCGTGCGCGGCGGCGGCCGTCAGGCAACCACGCCGCCCGAGGCACGTTGTGGCCCCGAACTCCAGCGCAAGGAAACCGCACATGGGCCTGTTCACAAAAGACATCGCGACGCTGCAGGACCTCTACGTCCATCAGCTCCAGGACATCTATTATGCCGAGCAGCAGATCACCAAGGCGCTGCCCAAGATGATCGAGAAAGCGACCGACCCGCAGCTCAAGCAGGGCTTCGAGACGCACCTGCGCGAGACGGAGGGCCAGATCGAGCGGCTGAAGCGCGTGTTCAGCCTCGAGGGGTTGGAGGAAAAGGGCGTGACCTGCCCCGCGATCGACGGCATCATCAAGGAAGCGAACGAGACCGCGGGCGACGTCGCCGACAAGGCGGTGCTCGACGCGGCGCTGACCGCGGCGGCGCAGGCCGTCGAGCATTATGAGATCAGCCGCTACGGCACGCTGATCGCCTGGGCGAAGCAGCTCGGCCGCAGCGAATGCGCCGCGATCCTGGCCGAGACGCTGGCCGAGGAGAAGGCGACCGACGAGAAGCTGACGCAGCTCGCCGAGAGTCGGATCAACGCCAGCGCGGAGCTGGCCGAAGCTTAAAGCAGCGCTAGCGTCGCCGGATCGGGCTCGCCGCCGAAGAAGCGGTCGAGCCCGGCCCGGAACGGCGCCGGGTCGTCAGCGACGGCGGCGAACAGCGTCAGCGAGGAGCGCAGCTTGACGGCGTCGATGCCGCCGAACACCTGCTCCGCCGATCCGGCCGCGGCGATCGCCGCCGCGGACGCCTCGCGCAGCCGGGGGCCCAGCAGCGGATGCGCGAGATAGGCACTTGCTTCCGCCTTCGAGGCGATCGCGTAGAAGCGCGCCGTCGGGCTGCTGCCCAGGCCGGCGATCTGCGGGAACACGAACCACATCCAGTGGCTCGCCTTGCGCCCGCGCCGCAGCTCGGCCAGCACCTGATCGTAGACGCCGAGTTGCGCGTCGACGAAGCGGGTAAGATGATGAGGATCGTCCATCGCCGCTCAGCGCCTCGCTGGCGTGGCGGTTCCGGCAAGGGAGAGGGTTGATGCTCGAACATGTTCCCGCCTGGCTCGGCCGCGCGCTCAAGAACCGCCGCGCCGGCGCGGACAAGCTGGTCGTCGCGCAGCCGGGCATGGCCGCCGAGGCGCAGATCACGCTTACCAGCCCCGCGTTCGGCGACGGCGCGCGGCTGCCCGTACGGTTCACCGACGATGGCGAGGGCGTGTCGCCGCCGCTGACCTGGACGGGCGCGCCCGAAGGCGCGCGACTGGCGCTGATCGTCGAGGATCCGGATGCGCCGACCGGCCAGCCGATGGTCCACGCCGTCGTCAGCGAGCTGGAGGGCGCGTCGGGGCGGATCGAAGAGGGCGGCATCGTCCCCGACGCGCCGGAGGGCGAGGTCGGCCGGAACTCGCAGTTCAAGCGGGGCTGGCTACCGCCCGATCCGCCGACCGGCCATGGCGAGCACCGCTACGTGTTCCAGCTCTTCGCGCTCGGCCCGGACGCGCCCGATGCGGGCGAGCGACCGGGGCGCGGCGATCTGGTCGAGGCGTTGCGCGGGCACGTGGTGGCGTCGGGCGTGCTGATCGGCACCTACAGCCGCGGCGAGCCCGCAGTCGCCGGCCCGGCGGGAGCGCCGGTGCCGGCCTAGGCGAACAGGAGAGCGTGATGACGGACGATCAGCAGCGCCGTCATCGCGAAGGAGGTGAGCGCCGGGGCCAAGTGCCGCCGCATCACGCCACCGGCACGACGGGGAGCGCCGCGCACAGCGCCAGGCCGGCGAACAGGATGGCGGCGGCGGAAGAGAAGAGTGAGCGGGAAAGAGAGGTGGTCATGGCAGGTCTCCGAAGCGTCGGAGCGGATCATCCGGCCGACGCAGAACACACTGCATCGGTCGTGCCAACTGCACTTATGTCGGTTAAACAGCTGCTTGGCAGAATGGTCGTCAGGATGATGGCGAACACCGCCGCTCTATCTGGCGACTTGCGCCAATCGATAGCAGTCAGTCAGCCCGCGCAGACCCGGTCGCGGCCGTCGGCCTTGGCGGCGTAGAGAAGCCGATCCGCGCGCTCGAGCGCGGCGGCCAGCGGCTCCTCCGGCCGGACCGCGATCACGCCGGCGGAAAGCGTGATCCGCCCCAGCACCGCGCCCGTCTCCCGATCGCGGAACCGCCGCTCGCCCAGCCCCTCGCGTGCCCGGTCGAGCAGCGTCGCTGCAGCGACGAGCGGGACGTCGTTCAACAGCACGGCGAACTCCTCGCCGCCGTGCCGCGCCACGAACTGCCCGTCGCAGGCATCGACCAGCCCGCGTCCGATGGCGCTCAGCACGCGGTCGCCGACGCCGTGGCCGTGGCAATCGTTGAAGCCCTTGAAATGATCGATGTCGCAGACCGCGAGGCACACCGGCGCCCCGGTTAGCGCAGCGGCCGCGAACGCCTCCTCGAACGCCAGCCGGTTCGGCAGCCCGGTCAGTGCGTCGCGCCGGGCCTCGCCCTGCGCCTCGGTCAGCCGGGTGCGGAGCGTATCGGCTTCGGCGGTCGCGGTCGCCAGCCGTCGCTCGGCATCGCGGATGCGGGTCGCCATCGAACCGGTGATCCGCGCGATCTCCGTCAGCCCGGCGAGCGTCGCCTGCTGCTGCAGCGCCGCCGCGCTTGCCGCCAGATCTCGCCCGAAGCCACTGGTCTCCTGCCGGACGCTGCGGACCAGATCGGCGAAGCCGTCCACCTGCGCCCGCGTCTCCGCGACCAGCGCCGCCGCGCGGTGATCCTCCCTGCGTGCCCGGCAGCGAGCCGACCGGGTCGCGCCCGCTCTCACCGTGCCGCCCAGTCGCTCGATTTCGGCTCGGCCCAGTCGCACGCCGCCGTCTCTCAGCTGCGCCACCGCCGCGTTCAGCTCGGGATCGGTCAGCACGGCGTAGGCGAAGCTGTAATGGACCGGGTCGGGCCCGAGCCCGTGCGCATCCAGGAACGCGCCGACGCCCGCGAACAGGCCGTCGTCCTCGTCCCAGGCCTGCGTCGCCACCTCGCGCATCGCCGTCACCGCACCCCCTGTGCGGTGACGATCTAGCGTAGACAGGTTAGCGAGCCGTAACCGCCGACTAGCGCGCGGGCAGCGCGCGCAGCGCCGCCAGCGTCCGCTGGACGTGCTCGGCGGGGTTCATGTCGTCATGAACGAACGCGATGCGGCCGTCACGGCCGATCACGTAGCTGGTCCGGCTGGTCAGCGCGGTCGCGCCGCCGTCCGGCTTCTTGAGCACCACGTCATAGCTCTGGATGAGCGCGGGGCTGGCGGCCGCGACCGGGAACTTGCCTGCGCATTCCTTGCTGGAGAAATCTTCCAGCTGATCGACATGGCCGGCGGTCATGCCGATGACGGTGGCGTGCGCCTTCCGGAAATCGGGTATAGCCTCGGCAAAGGCGTGCGCCTCGGCGTTGCAGCCGCTGGTGAAGGCGGCGGGGAAGAAATACAGCACCACCGGCCCCTTCTTGAGCGCGTCCTGCAAGTTCACCGTGAAGGGCTTGCCCGCGACCGCCCCCTGCGCGGTGAAGACCGGGGCCTTGGCGCCGGGCGCGAGCGTCGCGGCGGCGGGCGCGGCGAGGAGGAGGGCGGCGATAGAGACGAGGGCGCGCATCGGATGATCCTTCCGCGATGGGATGCATCATCCTAGCGCAGCGCGGGTGCGGCGGATAGGGAGCGCGCGATGCCCGTCACCGCCGCCGATCTCGCCCTCGCCCAGCGGCTCGCCGACGCCGCCGGCGCGGCGATCCGCCCCCTGTTCCGCCAGGCGTTCGCGCAGGAGCTGAAGGCGGACCGCTCGCCCGTGACCGAGGCCGATCGCGCCGCCGAGGCCGCGATGCGCCGGCTGCTCGACGCGGAGGCGCCGGGCGACGGCGTCGTGGGCGAGGAATATGGCGAGAAGCCCGGCATCACCGGCCGGCGCTGGGTGCTCGACCCGATCGACGGCACCCGGTCGTTCATCGCCGGCCGCGCGATCTTCGGCACGCTGGTGGCGTTGCTGGACGGTGACTGGCCGGTGCTGGGCGTCATCGACCAGCCGATCAGCCGCGAGCGCTGGCTCGGCGCGGCGGGCCGGCCGACGCTGTTCAACGGCGCGGCGGTCAGGACGCGCACGTGCCCGCAGCTGGAGGGGGCGCTGCTCGCGACCACCAGCCCGCATCTGTTCGCCGGCGATGAGGTGGACGGCTATCGGCGATTGGCGGCCGCCGCATCGGCTGGCGATCTCCGCCAAGGGCCGGTCTATGGCGGCGACTGCTACAATTACGGCCTGCTCGCGAGCGGCCACCTCGATCTGATCTGCGAGGCGGGGCTGAAGCTCCACGACTTCGCCGCGCTCGTGCCGGTGGTCGAGGGCGCGGGCGGGCGCATGTGCGACTGGCAGGGCGACCCGCTCACCGCTGCGAGCGAGGGCCAGGTGCTGGCGATCGGCGACGCGGCGCGGACGGACGATGTATTGGAGGCGCTGCACGGCTGAATGCTCCTCCCCCGCGCTGGCGGGGAAGGTGGCGCGCGGCGATAGCCGCGTGACGGAGGGGGCGTCGGACCGATGCCGCTGAGAACCCCCTCCACCACTCCCCACGCTGGCGCGGTGGAGGAGTTAGAATATTCCCAGAAACTTCTTCCGCTGCTCCTGCTTCTCGCCACCCGAGCGCTTGCCGCTCTCGCTCTTGCCGGTGCCGCCATTGCCGACATCGTCGCGCGCCTTGCCCTTGATGGTGCGCTGCTGCGCCGCCGTCGCGCCGGCCAGCACCGGCCCGCATGCGGCGGCTTTCGCGTCGCCCGGATCGATGAAGGCCAGGATCGCCGCCGGCGGCGCCGCAACCAGCGCCAGCCCGAGTGCGACGCCGGCGCGACCGACCAGCTGCGGGCTGATGACGTCGAGCGACGGCGCGGCGAAATCGCCGCCGATCCCGATCGGCGACTGGCCGGAGAACAGCGAGAACTTCTTGGCGTCGGCGCGCAACGCGAGGTCCAGCGCCTCCGTCTTGAAGCTGAAGCCGCCGCGGCCGAGGATCACGTTCTTCTGCGTGTCGATCAGGATCGGGTCCGCCGCCGCCACGCCGCCGCGCACGGTGAACCCGATCAGCCCGCAGTTGATCCGCACCGGCTCCTTCAGCGCGTGCTGGAACATCTTCTGCACGAAGGTGCCGATGTCGAGCTCGGCGAGCTGGACGTTGCGCGTCCAGAAGGTCCCGGTCGGCAGCACGAAGGCGATGCGGCCGCTCCCGGTCGCCAGCGATTGATGAACGGTGTCGCCGCGCCCCTCGATCTGGATCCGCCCCCTGACGGTGCCGCTGGTTCCCGCCTCGGCGACACCATAACCCGCGAGCAGTCGCCCGAGCGGCGTCGGCGCGAGGCGGATATCGTAGCGGTCGGCGCTCGGCCGCTGGCGGGTGTCGAAGATCACGTCGGACGCGACATGCCCGCGCGCCATGGTGAAGGTGAAGGGCGACAGCGCCAGCCGGCCGCGATCGAGCGCCAGCGTCAGGTCCAGGTCGGAGATCGGGACGTGGCGCGACTTCACCACGCCCACCGTCCAGTGCAGCCCGGCGTCGAACGCCCCCATCGTCTTCACCGGCAGCGCCGCATCCGGCAGGATGCGCCGCGCGCCCGCGCCGGTGGCGGCGGCGGCGGCCTGCACGCCCTGCGTGGCGACGATGTCCGGGTTGTAGCCGATGAACGGCGCGGCATCGACGATGTCGAGACTCCGCGTCGCCAACTCCGAATCGAGCCGCACCCGCGCGCCGTTGGTTACGGTCAGACGCCCCGCCAGATCGCTGTCGCCGAACCTGCCGGCAAGGTGCGTGAAGCGATAGATTTCGCCCTGCTTCACCAGCTGCGCGGCGAGCCGATAGGTGCGCGTGTTGGGGATCACCACGCCGATGATGTCGAGCAGGTTCGCCATGTTGCGGCCGCGCGCGCGCACCTGCAGCGGCACGTCCTCGAAGTCGGCGATGGTCGGCAGCGTGCCCGTGATGTCGATGACGTTGCCGGCGGCGTGCGCGGTCAGCGCCAGCTGGTTCTGGCCGCGATTGACGGTGGCGTCGGGCGACAGCAGCCGCGCCTCGACGGTGAACGGCGTCGTGCGCACCACGCCCGCGCCGTGGACGCCGATCGCCCGGCCGATCCGCGCGTCGGCCGACCGGAACGGGTCGATCCGGAGGTCGGCCGTGAGGGGCATGCGCGGATCGCGGAAGCGCACGGTGGTGCCGGCGACGCTCGCCTGGTCGACGCGCGGGAACTCGAACGGCTTGCCGCCCTGCTTGCCCGTCCCGAACGTCCATGTGTTGGCGGTGTGCGCCTTGTCATATTCCAGGTCGGCCGCGCCGTTGACGAGATCGAGCGAGTAGAAACGCCGCCGCCCGAACAGCATGGACCAGGGCGCGATCAGCGCATCGACGCGATCGGCCCGGAACAGCTGCGGCCGCTCCGCCCAGGCGGGATTGGCGACGGTCAGCCCTTCCGCCACGAACCGGATCTTGAACGGCGCGAAATAGAGCTGGAAGTCGCCCGCCACCTTCACGTCGCGCCCGAGCGCGCGCCCGGCCAGCGACTCGGCCGTATGCTTGAGGAAGCGGCCCTTGGTGAGGAACAGCACCAGCCAGGCGGCGAGCAGCACGCCTGCGACGCCGAGCAGGATATTGCGCAGGAGGCGGCGGCGCCGGCGGGCAGGTTCCGAAACGGCGGGCGCCGGCTGCTCGATACGCTGAGTAGCCTCGTCCATGCTCGCGCAAGCGCGCGGGCGACCGTTCCGGTTCCGCCACAAGCTTTGACTTGCAGGTCCGTTGCTCATTTGTAAGCTGATCCGGGGGTGAACGCATGGCCGACTGGATTAACGATTTGGAGCGCTTGAGCGCTCTTCGCGCGGCAGGGCACGTCAACGACGTAGAGTTCGAGGCAGCTAAGGCGCAGGTGCTTGCTCATCCCCAATCAGTTACGCAAGCAGATGAGCCGGCAGTTGACATAGCCGAGTTATTGCCAAGTGGTCAAACAGAACCGACCTCAGACGCTATAACGTCAGAGCTGTTTGTAGCGCCGGAAGGTGTAGAACCGCCTAGGCTCTGGAAGCGCCTGCTGATCGGACTAGCTGTTATTCCGCCGATCTTGTTCGGTGTCGTTTTCTTGATTGGTAAGATGATACCGTTCTTTTCCGGCGAGATCGTGTCACTTGAAATAGCGGGAGAGTGCGTTGGAGTAGGTGCTGGGGATATTGTCGAACGACCTTATGACGTATCCTTGGGGCAAGTCGTGGCAGTGATGAAGTCCGACCGGATTAAGGCATTGTCTCCGAGCAGCACTATGGAGAAAATCAGTTGGAGCTCTGCTGGCGATGATCTATATACCCTTACTGCTACTACAAAAGATCAGCTAGCAGAGACGAATAGCACAACCAAGTGGTCCTTCAGATTAGTCCGAGGTAATGGAGGGTCTAAAAATTGCGGGCCCGACACTTTGGCTTTTCAGCGCGAGGTAGTGAATGGGCAGGATGCTGGAGAGCATAGCGGCGAAGGCTTGCTCCTCGCGATGGCATTGGGGTCCGGAGCGTTGGGGTCCGGCGGTCAGCCACCAAAACTGGCCGATCCTGCCGTTGCCACAATCGCCCTCAAACGTCCGCCAACCCATACCGCCGACCGTTCTGGCCCGGAAGCTAGTACGGCGATAAAACAAGAAGATGGACCGAGCGGTCCAGATAAGATTGCTCCATCGTTTCTAGTAGGTGGCTGGGTGCCAAAAGGTGAGTATTGTGCGGGAAGCTCGACCTATAGTCTTCAAGCGAGGGGAGTTCTAGCGGATGAAGAAGCAAATGGTGACTGGAAACTGATTGACAATCATATTGAGCTAAATTGGCCGGCAACGCCGAACCACACGGGAATAACGATGAGTGGGCAGATCTCACGAGTCAACGCCAACGAATTGCTTATAAAATGGAATGGCGGTAAACTCGACCATTGGCGACGCTGCATACCGAACGGTCCAGAACCGTGGTAACCATCTAAGTCTGTGTTTATACAAGGTCATGTGAGGCGACAATCTCGCGGTGAGTGCCGGAACGAAACGCGCCATGACCACTGTTGCTTTTCGCGCCGGCCGCGGCTAGGGCGCGCGGCCTCCACCCGAGACGCCCACGAACCGCCCGGCCATCAGGGCTGCCGCGGCGGTTCCAGTCTCGTGAACGCGAAAGGACCAAAATGCCCAAGCTGAAGACCAAGAGCGGGGTGAAGAAACGCTTCACGCTCACCGCTTCCGGCAAGATCAAGCACGGCGTCGCCGGCAAGCGCCACCGCCTCATCAGCCACAACGCCAAGTATATCCGCCAGAACCGCCGCACCAGCGTGCTCGCGAAGGCCGACACCGCCACGGTGAAGGCCTGGGCGCCCTACGGCCTGAGTTGAGGAGCTGATCGATGGCACGAGTGAAACGCGGCGTCACGACGCGCGCCAAGCACAAGAATATTCTCGAACAGGCCAAGGGCTATAGCGGCCGCCGCAAGAACACGATTCGCGTCGCGCGGCAGGCGGTCGAGAAGGCCGGCCAATACGCCTATCGCGACCGCAAGGTGAAGAAGCGGACGTTCCGCGGGCTGTGGATCCAGCGCATCAACGCCGGCGTCCGCGCCGCGGGGCTGAGCTACAGCCAGTTCATGCACGGCCTGAAACTCGCCGGCGTCGAGCTGGACCGCAAGGTCCTCGCCGACATCGCGATGCACGAGGGCGAAGCGTTCAGCGCGATCATCGCGCAGGCAAAGGCGGCGCTGCCCCAGGAGCGGGCGGCCTGAGGCTGCTCTAGCAGGATCAGGACTCGCCACGGCGGGCAGCGGGGCCGGCGCAGCCGGTCACGTCTGACGGCGTGGCGCACCTTCGACTGAGCGATGAGATGTAAGCGGCGTCGGTGGCAACACCGGCGCCTTTTTTCTTTCTCGTCATCCCCGCGCAGGCGGGAAACCATTATCGCTGCGAGTGGCGATGGCATCCGCCGTCAGCCAAAATGGTTTCCCGCCTGCGCGGGATGACGGAGGAGGTCGATGCGCGAACGCCAGCCATGCGTCTCCATTCTCGCCAGCGGCCGCCACGGCACCCTGTATATCGGCGTCACCTCGGACCTGCTCGCGCGTCTTGCCCAGCACCGTGAGGGATTGGTCAAGGGCGTTACCTCCCGCTATCGGATCAACCGACTGGTCTGGTACGAGATGGCCGATACCATGGAAGCCGCGATCACGCGGGAGAAGCAGCTCGAGAAGTGGAACGCGACTGGAAGCTGAACCTGATCGAGCGCCACAATCCCGCGTGGATCGATTTGGCGATCGGCCTGGGCTTCGCGCCCGCGGAAGCAGCCAGGGAACGGCAGTAAATGGGATCCCGCCTGCGCGGGAACGACGGGAGATGATGTGGTAACCGACCTGGACGACCTGCGCGAGCACCTGCTTGCCGCGATCGGCGCCTCCCCCGGCCTCGACGCGCTGGAGGCGTGCCGCGTCCATGCGCTCGGCAAGCAGGGGCAGGTGACGCAGCTGCTCAAGACGCTCGGCGGCATGAGCCCCGAGGAGCGGCAGGCGCAGGGGCCGCGCATCCACGGGCTGCGCGAGGCGGTCACGGCCGCGATCGCCACCCGCAAGGCGGCGCTGGAGACGGCGGCGCTCGACGCGCGGCTCGCGGCCGAGCGGCTCGACATGACGCTGCCGGCCGAGGCCGCGCCCGCGGGCACGATCCACCCGGTCAGCCAGGTGATGGACGAGCTCGCCGAGATCTTCGCCGATCTGGGCTTCGCCGTCGCGACCGGCCCCGAGATCGAGGACGACTGGCACAATTTCACCGCGCTCAACATTCCCGAAACGCACCCCGCGCGGGCGATGCACGACACCTTCTATCTGGCCGGCGAGCATGAGCGGCCGATGGTGCTGCGCACGCATACCTCCCCGGTGCAGATCAGGACGATGATGGCGCAGCGGCCGCCGATCCGCATCATCGCGCCCGGCCGCGTCTACCGCTCCGACAGCGACGCGACGCACACGCCGATGTTCCACCAGATCGAGGGGCTGGTGATCGATCGCGGCATCACGCTCGGCCATCTGAAATGGACGCTGGAGACGTTCCTGCGCGCCTTTTTCGAGCGCGACGACATCGTGCTGCGCCTGCGCCCGAGCTATTTCCCCTTCACCGAGCCCTCGGCGGAGGTGGACGTCGGCTACACGTTGCAGAAGGGCAAGCGCGTGCTCGGCGGGTCGCCCGATGCGGAGCAGGGCGGCTGGATGGAGCTGCTCGGCTCCGGCATGGTCCACCCCAAGGTGATCGCGGCGGCCGGGCTCGATCCCGCCGAATGGCAGGGCTTCGCGTTCGGCGTCGGCGTCGACCGGCTCGCCATGCTGAAATACGGCATGGACGACCTGCGCGCCTTCTTCGACGGCGATGTCCGCTGGCTCAAGCATTACGGCTTCGCCGCGCTCGACGTGCCGACGCTGAGCGGAGGCGTGGGCGCATGAAGTTCACAGGCCTTTGCATGGGGCCCGGCCGGCGCCGGGGCACGAGAGGTGAACCATGAAGTTCACCCTCTCGTGGCTCAAGCAGCACCTCGCCACCGACGCGCCGCTGGAGGCGATCGCCGACGCGCTCACCCGCATCGGGCTGGAGGTGGAGGGTATCCACAATCCCGGCGCGGCGCTCGAGCCCTTCCGGATCGCGCGCGTGCTCACCGCCGAGCGCCACCCCCAGGCGGACAAGCTGCAGGTGCTCTCCGTCGACGCCGGTGACGGCGCTACCCAAGTCGTCTGCGGCGCGCCCAACGCCCGCGCCGGCCTGGTCGGCGTGTTCGGCGCGCCCGGCGCCTACGTCCCGGGCAGCGGCATCACGCTCAAGGTCGCCGCCATCCGCGGGGTCGAATCGAACGGCATGATGTGCTCGGCGCGCGAGCTGGAGCTTGGCGACGATCACGACGGCATCATCGAGCTGGCCGACGATGCGCCGGTCGGCGAGAGCTATGCGGCCTATGCGCACCTCGACGATCCGGTGTTCGACGTCGCGATCACC
>NZ_CAXUEK010000041.1:0-24547 GCF_964250165.1 uncultured Sphingomonas sp. | reverse complement strand
CGGGCTCAGGCCCCTCATAGAGGATCTTGGCCTTGCCTTCGTAGATCTGCCGGCGGCGCGCCATGCTGGTCCCCTTGTCGCATCGGCCGCCCCGGCCGTGGAGCGGCGATATAGGCGGGAGGGGGTGGAGGCGCAATCAGCCGGACGGGTGGGTGGCGGCCGGGGGCGGGCGGGGACCGGTCGGATACGTCCGCGATCAGGTGACCGCCTGCCGCACGGCGTAGGCCGGATCGCGCCAGGCGTCGGTGCGGATCACGTCTTCCATGATTTCGCCCGCGCGCCAGACGTCTTCATGGCGGAGGTAGAGCGGCGTCAGGCCCAGACGGATGATGTCGGGAGTGCGGAAGTCGCCGATCACGCCGCCGGCGATCAGCGCCTGGGTCAGCTCCCAGGCGTGGCGGTGACGGAAGCTGATATGGCTGCCGCGTCGCGCCGGGTCGCGCGGGGTGACGCATTCCAGCCCGAGCGCGTCGCCGGCCGCGGCGAGGATGTCGAACAGACGGGCGCTCTTCGCCCAGACCTGCGCCTGGTCGACCTCGGTCCACAGGTCGACCCCCGCCTCCAGCGCGGCGAGGCCGAGCACGGCGGGCGTGCCGGTGAGCCAACGCTTCATGCCGGGCGCGGGCGCATAGGCGTCGGCGAAGCCGAACGGCTCGGCATGGCCCATCCAGCCGGACAGCGCATTGCTCAGCGCACTCTGGAGGTGGTCGGCGACGTAGAGAAAGGCGGGCGCGCCGGGGCCGCCGTTCAGATATTTGTAGCCACAACCTACCGCCAGGTCCGCACCGGCTCGGTTCAGGTCGAGCTGGACCGCGCCGGTCGAGTGGCTCAGGTCCCACAGCGTCAGCGCGCCGGCGGCGTGGGCGGTGGCGGTCAGCGCGGGCATATCCCAGCGTTCGGCGGTCTTGTAGTGCACGTGGGTGAGCAGCAGCACCGCCGTCTCCGGGCCGAGCGCGGCCGCGACGTCCGCGCGCGCGACGATTTTCAGCACCGCGCCGGGCACGCACCCGACGGCGCCCTCGGCGATGTGGAGGTCGGTCGGGAAATTGCCCGCCTCGCTCAGGACCGTGCGGCGCGCGGGATCGCGACGCAGCGCGGCCACCAGGAGCTTGAACAGGTTGGTCGAGGTCGAGTCGCCGACCGTCACCTCGTGCGCCTGTGCCCCGATCAGGCGGGCGATCTTGCCGCCGACGCGGGCCGGGGCGTCCATCCAGCCCTCGTTCCAGCCGCGGATCAGGCGCTCGCCCCATTCCCGTTCGACCGTCCGGGCCAGCGTGTCGCGCGCGGCATGGGGCAGCGGGCCCAGCGAGTTGCCGTCGAGATAGATCACCCCTTGGGGGAGCGCGAAGCGGGCGCGCCACGGCGCGAGCGGATCGGCGGCGTCGAGGGCGCGAGCCTCTTCGAATGTCATCGCGCCGCTATCCGTCGAACAGGTTCAAGGGCGGCCAGGAGCAGCCGCTTCGCTTCGGCCCAGGCCGATGATTCCGGTGCGATCAGCTCGACATGGCCGGTGTTCGGGACGGTGTGGAGCAGCGCGCGGTCGCCTGCCGCGATCGCCTGATCGCGGTAACCGGTGGCGAGGTGATAGGGGACGAGGGGCGGCGGATCGTGCGGCATGGCGGGCGGCCACAGCCAAGCAGGAGAAGTGCGCCGGCGGCAAGGGCGCGGCGCGCCGGCCGACGCGCACCCGGCGCTATTTTGCCATTCCGTCAGCTTGCTCAGATCGATCGATCCCACCGGGGCCTTCAACGGTTCGACCCCTTGTCTGCCGGCGCGCGCAGTCCGATCCGGTCCGATTGCGCGGCTGCGCCGCAACCCCATATTCGCGGCCATGAACGAGAACTCCACGGCCGCGCCGGTCTGGCACGGCACCACCATTGTTTCGGTCCGCCGCAACGGTCGGGTCGTCATCGCCGGTGACGGTCAGGTGACACAGGGCCAGACCGTGATGAAGCCCAACGCCCGCAAGGTCCGGCGGCTGGGTGACGGGCTGAAGACCGACGGCGTCATCGCCGGCTTCGCGGGCGCGACGGCCGATGCCTTCACGCTGTTCGAGCGGCTGGAAGGAAAGCTGGAGCGGCACCAGGGCCATCTGATGCGCGCCGCCGTCGAGCTGGCGAAGGACTGGCGGACGGACAAATATCTGCGCAACCTGGAGGCGATGCTGATTGTCGCCGACAAGGAGGTGACGCTGGTCATCACCGGCAACGGCGACGTGCTGGAACCCGACGGCGGGATCGCCGCGATCGGTTCCGGCGGCAATTATGCGCTCGCCGCCGCTCGGGCGCTGGTCGATTACGAGCAAGATGCGGAGACCATCGCGCGCAAGGCGATGGCGATCGCCGCGGAGGTCTGCGTCTACACCAACGACCGGCTGACCGTCGAAGTCTTGGCCACCGCCGCTTGACCGTCATCCCCGCGCAGGCGGGGATCCATACTCATGGCGGGAGAATGGATTCCCGCCGATGCGGGAATGACTGATTTGAACGACGCCCTCACCCCCAAGACCATCGTTGCCGCGCTCGATGCGCACATCATCGGGCAGCAGGACGCCAAGCGCGCCGTCGCCGTCGCGCTGCGCAACCGCTGGCGCCGGCAGCAGCTGGCGCCCGATCTCCGCGACGAGGTGACGCCCAAGAACATCCTGATGATCGGCCCGACCGGCTGCGGCAAGACCGAGATCAGCCGCCGGCTGGCGAAGCTCGCCGACGCACCGTTCGTGAAGGTGGAGGCGACCAAGTTCACCGAGGTCGGCTATGTCGGCCGCGACGTCGAGCAGATCGCGCGCGATCTGGTGGAGGAGTCGATCCGGCTGGAACGCGAGCGGCGCCGCAGCGCGGTCAAGGACAAGGCGGAGGTCGCCGCCATGACGCGCCTGCTCGACGCGCTGACCGGCAAGGGCGCGTCCGAGGCGACCCGTGCTGCCTTCCAGCAGCGCTTCCGCGACGGCCATCTCGATCACACCGAGGTCGAGATCGAGGTCGAGCAGGCGTCGCAGATGCCGTTCGAGATGCCCGGCGGCGGCCAGGTCGGGATGATCAACCTGTCGGAGATGATGGGCAAGGCGTTCGGCCAGAACCAGCCGCTCAAGCGCCGCAAGCTCGCCGTCCCGGCCGCCTGGGACAAGCTGGTGGAGGAGGAGGCGGACAAGCGCCTGGACCAGGACGATGTCGCCCGCGTCGCACTCGCCGATGCCGAGGCGAACGGCATCGTCTTCCTGGACGAGATCGACAAGATCGCCGTCAGCGACGTGCGCGGCGGCTCGGTCAGCCGCGAGGGCGTGCAGCGCGACCTGCTGCCGCTGATCGAGGGCACGACGGTCTCGACCAAATACGGGCCGATGAAGACCGACCACATCCTCTTTATCGCGTCCGGCGCCTTCCACGTCGCCAAGCCCAGCGATCTGCTGCCCGAACTGCAGGGCCGGCTGCCGATCCGCGTCGAGCTGACGGCGCTCTCCGAGGCGGACTTCGTCGCCATCCTGTCCGATACCAAGGCGTCGCTGATCGCGCAGTATCGCGCGCTGCTCGGCACCGAGGGCGTCACCATCGACTTCACCGGAGACGGCATCGCCGCGGTGGCGCGCATCGCCGCCGAGGTGAATGCGGACGTGGAGAATATCGGCGCGCGCCGGCTGCAGACGGTGATGGAGCGGCTGCTGGAGGAGGTCAGCTTCGGCGCCGAGGACCGTGGCGGGTCGACGCTGACCATCGACGGCGCCTATGTCGAGCAACAGCTCGCCGCGATCGCGCGCAACACCGATCTCAGCCGCTTCGTGCTGTAAGCGGCGGCGTCAGCGTCGGACGGTTGGGGGCTTGTCGTAAGGGGTGAACGCGCCGAACCGGCAGACCGGGCCGGGGATGAGTTCGCCCGGGCGGCGCACGCGGAAGCGGTCGTTGCGACAGAGCTGCGCGCCGTAGATCTCGACGATCAGCGTCGAGACCGGTTGGAGCTCGGGACAGGTGCCGATCGGCTCCGTGCGCCAGATGCGGCGGCCGGTCTGGCGGTAGAGGATCGTGTGACTGTCGAGGATGTCCGGCCCCTGCGTGAACTGGACATCGATGCAGTCGACCGGTGTGCCGGCGATCCTGCCCGCCAGCGGATCGTCCTTGGCCGCCGCCAGCGCGAGGGCCAGCAGGATCAGGCGGCCGACCATCGAAGGTCAGCCCTTACGATAAGGGACGAAGTCACCGAAGCTGCACGAGCCGCTGAAGGTGTGCGACGCGCGATCCACGGTGGTGGCGATGTCCCCCCGGCACAGCTGCGTCGTCGGCGTCCGGGTGATGAGGATGTTCTGCCCGTTGCCGCCGATGCCCGTGCAGCCGGTCGTCTTGGTCACGTAGCGGGTGCCTCCCGTCGCGCGATAGACCAGGGTGTCGCCGAAGCTTGTGGTGCTGCCGTCGCGCGTGTCGAACGTGTTGATGCAGCTCTGCGGCGGCCCGGCCGTCAGGCCGGACAGTTCCGTATCGAGCGCCGCACGGCTCTTGTCGGCGGCAGCGGCTTCCGCGGCCACTTCTTTCGGGGTCTGGACGCAGGCGCCGGCAGTCAGCGCCAGCATAAGGATCAAGGTGCGCATCGGCTCAAATCCTTCCTACGCTTTGAAGTCGTCCTTGGCTACGCGGCGCTCGCCCAGTTGTTCCGCGTTGGCGGCGCGCAGGAAGGGATTGGTCGCGCGCTCCTGGCCGATGGTGGTCGGCACGGTCGGCTCGCCCGCCGCGCGCAGCCGGTCGACCGCAGCCATCCGGGTCTTGATCGCCCCGTTCTCGGGCTCGGCGACCAGCGCGTAGCGGCCGTTCGATTGCGTGTATTCATGCCCGCAATACACCACCGTATCGTCGGGCAGGTCGGCGTAGCGTTGCATGTTGGCGAACATGTCGGCCGGCGTGCCCTCGAACAATCGGCCGCAGCCCATGGCGAACAGCGTGTCGCCGGTGAAGATCAGCCGGTCATCGGCGAAGTGATAGGCGATGTGGCCCTGCGTATGGCCCGGGACCCGGATCACCTGCGCGTGATGCTTGCCGATCGCGACCGTGTCGCCGTCCGCGACCGGATGGTCGACCCGGCCGATCTTCACCGCTCTCCTCGCCCGGCGCGGTCACCGGCGCGCCGACGCCCGCATTGCCGCCGACATGATCGGGGTGCCAGTGCGTGTTCCACGTCGCGCCGATCGTCCAGCCGCGCGCCGCCGCCGCGTCGAGCAGCGGCTGCGCCTCGCCGGGATCGAGCGCCACCGTCTCGCCGCTGGTGTCGTCGTGGATCAGCCAGGCGTAATTGTCCTGCAGCACGGGGACGCGGACGACCTCCAGCGCCATCACCAATGCCCGGTATTGGGCATGGAAACCCAGGGCTCGGCGGGCGCAGGCGGGTTCGACAGCTGGAGCAGCTCGACCGAGATGTTGTCCGGCGACCGCACGAACGCCATGCGCCCGTCGCGCGGCGGCCGGTTGATCGTGACGCCAGCGTCCATCAGCCGCCGGCAGGTCGCGTAGATATCGTCGACGTCATAAGCGAGATGGCCGAAGTTGCGGCCTTCGCCATAGGTCTCCGGGTCCCAATTGTGGGTCAGCTCCACCTCGGCGCGGGCGCGCTGGCCCGAACCCTCCATGTCGTCTGGCGTGGCGAGGAAGATCAGGGTGAAGCGGCCCTGCTCGCTCTCCGTCCGCCGTACCTCCTTGAGACCGAGCAGCGCGAAGAAGCGGATGGTGGCGTCGGGGTCCGCGACCCGGATCATGGTGTGGAGATAGCGCATGGCCGGGAGAACCGACGAGCCGCTCACCGCGTTCCCCCGCCGAACTGCGCCAGCGCCGCCCTGGCCGCGCTGCCCGTCGGGCCGTCGGGTTGCAGCCGCATCGCATCGCCCCAGCGCTCCTGCGCCTGTGCGGTGTCGCCCGCCTGCGCCGCGATGTTGCCGGCCTCCAGCTGCACCGCGGCGTCTTCGGGCGCGCGCTTCAGCGCCTCGGCGATGTCCGCGCTCGCGCGTCGGGGATCCGCCATGCGCCGTGCCAGCGTCGCGGAGAGCAGCCACGCAAGCGGGTCGTCGCTCGCCGTCCGGAGCGCGAGATCGAGCGCGCCGCGCGCCGCGTCGAGGCGTCCACCGGCGACCAGCGCGCGGGCCTGGTCCAGTTCCGCCTCGCCGAGCGCGATACCGGTCAGCGTTCCCGCCGCGAGCGCCGCATCGAGCGCCGCGCCAGCCTGCGTGGCGTCGCCGGCGGCAAGCCAGGCATTGCCCGCCTGCGCCCAATAGCCGGCGGCTTGCCCGTCGTGCGCCGCCTCCGCCGCGCGGGCGGCGGCGGTGAACGCGGTCGCCGCTGCGCGCCAGTTCTGCTCGGCCGCCCAGGCGAGTCCGGTGCATTCGCTCGCCGCCGCGCCACTCTCGCGCGCGGCCGCGACGCGGGCCGCAGCGGGATCGGTATGGGCGAGCGCCGCGCAGGAGGACGCCGCGGGCGCGGCGGCGAGCAGCAGGACGACGATCATGCGGCGGCGACGACCTCTTCCACGGCGCGGACCAGCAGCGCGAGGTCGGGCTCGCGCGACAGGCGATGGTCGCCGTCCTTGACCAGCCAGCACTGCACGTCGGCTGAACGGATCAGCTCGGCCAGGCGCGCAGTGCGATGCCACGGCACCTCGGCGTCGACCATCCCCTGGAGCAGCCGCACCGGCCCGTCGAAGCCGATCTCGCCGAACATCAGCCGGTTCGCCTCGCCCGACGACCAGAAGCCCCGCGTGTAGACGGTCGGCGCGGGGCCATACGAATTGGCGCGCTCCAGCCGGCCGTGCTGGAGGAGGTGCATCTTTTCCTCGGTCGAGAAGCCCCAATCGGTGAAGTCGGGCGCCGGCGCGATCCCCACCAGCCCGACGATCCGCTCCGGCCGGGCGCGCGCGGCGAGCAGCATCAGCCAGCCGCCCAGCGACGAGCCGACCAGCACCACCGGCCCGGCGACCGCCCCGTTGATCATCGCCAGCGCGTCGTCGCGCCAGTCCGCGAGCGTCTGCGCCTCGAAGGCGCCCTCGCTTTCCCCGCAACCGGCATAGTCGAAGCGCAGATACGCCTGGCCGGCCCGTCGCGCCCAAGCTTCCAGCGCCAGCGCCTTGGTGCCGTTCATGTCGGAGGCGTAGCCGGGGAGGAAGACGACGGTCGGCGCGTGGCCGGGTATATGGTGGTAGGCGAGGCGGGGACGGGGCGGAACGCTGGCCATGTCCGATCTTAGCGCGTCGCCTCGCCCGCCGTCACCCTGCGCTACTGCACGAAGTCTGCTACCGCCGCTGCGAACGCCGCCGGCTGATCGAGCATGACGAAATGGCCGCTGTCGCCGATGTCGACATAGCTGACGTGCGGCGCGCCGGCATATTGGCGGCGATAGAACGGATCCGCCATGGTCTTGGTCGGTCCGGCGTCGTTCCAGGGATAGACGAGCGTGATCGGCATCGCGATCGACGGCAGCGCCGGCCGCAGATCGGTCGTCAGGTCCTCGTACACCGCCTCGGCCGAGACGCGCGGATCGGCGGCGGCGGCCCAGCCCCGCATCCGGGCGAGGCTGTCGGGCTTGAGCGCCAGCCCCTTGGTCTGCGCGTCCAGCGTCGCCGGGTCGATCGGCTTGCCATAGCCGGCGGCGACCCGGTCGCGCATCATCTTCGCCTGCGGCTCCACCATGGCGACGGTCGGGTCGACGCCGGGCGGCGCCATCAGGACGGCGAAGAACGGCAGCGAATCGACGATCATCAGCTTGCCGGCGTCCTCCGGGTGCGCCTTGGCCAGCATCAGCGCGACGAGGCCGCCCATGGAGTGGCCGATCACCGCCGGCTTCGCGATCCGGTTGGCGGCGAGCCAGCCATGCAGGTCGGCGACGATACCGTCGAGCAGCCCCGGCTGCAGGTTGGCGCCGGGGGCGTCGCCGGCGAAGCCGTTGACCTGGACGAGGATGACGCGGTGGTGTGCCGCGAGTTGCGGGGTAACGCCCGCCCATACGTCGCGCGGGGTGGCGAGGCCGGGGATCAGCACCACCGGGCTGCCCTTGCCCGTCTGGGCGATCGAGATGTGCGGCAGCGTCGTGGGCCGGGCAGCCGCCTGGGCATTGCAGACCTGCGGGTGCAGCACCGCGGCGAGCGTGACGGCCGAGGCGGCGAGGCGGAGCTTGAGGTGCGAGATCATCATGCGTTCTCCCGGGAGGGGCTGGTGAACACCTCCTCGATCGCGAGGGCGAACAGCTCGGCGATCTTGAAGGCGAGGGGGAGCGACGGGTCGTAGCGGCCCGTCTCGATGGCGTTGACGCTCTGACGGGAGACGGCGAGCCGCTCGGCCAGATCCTGCTGGCTCCAGCCGCGCTCGGCGCGGAGCACGCGGAGACGGTTGGTCATGCGCCCCTCCGCTCCAGCCACCAGTTGACGCAGCCGCCGACGCCGAGCCCTGCGAACCAGACCACCGCGACGTGGTAGGCCGGGATGTGCGGCATCAGGCCGAAATCCTCCAGGAAGCCCCAGATGGTGGCGAGGCTGAGCGCGAAGCCGGTGGCGACCAGCGACTGGCGGGTCACCTGCATGCGCAGATACTCGTCCGTCTCCTCGACGATGTAGCGGCCGATCGCCGCGAAGATGCCGACGATGGGCAGCCCCGGCGCGATCGCGACGAGCCAGCCGAGCACGCCTGCGGGCGGCCGGTACTTGAACAACGAGACGGCGCCGACGAGCACGAGGGCGTAGACGACGCTCAATGCCAGCACGCGCCGGGTGTAGCGCCGGACGGCAGGGGTGTGGGCGATCATGGGCAAGCCTCCTTTCCGATGTGGTAAGGACGCTTTACAGACAAGCTCGCTTTACGTCAAGCATGTTTTACATGCAGTACTGCGCTCAGATCACGTATTCCACCGTCGTCAGCTGCGTCTGCGCCGCCCGGGCGGCGGCGCGCTTGGCGACGAGCTGGTCGTGCAGCTCGCGCACGGTGTCGCTGCCGGCGGTCTTGAACAGGAAGGGCAGGGCGGCGTGCGCGATGCAGGCAAGCCCGCCGCGCGTCAGCCGCCAGCCGAAGCGGCTCGCGACGCCGAAATGCTGGGCGTAGCTCTCGCCGACCGAAGCCGGATGATCGAGGAACAGGCGGCGGATCATAAGCGGGCTCCTTGGCGCGGCGGATATCATATCAGCCGCGCCCGGTCAGCGCCGCCACCATCTCGCGGGCGACCTGGCCGAGCGAGTCGTCGCGCGCCCCCATCACGACGAGGCGATCGCCGGGCCGCGCCGCGTCGACCAGCAGCGCCGCCGCTGCGGCCCGGTCGCCGACGTGCCGGGCGTCGCGGCCCAGCGCGCGGATGTCGCCGGCGAGGTCGTCGCTGCCGACCTCGCGCGCGACGGTGCCGCCGAAATAGGCGGGATCGGGCAGCACCAACAGGTCGTGCGCATCAAGGCCCGCGGCGAACGCGGCGGCCAGCTCGTGCCGCAGCTGCCGGAGCGGACCGTAGCCGTGTGGCTGAAACAGGGTCAGCAGCCGGCCGGGAAAGGCGCGCAGCGTCGCCAGCGTGGCGGCGATCTTGTCTGGATTGTGCGCGAAATCGTCGATCACCGTCACGCCGGCCGCCGCCCCGACCAGCTCGAAGCGGCGTCTGAGCCCGGTGAAGCCTTCGACGGCGGCGGCGGCCGCGTCGCGGTCGACGCCCGCTGCCACCGTCGCGCCGATCGCCGCCAGCGCATTGGCGACGTTGTGCGCGCCGGGCACCGCGAGGCGGACGCGGCGGCGCTCGCCCATGCCGACCAGATCGAACGCGATGGCGTGCGGCTCCGGTGCCAGCCCCTCGGCCGACAGATCCGCGGGCCGGTCCAGCGCCACGGTCAGCAGGCGCCGCGCGCGCCCGGTCAGCGCCGTCGCCTCCGCGTCGGCGATGTTGACCACCGCGGTCCCGGCCCGCGCGACGAAGTCGCCGAACAGGACGCGCAGCTCGTCCAGCTCCTTGTGGTCGCGGCTGACATTGTTGAGCACGGCGATGCGCGGCCGATAAAGGGCGATCGAGCCGTCACTCTCGTCCACCTCGCTCACGAACGCGTCCCCGCGCCCGACCAGCGCGCTCGCAAACGGCACCTCGGGCCGGGCGAAGTTGGTCATCACCGCGCCGTTCATCACGGTCGGGTCGCGCCCGCACGCGTGCAGGATCCAGCCGATCATGCCGGTGACGGTCGATTTGCCGCTGGTGCCCGCGACCCCGATCGGCAGCGCGCCGGCGTTGAACAGCTCGGCCAGCATCGCCGCGCGGCTGACCCGCGCCGCGCCGATCCGCGCGGCGGCGACGATGTCGGGCACCGTGTCTTCCACCGCGGCCGACGCGATCACCAGTTGGTCGGGCGAAGTGATGCCGCTGCCGTCCTGCGGGAACAGCGCGATCCCGAGCGCGCGCAGCGCGTCGAACGTCGCCGGGACGCGGCCCGCGTCCAGCGCGCGATCCGAGCCGGCGACCGCCCGCCCGCGCGCCGCGAGGATCATCGCCAGCGGCATCATGCCCGAGCCGCCGATGCCGACCAGGAAACAGGGTTTGGCGTTGTCCATCCCCGCGCGCTATCGGCGGCGGGCGGCGGGAGCAACCGGGGAGGGCAGCGATGAGGATCGGCGTGATGGCGCCCGCCAGCCGGGGCAACCGGGACGCCGAAGCGCCGTTCATGGCGTTCGCCGCGATCGCCTATCCCGAGGTCGAGCTGGTGGTGCACCCGCAATGCTGGGCGACGGAGGGGCATTTCGCCGGCTCGGATGCGGTGCGCGCCGCCGCCTTTCTGGAGCTGGCGAACGACGCGAGCATCGATGCGATCTGGTTCCTGCGCGGAGGCTATGGCTCGAACCGGATGCTGCCGACGATCATGCCGCGGCTGGGGCCGGCGGCCGCGCACAAGGCGTATCTGGGCTATTCGGACTGCGGCTTCCTGCTCGGTGCGCTCTATGCCCGCCGGATCGGACGGCCGGCGCACGGGCCGATGGCGAGCGACATCCGCCGGCAGGGCGGCGACCAGACGGTGGCGCGCGCGCTCGGCTGGCTCGCGCGCGGCGACCGGCAGGGGCTGGAGCCGGGGCTGGACGGCCGCCCGGCGGCGGCGTTCAACCTGTCGATTCTGGGCGCGCTGATCGGGACGCCCTGGTTGCCCGACCTCGCCGACCACATCCTGCTGATCGAGGAGGTTTCGGAGCCGATGTACAATGTCGATCGGCTCCTGTTCCACATGGCGCACGCCAGCCAGCTGAAGGGGCTGGCCGGCATCCGGCTCGGCGCGGTGACCGACGTCAAGCCCAACGATCCGCCCTGGGGCGAGGAGCTGGAGGCGATGATCGCGCGCTGGTGCGGCGAGATGGGCGTCCCCTATCGCGGTCGCGCGCAGATCGGGCACACGCAGACCAACACCGTGGTGCCGTTCGGGCTGTTCTGAGCGGCCCGAAACGGTTATGCCGGCCCTGTGATCGTCCTGCGCCGTTTCGCGCGAACTAGTCGCTGAGCCGCCGCCGTCCGCGGCCGCGCGCTGGCGTCACCTGCTTCACTCTTCATCAGCGGCGCATCACCTAACGTCGCTGCCTACGCGAGAAACTCATGTCCGAGATGTTCAAGATCACGCTGCCCGACGCCTCCGTGCGCGAGGTCGCGCCCGGAAGCACGCCGGCGGACATCGCCGCCGCGATCGGCCCCGGCCTTGCCAAGGCGGCGATCGCCGCGCGCGTGGACCATGGTTCCGGGGCAGAGCTGCGCGACCTGTCGCGGCCGTTCGAGGGCGACGCCACGCTGGCGCTGGTGACGGCGCGCGACGAGGCGGACGCGCTGGAGCTGGCGCGGCACGATTTCGCGCATGTGCTGGCCGAGGCGGTCCAGCACCTGTTCCCCGGCACGCAGATCACGTTCGGCCCGGCGACGGCCGACGGCTTCTATTACGATTTCGCGCCGAAGGACCGGCCGTTCACCGAAGAGGACCTGCCGGCGATCGAGGCGGAGATGCGGCGGATCATCGCGCGCAACGAGCCGTTCCAGCGCGAGGTGTGGGATCGCCAGCGGCTGATCGACGTGTGGACGGAGCAGGGCGAAACCTTCAAGGCCGAATGGGCGCGCGAGCTGCCCGACGGCGAGGAGCTGACGATCTATCGCCAGGGCGCGTGGCTGGACATGTGCCGCGGGCCGCACATGCCGTCCACGGGCAGGCTTGACCCGCAGGCGTTCAAGCTGACGCGCGTGTCGGGCGCGTACTGGCGCGGCGACCAGGCCAATGCGATGCTGAGCCGCATCTACGGCACCGGCTGGCTCAGCAAGAAGCAGCTCGACCAGCACCTGACGATGCTGGAGGAGGCCGGCAAGCGCGACCATCGCAAGCTGGGGCAGGAAATGGACCTGTTCCATCTGCAGGCCGAGGCGCACGGCTCGGTCTTCTGGCATCCCAACGGCTTCCAGATCTGGCGGCAGCTCGAGGCCTATATGCGTCGCGCGATCGACGCGGGGGGCTATCAGGAGGTCAAGACGCCGCAGGTGATGGACGCGCGGCAATGGGAGCAGTCCGGCCATTGGGGCAAATATCGCGAGAACATGTTCGTGATCCCCGACGAGGTCCCGAACACCGAGGACGAGGGGCCGATCGTCAGCGATGACGCCGACTGGATGGCGTTGAAGCCGATGAACTGCCCGGCGCACGTCCTGATCTTCCGCCAGGGAATCAAGTCGTATCGGGACCTGCCGCTGCGGCTTTACGAGAACGGTTGCTGCCACCGGAACGAGCCGCACGGGGCACTCCACGGCCTGATGCGGGTGCGCCAGTTCACGCAGGACGACGCGCACATCTTCTGCCGCGAAGACCAGATCGTCGACGAGGTGCAGGCGTTCTGCCGGCTTGCCGACCGCATATACCGCGACTTCGGCTTCACCTATGCGATCAAGCTCGCGCTGCGGCCGGACAAGCGGTTCGGCTCCGACGCCGACTGGGACAAGGCGGAGAACGAACTGCGCGACGCCGTGACGCAGGCCGGGCTGGCGACGCCGGCATACGGGTGGGAGGAGCTGCCGGGAGAAGGGGCCTTCTATGCGCCCAAGCTCGAATGGCACTTGACCGACGCGATCGGGCGGACGTGGCAGGTCGGCACGATCCAATCGGACCGCGTGCTGCCCGATCGGCTCGATGCGAGCTATGTCGGCGACGACGGCGAGCGGCATCGGCCGGTGATGCTCCACCGCGCGATCTTCGGATCGTATGAGCGGTTCATCGGCATCCTGATCGAGCATTTCGCCGGGCGGCTGCCGTCGTGGCTGGCGCCGGTGCAGGCGGTGGTGGCGACGATCGTGTCGGATGCGGACGGCTATGCGCACGAGGTCGCGGCGGCGCTGCGCGGGGCGGGGCTGCGCGTCGAGACCGATCTGCGCAACGAGAAGATCAACTACAAGGTGCGCGAGCACAGCCTCGCCAAGGTCCCGAACCTGCTCGTCGTCGGCAAGCGCGAGGCGGAGGAAGGCACGGTCGCCTTGCGCCGGCTCGGCAGCCAGGGGCAGGAGGTGCTGCGGCTGGCGGACGTGGCCGATACGCTGCGGCGCGAGGCGATGCCGCCGGACCTTTCGCGCGCCGCGTAAAACGCATATATGGCTGGTGTCCGAAACACAGGAGAAATACCTATCCGTCCGCCCACGATACGCCGGCCCATGCAGGCGCCGCCGATGAACGGTCCTCGTTTCAACGAGTGGATCCAGAGCCAGAAGGTCCGCGTGATCGACCACGAGGGCGAGAACCTGGGTGTGATGTATACGCGCGAGGCGATGGCGCAGGCGCAGGAACTCGGCCTCGACCTGGTCGAGGTGTCGCCCAACGCCGACCCGCCGGTCGCCAAGTTCCTCGATGTCGGCAAGTACAAGTACGAGGCGCAGAAGAAGGCCAATCAGGCGCGGAAGTCGCAGAAGACGCAGGAGATCAAGGAGATCAAGATGCGTCCCAACATCGACGATCACGACTACGACACCAAGATGAAGAAGGTGCACGAGTTCATCGGCGAGGGCGACAAGGTGAAGGTGACGATGCGCTTTCGCGGGCGTGAGCTGAGCCACGGCCAGCTCGGCATGGCGGTGCTCCAGCGCGTCGCCGAGGCGACCAACGAGGTGGCCAAGGTCGAGTCCTATCCGCGCATGGAAGGCCGGCAGATGCTGATGGTGCTGTCGCCCAAGTGAGGCTCGCGGCAGCGAAATAGCATCGCTATTTCGCGCCTCGGCCGCGAGCCCGGCCGGCCTTGGCGTAGCCGAGGACCGACGACACGGGCTTTGCCCGTGGCAGGCTCCCGCTCCGATTATTTCACCGGCGGCTCCCACAGCTCGATCGGATTGCCCTCCGGGTCGTGGAGGCGGGCGAACCTGCCGACATGCGGGTCGTTCCACTCGGGCTTGGTGATCACCGCGATGCTGAGCGCCGTCAGCGCGGCGATCAGGCCGTCGAGATCGCGCACCCGCAGGTTGAGCATGTATTGCCGGTCGGCGGGCCAGTAGTCGGTGTCCGCCTTGAACGGCTGGAACACGACCGGGCCGCCCTCGGTCGCCCAGCTGTATCTCGCCGGCTTCGTGCCCGGATCGGCGACGCAGCCGGCGCCGACGTTCAGGTGCTCGCGATACCACGCCGCAAGCCTGTCCGGATCCTTCGCCCGGAAGAACAATCCACCGATCCCCAGCACCGCCATCAGCCGTTCCTTCACGCCGCCAGCTCGTGATCCTCGCCCGCGGCGGCAGCGGCGAGGCGGCGTTCCAGCGTCTTCAGGCGCGTGGCGTTGTCAAGTTTTTCGCCGGTCAGGTCGGTCAGGTAGAAGGTGTCGACCGCGCGTTCGCCATAGGTGGCGACATGGGCGGAGTGGATCGTCACCCGTGACTGGAACAGCGCGTGGGCGAGCTGGTTTAGCAGCGCCGGACGGTCGCCGGCATTGACCTCGACGACGGTGAAGCGGTTCGACGCGGCATTGTCGATCAGCACGTTGGGCTGGATCGCGAAAGCGTCGGCGCGCGGCCGCGCGGCGGGGCGGGCGGTGAGGCGATCGACCAGCTTCAGTCGGTTGGCGAGCGCGTCGGCGATCATCGTCTTGAGCCGCGCGACCTGGGCCGCGTCGTCGAACGGGCGGCCGAGCGGGTCCTGCACCAGGAAATTGTCCAGCGCCATGCCGTCGCGCGTGGTATGGATGCGCGCGTCGATGATGTTGCCGCCGGCGACATGGATCGCGCCGGCGATGCGATAGAACAGGCCGGGGTGATCGGCGGCGTGGACGCTGACCAGCGTCGCGCCCCGCTCGGGATAGACCTGCGCGTCGATCGCGAGCGGCGTGCGATCGGCCGCGGCGATGAAGCGCGCATTGTGCTCCAGCACGTCGTCGGGCTCGGCGATCCAATAGGCGTCGGGCAGGCGGCGGGCATAGGCTGCGAAGCTGGCATCGTCCCAGCCGAGCGCGGCGGCGAGATGGGACTGCTTGGCGGCGATCCGCTCGGCGCGACCGCGCTGCTTGTGGCCGAGCCGCAGCACCTCCTCCGCCGCTTCGTACAGGTTGCCGAGCAACTGGCGCTTCCAGCCGTTCCAGGTGCCGGGCCCGACGGCGCGGATATCGACGATGGTGAGCAGCAGCAGCAGGCGCAGCCGCTCCGGGCTCTGCACCGCGCCCGCGAAGTCGACGATCGTCTTGAAGTCGGACAGATCGCGCTTGAACGCGGTGGCGCTCATCAGCAGGTGGCGGCGCACCAGCCAGGCGACCGTCTCCGTCTCGGCAGCGTTCAACCCGAAGCGCGGGCAGAGCCGCTCGGCGACGGCGGCCCCCAGCACCGCATGATCGCCGCCGCGGCCCTTGGCGATGTCGTGCAGCAGCACGGCGACGTAGAGCGCGCGACGCGAGGCGATCTGGCGGAAGATGGCCGTGGCGAGCGGATGCTCATCGGCCAGCAGCCCGCGCTCGATCCGTGACAGGAGGCCGATGGCGCGGATGGTGTGCTCGTCGACGGTGTAGTGATGGTACATGTCGAACTGCATCTGTGCGACGACGCGGCCGAAATCGGGGACGAAACGGCCGAACACGCCCGCCTCGTTCATCCAGCGCAGCGCCGGCTCGGGGCCGCGCGGGGACGTGAGCAGGTCGAGGAACAGCGCGTTGGCGCGGGGATCGCGGCGGTGCTCGTCGATCAGCTTCGCGTCGCGCGCGGCGGCACGCATGGTGAGCGGGTGGATCTCGAGCGCCTCGCAGTCGGCGAGCGCGAACAGCTCTACCAGGCGCACCGGGTCCTGCTGGAAGAAGCCCTCGCGCGGGATGGCGAGGCGGCCCCGATCGAGCACGAAGCCCTGCAACCGGCGCGGCGCGCGCCGGATCGCGGGCAGCCAGGAACGCCAGCCGCGCTGCGCGAATTGCTCCTCCAGGTGCGACAGGAACACGCCGGTCAGGTCCCCGACCGCCTTCGCCTGCAGGAAGTAATATTGCATGAAGCGCTCGACCGCCGATTTGCCGGGGCGGTCGGCGAACTGCATCCGCCGCGCGATCTCGCGCTGGACGTCGAAGGTCAGCCGGTCTTCCGCGCGACCGGCGACCAGGTGCAGGTGGCAGCGCACCGCCTGGAGGAAATTGTCGGCGCGGTGGAAGCGGCGATATTCGTCGGGCGTGAACAGCCCGGTCTCGCACAGCTGCGCCGCACGCTGCACGTCGTAGACGTACTTGCCGATCCAGAACAGCGCGTGGAGGTCGCGCAGCCCGCCCTTGCCCTCCTTGACGTTGGGCTCGACCACGTAGCGGGTGTCGCCCAGCTTGCGGTGGCGGGCATTGCGCTCGGCGAGCTTGTCGGCGATGAACTGGCGTTCGGTGCCGCGCTGCACCTCCGCCTTGAAGCGGCGCGACGCCTCTGCGTACAGTGCCTCGTCACCGGCGACGTAGCGCGCCTCCAGCAGCGCGGTGCGGATCGTCACGTCCGCCTTCGCCTGGCGCACCATCTCGTCCAGCGAGCGGGTGGACTGGCCGACCTTCAGCCCCAGATCCCACAGCGCGTAGAGCATCGATTCGATGACCTGTTCGCCCCAGGCGGTCTGCTTGGCGGGGGTGAGAAAGCCGATGTCCACGTCCGAAAAGGGCGCCATCTCGCCGCGCCCATAGCCGCCGACCGCGAGCAGCAGCAGCCGCTCGCCGGCGGTGGGATTGGGCAGGGGGTGCAGGCGCCGGATGGTGAAGACGAACAGCGCCTGAAGCGCCGCGTCGATGAGGTAGGCGCCGGCGTTGGACGCCTCCAGCCCGCGCGAAGGGTGCGCTTCGAGCCGCCGCGCGATCTCAGCGCGTCCGGCCGCGAGCACCGCCCTGAGCGCAGCGACGGCGGCGCGGCGCAGCTCGGGCTGCGGCTGCTCGGGCAGCGCTGCCAGCGTCGCGGCGAGCGCCCGCCGGTCGATCAGCGCGCGGCGGTTGGGGAGGTGATCGAAGCGGCCGGTCATGGGGTGGCGCGTAGCAGATGGGGCGGGCGGGGGCTGTTGCACAATGGACGTTGCGGACAAGTGAAGGACATCGCGGACCCCGCTCACCCCTCCCGCGCCAGCGCCTTCAGCCGGTAGAGCGTGTCGAGCGCCTCGCGCGGGGTGAGGGCGTCGAGGTCCAGCCGCTCCACCTCGGCGCGGATCGCGTCGCATTCGGCCTCCTCCGCCTGCGCCGCGGCGGCGAACAGCGGCAGGTCGTCCAGCCCCGCGGCGAGCCCGCCGGTCTTCTGCCGGCCCGCCTCCAGCCGCGCCAGCACCGCCTTGGCGCGGGCCACCGCGGTGGGCGGCATGCCGGCGAGGCGGGCGACGGCGATGCCGTAGCTGCGATCGGCAGGCCCGGCGGCGACCTCGTGCAGCAGCACCAGCTCGCCCTTCCACTCGCGCGCGCGGACATGGTGGAGCGACAGGGCCTCGCAGCGCTCGGCGAGGCGGGTCAGCTCGTGATAATGGGTCGCGAACAGGCAGCGGCAGCGATTGTCGGCATGGATCGCCTCCACCACCGCCCAGGCGATGGCGAGCCCGTCATAGGTGGAGGTGCCGCGGCCGACCTCGTCGAGGATGACGAAGCTGGCCGGGGTCGCCTGGGCGAGGATCGCGGCGGTCTCGACCATCTCGACCATGAAGGTGGAGCGGCCGCGCGCCAGATTGTCGGACGCGCCGACGCGGCTGAACAGTCGATCGACCAGCCCCAGCGTGGCGCGCGCCGCCGGCACGAAGCTGCCGGCCTGGGCGAGCACGGCGATCAGCGCGTTCTGGCGCAGGAAAGTGGATTTGCCGCCCATGTTGGGGCCGGTGACGAGCCACAGGCGATTGTCCTCGGACAGCCGGCAGTCGTTGGCGACGAAGCGGCCGCCCGCCTTCGCCACCGCGGCCTCGACGACCGGATGGCGACCGTCGGTCACCTCGAAACAGGGGCGGTCGACCAGGCGCGGTCGCGCCCAGCCGCCCTCCGCGGCGCGTTCCGCCAAGCCGGCGGCGACATCCAGCCGGGCGAGCGCGTCGGCGGTGGCGGCGATCCGCTCGCGATCGGCGAGCGCGGCGGCGGTGAGCTCCTCCAGATGCGCGGCCTCGGCGGCGAGCGCGTGCGCGCCGGCCTGCGTGACGCGCCCGGCGACCTCGTGCAGCGCGGGGGTGTTGAAGCGGACCGCGCCCGCCAGCGTCTGCCGATGGGTGAAGCCCGAGTCGGCGCGCATCAGCGGGTCCGCGGCGCGCGCGGGCACCTCGACATGATAGCCGAGCACGTTGTTGTGGCGGATGCGCAAGCCGGCGATGCCGGTCTGCGCCTTCAGCTCCGCCTCCAGCGCGGCGATCGCGCGGCGGCCGCCCGCGCCGGTATCGCGCAGCGCGTCCAGCGCGGGGTCGTGCCCGGGCGCGATATAGCCGCCGTCCGCCGCATCGATCGGCGGCATGGGCACGAGCGCGCGCTTGAGCAGGTCGATCAGCGCGCCGTGCCCACGCAGCGCCGGGGCGAGGGCGATCAGCAGCGCGGCAGGGTCGCCGATCCCCGCCAGCCGCTCGCCGAGCTGCCACGCCGCATCGAGCCCGTCGCGGAGCTGGCCAAGATCGCGCGGCGAGCCTCGCCCGGCGGCGACGCGGCCCAGCGCGCGGCCGATGTCCGGCGCGGCACGGAGCGTGGCGCGCAGTCGCTCGCGCGCGATTGGATCGTCATGCAGCCACTGCACCAGATCGAGCCGCGCCTCGATCGCCGCCCGATCCATCAGCGGCGCGCCCAGATCGGCGGCGAGCAGGCGCGCGCCGGCGCCCGTGACGGTGCGGTCGATCGCGTCCAGGAGCGACCCCTTGCGCTGCCCGGAAGCGGTGCAGGTCAGCTCCAGGCTCTCGCGGGTCGCGGCGTCGATCGCCATCGTCGTCTCCGCGCGGCGCAGCACCGGCGGGCGCAGGAAGGGGAGCGCGCCCCTGGCGGCATGTTCCAGATAGGCGGTGAGCCCACCCGCCGCGGCGAGCCCGGCGCGACTCCAGTGGCCGAAGCCGTCGAGCGTCGCGACGCCATGGAGCCGCTTCAGCCGCGCCTCGCCGGCCGCGCTGTCGAACTCGGCGCGCGGGCGAAACACGGTGGCGGACGCGTCGCTTCCCTCGGCCGCGACCACCTCCGCCGCGCCCAGCCGGGCGAGCTCGGCGCCGAGCGCGGCGGCGCTCGTCTCGATCACCTCGAACCGGCCGGTCGAGACGTCGGCGGCGGCGAGCGCGACGGCCCCCGCCACCTCGCCGACCGCCACGCACCAATTGTCGGCGCGCGCGTCGAGCAGCGCCTCCTCGGTCAGCGTGCCGGCGGTGACGACGCGGACGATCGCGCGTTCGACCAGCGCCTTCGACCCCCGCGCCTTGCGGGCCGTCTCGGGGCTCTCGGTCTGCTCGGCGATGGCGACGCGATGGCCGGCCTTGATGAGCCGCTGGAGATAGGCGGTCGCGGCGTGGACGGGGACGCCGCACATCGGCACGCGCTCGCCGCCATGCTCGCCGCGCGCGGTGAGCGCGATGTCGAGGCAGGCGCTGGCGACCTTCGCGTCCTCGAAGAACAGCTCGAAGAAATCGCCCATCCGATAGAACAGCAGGCAGTCCGCCGCCTCGGCCTTGAGCGCGTGGTATTGCGCCATCATCGGGGTGGCGGCTGGATTCGGCTGGCTCGCCATCGCCGTCGCGTCTGGAGCCGCATCGCTTTGGTCGCAAGCGGCGGGATGCCGATGACGGCCCGGAATGCGATACACGGCAGCCATGAATCATTATCGTATCTCGTTGCCGTCGCCGGTGGGCGAGCTGACGCTGATCGCGACCGACGCCGCCCTGGTGGCGATCCGCTGGACGGGGGAGGGCGACGGGCGCGCTTGCTTCGCGACGCCGGTGAATGCGCCGATCACCCGATCCTCGTCGCGGCGGCGACTCAGCTCCGTGAATATTTCACGGGCGGACGCCGCACGTTCGACCTGCCGCTCGCCCTCGTGGGCACGCCGTTCCAGCAGGCGGTGTGGCGGGCGCTGCTCGCCATTCCGTTCGGCGAGACGCGCAGCTACGCCGATATCGCTTGCGCGCTCGGCCGGCCGACCGCGACCCGTGCGGTCGGCGCGGCGAACGGGCGCAACCCGCTGCCGATCGTCGCGCCGTGCCACCGCGTGATCGGCGCGGACGCAGCCTGACCGGCTTCGGCGGCGGGCTGGCGACCAAGCGCTGGCTGTTGGCGCACGAGCGGCGGGACTTGTTCTCGGCGTGACCGGCCGAGCTACGGGCTCTGCGTGACGGTAAAGCCCTTCAGCTTGTCGTGGGCCTGATCTATCGCGCCATCATTGATCGGATACAGACTAGCCTGGGGGATACAGGTTTTGGGCTTCGGCGTCGGCGACGCCGCCGGTGCGGGTGGAGCCATCTGTGCGCCAGGGCCTTTGACGAGAGCGGCCGCCGACGCTGCGAGGCTGCCCACCGCCGCAATCGTTTCCGGCACCTTGGTGTCGGTCTTCTGCCCGACCGAGGTGATCAATCCGTTGCCGAATCCGACGGACAGCTCGGATGCGCCATAGCCGCTCTTGAGGCGAACCGATCGCGCCTTGCCCGGGATCGCGACAACCTGACTGCTGATCGTGCAATCCGCCGCGACGGTCACCAGCAGGTGAGGGGACGGATCGTAGAAGGTAAGCCCGTCCTTGGCATATCCCTCGCCGAACAGAAGCTGGGCGGGCGCACAGCTGCCCAAGGTGAGCGCCGCAACGAGGAACGCCTGGCGACTATGGATCATGGCTATTCTCCCTTGCAGCAACCGTCTAGCCGGCCGCGAATTGCAAGCTGCGTCGCCGCATCGCGCCGCCGATCATGCCTACTCCGGCGATCATCATCGCCCAGGTGGCGGGCTCGGGGACGGCTGCTGGCATGGGAGCATCCCGGACTGAAACGGCATCGAGATTGAAATTGCCACCCCGATCCACCACATCGAACTCGATGGTTGTCGCATTAGCACTCGCTACAAAAGTGCCGGAATATATGGCGTAGCTGAACGCTCCACTATTTGTGAGCTGGGGGGAAACCTGATGGCCATCAATAGTTGCAGAAAAGGTGTTGTCTGGGGAAGCGAGGAAATTTTGCACATGCGCGAGCGCAAAAGAATAGTTATATGTTGCTCCCGACACCGTGGCCAGACTTTGTGAGAGTGCAGCCGTCGGCGCGATGACGGCAGTCGCCTGAGAGCCAAGATAGGCGGCGCAGTTTCCCTGATAACGATAGGTACTGCCGTAACAGTAAAAGTTCACACCTCCGCTATACATCCACCCCGCTGCGCCGCTTTCAAATCCTCCATTCGTAACCAGCTCAGCCGATACGGCAGGAGACGCAATCGCCAATAGCGCCGCAGTGCTCAAAATACACAATGCTCTCATGCTAATGTTCCCCCAAAAGCAGGCAAGCCTGTCGCAAAACAGATGCCGCAGCGCGCTTTGCGCGCCGCGCGTCTATTTCGCATCCCCCATATGTGGTACACTTTGATGCCGCTAGCCCTGTCCCAATCAGGACATCCGCTCATCCCGGACCGCCCAGACCTGATAGCAACCGAACCAGTTCCGCCTGCCGCGTCACCCCGGTCTTAGCGAAGATGCGGCGTAGATGAACGCGCGCGGTTGCGTCGGTAATGCCCAGCGACCGCCCGGTCGACCCTAACGCCTGCCCCTCAACGAGCAGGCGCGCCAGCCGCGCCTCGGCCGGGGTCAGGTCGAACAGCAGGCGGAGCAGGTCGGCGTTGGGGACGCTGGCGTTGGCGGCTTCGGCGAGAAGGAGCAGGATGCCGTCCCAGCCAAACACGTCGCGTGCGCCACGCCGCAGCGGCAGGAGGTGGATGGCGCAGGCGGGCTGCCCGTCGGTCGGCGCGACCGCGATCGAGCGCACGCCAGCGCCGACGCCGAGCGCTGCCAGCGCTTCGGCGAACCGGGCCTGGAGGAAGCGGTCGGCGAAGCGCAGGCCGGCGGGCCGGTCGATCAGGCGGTCGCCCAGACGCCGCGCGAAGCGATCGTTGGCGGCGCGCAGCCGGCCGTCGCCCGAGACGATGGCGGCGGCGACCCCGGCCAGGTCAAGTGACGCGACCGCCGTCCCCGCCTGCCGCTCGCGCAATCGTGCGGCGAGGCTGAACGATCGCGCGATCGGCGCCCGCACCTGGTCAAGCCAGAGTGCGGCCGCTTCGGCCGCCGGGTAGGACGGCAGGCCCTCGACCGCCATCTGCAGCATGTCGTCGCGTGCGCCCTGCAGCACGGTACCCACGCCTGCGATCAGCCCGCGCGGCGCGAGGAAATGGATATGGACCGGCAGCCGCTCGATCTCCGCGATCGTACGATAATGCGTCTCGGCGCGAAAGCCGGGGTACAGGTCGGCGTGCAGCGGCGCCGCATATTCGGGGTCGGCCGCCCATCCTTCCGCGATATAATCGCTGACGATGCGCTCGATGCGCGGTGTCGACGTGATGGCAACCCCGTCAGGAGACTGCGCGACGAACGTGGCGCCGAACCCGCCCACCGCGTCCGTGATCGCCTCCAGGACGTCCGGCCACAGCTCCGGCAGCGCGCCTGCCTCGTAGATACGCTCGATCAGCGCCGGATCGACCCCCATCGCCTGCCCCTGAGACCGCGATTATCGCCGTTCCGTACCAAGCTGCGTGGGTCGACGCATGTGAAAACGCTGCAACCCGCAATCCCGGCGTGACGCGGCGGAGCCGCCTGACTAGAACCGGCGCATGTCCGACGACGCGTCCGTCCAGTTCTCCGAGCGTGAGGCGCTGCTGTTCCATTCGGAGGGGCGGCCCGGCAAGATCGAGATCATCTCCTCCAAGCCGATGGCGACGCAGCGCGACCTGGCGCTCGCCTATTCGCCTGGTGTCGCTGTGCCGGTGCGCGCCATCGCCGACGATCCCGCGACCGCCTACGACTATACCGCCAAGGGCAATCTGGTCGCGGTCATCTCCAACGGCACCGCTATCCTCGGCCTCGGCAATCTCGGCGCGCTCGCGTCCAAGCCGGTGATGGAAGGCAAGGCGGTGCTGTTCAAGCGCTTCGCCGACGTCGACGCGATCGACATCGAGCTGAAGACCGAGGACGTGGACCGCTTTATCGACGCCGTCGAGCTGATGGAGCCGACCTTCGGCGGCATCAACCTGGAGGACATCAAGGCGCCCGAGTGCTTCATCATCGAGCAGACGCTGCGCGAGCGCATGAACATCCCGGTCTTCCACGACGACCAGCACGGCACCGCGATCATCACCGCCGCGGGACTCATCAACGCGTGCCGGCTGACCGGTCGGCGCATGGACGAGATCAAGGTGGTGGTGAACGGCGCCGGCGCGGCGGCGATCGCGTGCACCGAGCTGATCAAGGCGATGGGGGTGCGGCAGAACGCCGTCGTCCTGTGCGATCGCAAGGGCGTGATCTATCGCGGTCGCGACGACGTCAACCAGTGGCAGTCGGCGCATGCCGTGGACACCGACGCGCGCGATCTGATGCAGGCGCTGGTCGGCGCGGACGTGTTCCTCGGCTTGTCCGCGGCCGGCGCGCTGAAGCCGGCGATGGTCAAGGACATGGCCAGGGCGCCGATCATCTTCGCGATGGCCAATCCGGTGCCGGAGATCCTGCCGGAGGAAGCGCGCGCCGCCCGCCCGGACGCGATCATCGCCACCGGCCGCTCGGATTATCCGAACCAGGTCAACAACGTGCTCGGCTTCCCCTTCATCTTCCGCGGCGCGCTGGACGTGCGGGCGAGCGCGATCAACGACGCGATGAAGATCGCCGCCGCCAACGCCATCGCCGAGCTGGCCCGCGAGCGGGTGCCGGAGGAGGTGGCGGCCGCCTATGGCGTGCGCCACGTGTTCGGGCCGGACTATATCATCCCCGCCCCGTTCGATCCGCGCCTTATGGAGGTGGTGCCGGCCGCAGTCGCGCAGGCGGCGATGGACTCCGGTGTGGCGACGCGTCCGCTGGCCGACATCGCCGCCTATCGCGCCGTGCTGCGGGCGCGGATGAACCCGACCACGTCGGTGCTCAGCCTCGCTTATGAAGGCGCGCGCGCACACCCCAAGCGGGTCCTGTTCGCGGAAGGGGAGGAGGAGGTGGTGCTGCGCGCCGCC
>NZ_CAXUEK010000040.1:0-24602 GCF_964250165.1 uncultured Sphingomonas sp. | reverse complement strand
CGCCTGCGAGGCCGAGCGCGCCGCTGCGCTTCAGGAAGGCGCGGCGGGACTGGTCGTGCTCGAAGCAGCTCATGGTCACCTCACCGTCAGATAGTCGGGCGACGCAAGCGTCAGGAGGATGGCGGTGTTGACGCGGTTCTGGGCGGCGTTGGTCGCGGTGGTCGCGATCGAGTCCACCGCCGCCTTGATCGACGCGACCGTCGCCGTTGAGAGCTGCCCCGCCGCGAGCGTGGCGTTGATGTCGTCGACCAACGCCTGGCTGTCGGTCGCCTTGGCGAGGATGGCGGTGTAATCCGCCTTCACGTCGCCCGTGCCGTTGGTGACCAGCGCATACATGTAGTTCACGTAGGCGACGACGGTCTGCTCGTTGGTAATCTGGAACTCGGGCGCGACGAGGCCGGCGGCGCTGAGCGCGGTCGCGGGCGGCGTGTAGCCGGGGCGAAAGAAGTTGAAGACGGTCTGGCTGCGCCCCGGCGACTGGCCGAGCCGGTTGGTCGTCGACGACGTGTCGCCGATCGCCCAGGCGTTGGACGGCGAGGTCGCGCCATAGGCGCGCGCCCAGCCGGTCAGCCGCATCACCGGCTCGCGCAGCTTGCCCGCCGTTGTGCTCGCCAGCGCGGCGTCGGAGCGGGCCTCGGTGTCGGTCAGGATCGCGCGGATCACCGCCTGCATGTCGCCGCGCACGCCCTTGCCGTTGTCGGCGAAGGCGGCGGCGACGCGCCCGACATAGGCCGGCGACGGGTTGGACGTGACCAGCCGCTGGATCAGCTGCCGGGAGACGAACGGCGCGATGTTGCCGTGCGCGAAGATGGTGTCGAGGGCGGTCTTGATCGCCGCCGTGCCGCCGCCGCTGATTGTCGCGCCGAGGAAGGTGGACGTGCCGGTCTCGTTGATCGAGGCGGTCATCACCAACGGCTGCCGGTAGCGCGCCGGCGTGGTGGAGTCGGAGGTGGCGAGCGACAGCCCCGTGAATACGCGCGCCAGGCCCGAGACGTCGGCCGGCTTGTAGGTCTCCACCGGTGCGCCGCCGGCGGTCTGGACGGTGCCGTCCATGTTGAGGTTGTAGAGCCCCAGCGTGAACAGCTGCATCAGCTCGCGGGCGTAGTTCTCGTCGGGCTCGGCCCCCGTCGTCGCGTTCGCCTTGCGGTTGCCCAGGAACGTCAGAAACGATCCCATCGCCGCGTTGTAGGTGATGCCGTCCAGCAGCGCGCGGAAGTTGCCGAACGCGTTGTCGAGCAGCACGTCCATATAGGCGGCCATCGCGAACTGCTTCCAGTTCAGGTTGACCGCCGAGATGCCGACCACCAGCATGTCGAGCAGCGCCATGCCGACGCGCTGGCGCAGCTGGTCGGACGCGGTGATCAGCTGGCTCCAGATCGCCGGATCCCAACCCGTCTCGGCATTGATATTGGCCGCGACGTTGTAACCGTTCGCGGTGAGCCAGTCCCACAGCGTCGTCGTGCGGGCGGTCGCGAACTGGGCGGTGATCCAGTCGTCATAGCCCTTGGCGATCACCGTCTGGATGTCGGCGGCGGTCGCGCCCATCGTCGCCTGCGCGAGGAAGCGGCTGGCCTGCTGCGTGGTCGGCGGCGCGGCGACCACGATGACCGGCGGCGTCGCGCCGGTCGGTGCCGCGCCGGTGCTGCCGGTTCCGCTGTCGCCGCTCGCGCCGCAGGCGGCCAGCGCCAGGGCGAGCGCGGGCGTCGCGGCCGCCCAGGACGACGTGAGCGTCTCCGGCGCGCCCTCGTCGAGCATCGGCGCATTGCCAGCCGACGAGGCTTCGGTATCCAGCATTCCCCACCCCGCAAACCGAGCGGCACCGGCCTTGGCCAGCGCCACACGTTTCACCCTCGCGCTTTTTACCCGCCAAACCCTTACCGAAACAGGTAAATACATTTCGACCGACCGCTGTTCGGCTCGGATCGGGAGCTATTCGCCGAAGAAAGCGCCACCACCATGACCCTGGGTCAAGTTGCTGACAAGACTGACGGTTTTGATCTCCAACATGAGATCCAGCTGCGGCTGGTCCGCAGCTATGACCTGCGCGGCGTGGTCGGCGCGGAGCTGACCGAGGCCGACGCGCACGCGCTCGGGCTTCGTCTCGCCACGGCGGCGCGGGCGCGGGGCGGACGGCGGATCGCGGTCGGTTATGACGGCCGCCTCTCCTCCCCGGCGCTGGCCGCGGCGCTCACCGCAGGGCTGGTCGCGGCGGGCGCGGAGGCGCTGACGATCGGGCGCGGGCCGACGGGCATGCTCTATCACGCCGTCCACGCGCATGATCTCGACGGCGGCGTGATGGTGACCGGCTCGCACAACCCGGCCGACCAGAACGGCTTCAAGCTGCTGATCGGAAAGGCGCCGGTATTCGGCGCGGCGTTGCGCGCGCTGGTCGAGGCGCCCGCAGCGGCCGCGCCCGGCGGCGACACGGTGCAGCTGACGGTGGAGGACGCCTATTGCGCCCGGCTGCTCGACGCTGCGAAGGGTGCGCCGGCGCTGCGGGCGGTCTGGGACCCCGGCAACGGCGCGGCGGGCGACATCGTGAGCCGGCTCGCCGCGGCGTTGCCCGGCGAGCACCATGTCATCAATGCCGAGGTGGACGGTAACTTCCCCGCGCACCACCCTGACCCCTCCGTGCCGGACAACCTCCGCCAGCTGCGCGACGCGGTGCTCGCCCGCCACGCCCATCTCGGCATCGCCTTCGACGGCGATGGCGACCGCATCGGCGTGGTGGATGGTGACGGCGAGATCGTGTGGCCCGACCAGCTGCTGCTGTTCCTGGCGCAGGCGATCCTGCGCGCGCGACCCGGCGCGCCGATCGTGTTCGACGTGAAATCTAGCCGCGTGCTCGCCGATGGGATCGCTGCCGCCGGCGGGCAGGCGGTGCTGTCGCCGTCCGGCTATGTGCTGGTGCGCGAGCGTATGCTTGGCAAGGGCGCGCCGCTCGCGGGCGAGATGAGCGGGCACATCTTCTATGCCGACGGCTGGGACGGGACCGACGACGCGCTGCACGTCGCGATGCGGCTGCTCCGCGCGCTGCGGGCACCCGACGCCCTTACGGCATTCCGTCGCAGCCTGCCCGTCACCTTCGCGACGCCCGAGCTGCGCCTGCCGTGCGCCGACGCGGAGAAGGCATTCGTGCTCAGCCGTGTATCGGACGCTCTTGCCGCGGAACATGCGAAGGTGGACCGCACCGACGGCCTGCGCGTCAGCGAGCCGGATGGCTGGTGGCTGCTGCGCGCGTCGGGCACCGAGCCCAAGCTGACGGCGCGGGTCGAGGGCTGGAGCGAAGCGGCGCGCGATCGGCTGGCGGCGGGGCTCTACGCCCGGCTCACCGCCGCCGGATGGTCCGCCTGACGGTGCGCGTCGCCTGCGCGCCCCATTGGTATTTGTACGGCTCCTCGCCGCGCAGGAAGTGAAACTCGGCCGCGCCGTCCGCCACCGCCCGCTCGATCAGGGTCGCGAACGCCATCGAGCCGAAGCTCTGGCCGGGCACGTCGGTGGCCACGCCGTTGATGTAGGAATAGCCGCGGCGCTCGTCGCCGAAGCCGAGCAGCACCGCCACGATCTGGCCGCCGAAGCGGACGGTCGCGAGCCGGAGCAACCCAGCCTCCGCCAGCGCCGGCGCGGCGGTGCGGTGGAAAGCCTGTACGCGCGGATCGGCCAGTACCCCCCCCTGGCCCGCCGCGCTCCATCGTGCCGCGTGCAGCGCGAAAAGCGCGTCCAACGCCGCTGCGATCCCTTCCGATCCGACGATCGCTTCCGCCGCTCCCCCGGCATGCGTGGCGCGGTGGCGATCGTGGACGACCTTGCGCCGCTGCGACTTGGACAGGGCGGGCAGCAGCGGGCCGTGCGCCGGCAACAGCAGGACCGGGCAGACCTCGCCCGGCTCGTCGATGGCGATCCACGTTTCCGGGACGCGGCCGAGCAGGGGCGAGTCCGGCCTGAGATCAGGTAGCAGCACCTCGTCCCATTCGTCTCCGATCGCGTCGATTTCAGCCCATAGCCGGGCAACCGCGTCGGGCGCGGCGGGGTCCACCAGCGCGTCGCAATAGTCGCTGTGCCCAGCCCCGATCGGGACCAGCCGCCGCGCATCGCCGTCGTGCCAGACGAACATCGGCAACGCGGCGACCAGTCGTCCGCCCTCGCGCACCGTCAGGTCGATTTGCTCGCCGCCGCCGAGATGCGCCTGCCACGCGTCCAGCCAGCCCGGCGATTGAAATGGCGTCGCGCGCGGATCGCGCCGCCACAGCGCCCAATGCTCCTCCCCCGTCATCCGCCCCGTCGCAGGTGGAAGCCCGTCCCGTCCCAGATCGCGAACGGCCGGTCGCCGCTGCGGACGAGCGTCAAGCCGTGCGCCGCCGCCAATGCCTCGGCGTCGCTCCGGTCCAGCACGAGATTTCCCCGGTAAGACCAGTTGAAGACGAGAAAATCGCCGCCAGCGGCGAGCACGCGCGCCACCTCGCCCACCATGCCGCCGACGGCTTCGGGCCCGGCGGGAACCAGGAACGGGAAGCTGTCGACCGCGAGCACGCAATCGAAGCTGGCCTCGGCGAACCCGGCCAGATCGCGGCCGTTGACCTGCTCGAAGCGCACGCGCGCACCCGCGCGTTCCCGCGCCGCCGCCACCATGCCGCCGGACACGTCGACGCCCGTTACCGCCGCCGCCTCGTCCGCGAGCGCCAGCGCGACACGGCCGATGCCGCAGCCGAGATCCAGCACCCGCCGGCCCGCCGGGTCCGCCCAGGCGCGGATCACCGCCACCAGCTCCGCCGTGGCAGCCGCCAGCGCGGCCGGATCGCCGAAGCTGTAGAACGCCACCCCCGCTTCGGGCGCCTCGCGCGCCAGCCGGTCGAACAGCACGGCGCTGCCCGCCACCGCATCGGGTCCCGGATCGAAGCCGGCGCGCGCCAGCGCGCTGAGCTCGGGCAGCCGATGACGATGCGCCTCCGCCAGCGCCGCGAGCCGCGCGAGCGGGCCGGGCTCGGCCCACGCGGCCAGGGCGTCGGGATCGGGCGGCTCACCGGACAGCAGCAGCTGCGCCAGCGCGATCTCCGGCGAGATCTCCCCGGCCGCGCAGCGCCGCAGCACGTCGGCATCGATCACGCCGCGAGCCGATGGTAGAGGTCGAGATAGGCCGCCGTGGTCCGCCGCAGCGAGAAACGCTCGCACGCCGCCCGCCGGCACGCGGCGGGGTCGATCGCGTCGATGCGCCCGATCGCCGCCGCCATCCCTGCGACATCGTCGACCACGAAGCCGGTGACGCCGTCGTCGACGATCTCCGGCAGCGCGCCGGCGCGATACGCGATCACCGGCGTGCCCGACGCCAGCGCCTCCATCGCGACCAGGGATGAGGTCTCGGGCGCGGTCGAGGGGATCAGCAGGCATCGCGCGCGCTGGAGCAGTCGCCGTTTCTGCGCGCCCGCGACCGGACCGATATAGCGTCGCCAGCGGTCGAGGCGCGGCCGCACCTGCTCGATGAAATAGCGCAGGTGCGCGGCATAGGGAAACAGCTTGCCCGCCGCGATCAGTGGCACCCCCGCCTCGCGCGCCGCGTCGGCCGCGTCGTGAAAGCCCTTTTCCGGCGCGACCCGGCCGAGCACGACCGCGAAGTCGCCGCGCGACACTCCGGGGCGGTAGGCGTCTTCGTCGACGCCGTTGGGGATCGGATCGAGCAGCCGCGCCGTCGCCGGTGCGCGGCCCGCCTGATGATGCGAGACGGGGGAGAGGAACGTCCGCGGTCGCGTCGGCGTCAGCGCGCCCTCGGCATACCAGTCGGGCGGCATGTGCAGCGTGGCGAGCGCCGGAACGCCGGACGCCGGCAGATAGTCGGGGAAATCGATGCCGTGCAGGTGGACGAGATCGACCCGCTCGCGCGCGAGCACGCCGGCGATCGCGTCGCGCGTCGCCCCGTGCGCGGCGGTCCGGTCGGCGTCGCCGATCACGGCCGGCACGCGCGGCAAGGAGATCAGCTCGCCTGCCACCGCCGAGCCGTCCGGCGCGATCACGATCGAGCGGTGCCCGGCCGCGACCAGCGCGCGGTCGAGCTGGGCCAGCACCTGCTCCGCGCCGCCCGCCGGATCGGCCGTCACGGGAGCGAGCGGATAGCTGACCGACAGCAGCGTCAGCACGCCGCCAGCTCCCGCGCCGCCGCCTCGCGCCAGCGGGCCGACGTCATCGTCCAGCCAAATCCGTCATATAATGCCTCGCCGGGCGGCGGCGGCGCCATGAAGTCGTAGCGCGGGGCGGCGCGCCATCGCTCCTCCGAGGGTCGCCAGGCGCCGAACACGTCCGCCTGCGTGACATGCGCGCGCAGCCCGGCGTCGATCCGCGCCGCCTCTGCGGGCGCGATCGGTCGGGTATGCTCGCGCGGGCCAGGCCAGAAGCGGCCGAATACGCGCTGGCCTTCCAGCTGGTGGTAGCAGGCGAACTCGACGACCGGGATGGCGAGCCGGTCCGCCGCGCGACGCACGGCGAGCGCGGCGGCGTCATGATCGGGGTGGCCGCCCTCATAAGGGTGGGTAACGACGACCGTAGCGCCGGCCAGGTCCGCCGTCAGTCGCGTCTCGAGCGCCTCCAGCACCAGCACCGCCGCCTGGTCGCGCACGCCGTAACCGCGCCGCTCGCCCGTGTAGCCGAGCGCAGTCAGCGCCGCGTCCAGCTCCGCCGCGCGCGCGGCCGCATAGGCTGCGCGCGTCGCGAAACCCAGCCGCCGCGCGTCCGTCATGGCGGCCGGCGCGCCGTCCGTGAGGTGGATCAGCAGCCCGTCGCCGAGCCGGCCCAGCAGCGGCCCGGCCCACAGCGTCTCGTCGTCCGGATGCGCGACCACCACCGCGACGCGCTCGGCGATCCCGTCGCCGCCTGCCAGCCGCGCAGCCCAGCGGTCCCCTGCGCTCACGGCTGTGCGCCCAGCATCCGCACGGCCTCGCGCCAGCCGCCCAGCGTCCCGACATCGACGTAGCGCTCGCCGGCGCGCACGCCGACCGCCTCGTTGCCGCGCGCCAGCCAGGCGTTGACGAGCGTGCCGATATATTCGTCGCCGCGCCCCGGCTCGCGCCACAGCGCGCACAGCTCGTGCAGTACCCGGCCCGGCATCTTGATCGCGCCCCACACCCAATGCGAGCGCGCGCCGGGCCGCTTGACCTCGATCTCCTCGACGCGATCGCCCTCCCCCAGCGACACCGCATCGAACAGCGAGGGATCGTCGACCGGGAAGAGCAGGAACGACAGCCGGTCGTCGGGCAGCCGCGCGAGCGCGTCCGCGGGGAACCAGATCGTGTCCGGCAGGCCGATCAGCACCGGCTCGTCCGGCGCGACCAGCGGGCAGGCACGGAAGATCGCGTCGCACAACCCGGCGGCCTGGGGCTGGACGACGAAGGCGACGTCGGCCCGGCCTATCCCGCCGCCGTAATAGCGCACGATGTCCGACTTGGTCGGCGAGATCACGAAGCAGATCTTGGTCGCGCCGCCCGCAATCATGCGCTCGACCAGATACTCGCTGACCGCCTTGGGCCGCTCGGCGCCGTCCTCGCCGACGCGGTGGCCAACAGGCAGCAGCTCCTTGGAGAAAGCGAGCGGCTGGATGCGCGTGCCGTTGCCGGCGGCGGGGATGATGCCCCACATCACGCGGCGGCCGACGCCGGCCGACGGGCGCGCTCGATCCGCTGGACGAACTCGCGCGCGCGCACGGCGGAGGAGTGCTCCGCCAGCACCCGCGCGCGCGCGGCGTCGGCGATCCGCCGCAGCTCGGTGTCGTCGCGGTCGAGCGCGGCCAGCACGTCATCCGCGGTGTCGGCCAGCAGGATCTCCTCCCCCGGCGTGAAGAACCGGTCGAGCCCGTCCCAATCGTCCGACACGATCGGCGCGCCGCACGCGGCCGCCTCGAACAACCGGCCCGACGGGCACCAGCCCATCGCCGCCATGTCGCGTCGGGTGACGTTGAGCGTCAGGCGCGACGAGCAGAAGAAGGCCGGATGATCGGCCGGCCCGACATGGTCCATGAAGTGGATGTTCGGCTGCCACGGGAAGTCGGCGGGATAGCTGGAGCCGCCGAGCACGAACCGGCGATCGGGCCGGCGTGCGGCGGGGCCCACGAACAGCTGCTCGACGGCGGCCTGCCGATCCGCGGCGAAGGTGCCGAGATAGGACAGGTCGCCGCGGAACATCGCCACCGGCGGCACGGGCCGGTGCGCCGCCGGGTCGACATGGCCGTAGAGCGGCAGCGCACGGCGCGCCCCGAGCCGTGTCGTCAGCGCGTCGAGCGCCGGGCCGCCGGTGTAGCTCAGCACCAGGTCGAACAGACCGAGCCCGTCCTCGGGCAGATACGCGACCGCCTCGCCCGCGGCGAGCCGCGCCAGCGTGA
Source organism: uncultured Sphingomonas sp. (assembly GCF_964250165.1). GTDB lineage: Bacteria > Pseudomonadota > Alphaproteobacteria > Sphingomonadales > Sphingomonadaceae > Sphingomonas. The sequence goes on along the minus strand of NZ_CAXUEK010000040.1, from coordinate 16,243 downwards.
CGGGGGTGTCGAGATCGTAGAAGATGGCGGTGCCCCGCCCCTCCGCCGCGATCAGCGCTGCCGCGGCCCGCGCGTCCGGGCAATAGGAGGTGACGATCAGCGCGTCGGCATCGAGCAGCTCGCGCTTGACCGCCAGCACCTCGGCCCAGTCGCGATACAGCAGCAGCCTGCCGCCCGGCAGCGCGTGGAGGTCGCGCGTGTCGCGATACCAGGGCACGTCGCGCTCGACGAAGGTGACATAGTGGCCGTCCACCGCCAGCGCCCGGATCAGCCCGCGCCACAAGGTCGCATGGCCGTTGCCCCAGGACGAGCTGACCGTCAGCCCCCAGATGACGATCCGCAACCCGCTCTCCCCTTGTCGTCGTCGGCCGAACGGACCGGTTACGCGGCCGTTGCGTTCACGGCGAGCCGAATCTGCGGGCGGGCAACTTGCGTCAAGCGGATCGGCCCCGCATGGTGCGCGGGCAAAGAGGGAACGGCGCATGAAGACCTTCCGCATCCTGGCGACCGCGAGCGCGCTCGCGCTGGCCGGCGCGGCGACCGCGCAGCTCGCGCCGGGCGCGGATCCGAAGGCGGTCGAGGCGGCGTTCGACGCCGGCGTGTCGAGCCAGGATCAGCTCGACTGGCTGCGGCAGATGTCGTCGGCCCCCAACCAGGTCGGCAGCCCGCACGACAAGGCCAACGCCGAGTTCATGCTGGCGAAGTTCAAGGAATGGGGCTGGGACGCGCATCTCGAGCAGTTCGAGGTGCTCTACCCGACGCCGATCACCACCACCGTGGAGATGGTCGCGCCCGAGCACATGACGCTGGGCGGGCAGGAGCCCCCGGTCCCCGGCGACGACACCTCCGCCAACACCGCCGGCGCGCTGCCACCCTATGTCGCCTATCAGGGCGACGGCGACGTCACCGCCGACCTGGTCTACGTCAATTACGGCATGCCCGCCGATTACGAGGCGCTCGCCCGGCGCGGGATCGCCGTGAAGGGCAAGATCGCCATCGCGCGCTACGGCGTCGGCTGGCGCGGGCTCAAGCCCAAGCTGGCGCAGGATCATGGCGCGGTCGGCACGATCATCTATTCGGACCCCGACGACGACGGCTACGGCGCGGGCGACGTTTACCCGCGTGGCGGCGCGCGCCCCGAGCAGGGGGTGCAGCGGGGCTCGGTGCAGGACATCACCAACTATCCCGGCGATCCGCTGACCCCCGGCATCGGCGCGACGCCGGGCGCGAAGCGGCTGACCCGCCAGACGGCGCCGACGATCCTCAGGATCCCGGTGCTGCCAATGAGCTATGCCGACGCGGCCAAGCTGCTGGCGCGGCTGGGCGGGCCGTTCGCGCCGACCGGTTGGCGCGGCGGCCTGCCCTTCGCCTATCATCTCGGCGGCGACGGCGCGGTGAAGGTGCATCTGGCGGTCAAGTCCGACTGGAAGCTGACGCCGATCTATGACGTGATCGCGACGCTGAAGGGGGCGCGATATCCCGATCAGTGGGTGATCCGCGGCAACCACCATGACGGCTGGGTGTTCGGCGCGTCCGATCCCTTGTCGGGCAACGTCGCGATGATGAGCGAGGCCAAGGCGCTGGGGCAGCTGTGGCAGCAGGGATGGCGGCCGGCGCGGACGATCGTCTATACCGGGTGGGACGCCGAGGAGCCGGGCCTGCTCGGCTCGACCGAATGGGCGGAAACGCACGCGGCCGAGCTGAAGGCCAAGGGCGTGCTCTACATCAACAGCGACAGCAACGGCCGCGGCTTCCTCCATGGCGAGGGCAGCCACGACTGGCAGCACCTGGTCAACGTCGTCGCCGCGGACGTGACCGATCCCGAAACCGGGGCCACGGTGGCGGAGCGCAGCCGCGCGGGGGTGCGCGTCGCCGCCTTCGATCGCCTGTCGCGGGCGGGCGACACCGAGCTGGCGGCCGCCGAGAAGGGCGGCGACCTGCCGATCGGCGCGCTCGGCTCGGGCTCCGACTATTCGGCCTATCTCCAGCACCTCGGATTGCCGGCACTCGATCTGGGCTTCGGCGGCGAGAGCGAGAGCGGCGGGGTCTACCATTCGGTTTATGACAGCTTCCATCACATGACGACCTTCGACGACCCCGGGCTGAAATACGGCGCGGCGCTGTCCAAGGTGGTCGGGCGGCTGGTGCTGCGCGTCGCGGACGCGGACACGCCGCCGCAGCGCTTCGGCGACTTCGCCGACACGGTCTCGACCTATCTGACGCAGGTGAAGACGCTGGCCGAGGATCGCCGTGCCGAGGACCGCAAGCGCGAGAGGCTCCTGGCCGATGGCGCGTTCCGCCTCGCCGCCGATCCGCTCAAGCCGGTCGGTGCGGCGGCCGCGGCGGCGCGCACGCCCTATGTGGAGCTGGCCGCGCTGGAGGATGCGGTGGACCGGCTGCAGGCGGCGGCGACGGCCTACGACCGCGCCTATGCCGACACGGGCGCGAAGCTGGATCCGGTGCGGCGCGACCGGCTCAACGCGCAGCTCCGTGACATCGACCAGCTGCTCCTCGACGAGCGCGGGCTGCCGGGACGGCCCTGGTACCGGAACCTCGTCTATGCGCCGGGCCGCTTCACCGGCTATGGCGCAAAGACGCTGCCCGGCGTCCGCGAGGCGATCGAGGAGCGGCGCTTCGCGGACGCCAACGATTATGCGGCGCGCACGGCCGCCGTGCTGACCGCCTATGCGGCACGGCTCGACCAGGCTCGCGCGACCGTCGAAGGCCGGTAGGGCGGGCGCTTCCAGGGGGGGCTAACCGGGAATAGGGGCGCCCCGCAAACTATTACCTTGCGGCGAACCCGAGGCCGCAGCCCAGGTGCGAACGGTTCGATACGGGCTGCGGCCTTTGCCGGGTAGGCGGGTCAGCTCAGCGCCGCAAGCGGTGCGGCGAGCCGAGGTGCAGCGGTTCCCCGCACCTTCCGACTGGTCTCCCATCGTCATCTGCCGGCGGCGCGCGGATCGCCCGGCCCCGCCCCCGAGCGACCGCTGCGTTCCAGCTTGCCCCAGCCGACGCTCGGACCGCGGATCGCCTGCACCAGCGCCTTGAGCACGACGTAATACATCACCTGCCGATAACCGATCCGCTGCGGGATCAGCAGCCACAGCAGGCGCCATCGCTCGCGCCGCTCCAGCGCGAAGGCCACCACCGCCGAGAGCAGGTCGATGGCGGTGAAGATCAGCCAGAAGGTCAGCATCTTGCCGACATCGGTCTGCGTCTGCGCCCAGCCATGCTCGTGCACCCGCAGCACCGTCGCCACGACGCTCATCACCAGCGCCAGATCGATGATCGGCGACACGGCGGCGAGCAGGATCTGGAACACCATCGCCTGCGGCAAGCCGACCCACGCCAGCCCGCGGGGACGGCCGGTCGCCAGCACGCCCATATGCTTCCACAGGCACTGCAACGTGCCGAATGCCCAGCGGAAGCGCTGCTTGGCGAGGCCGCGCAGGCTCTCGGGCGCCTCGGTCCAGGCGACCGCATATTGGTCGTACTGCACGCGCCAGCCGGCGCGCTGGATGGCGATGGTGAGGTCCTGGTCCTCGGCAAGCGTATCGACCGGATACCCGCCGACCGCCTTCAGCGTCGCCGTCCGCCACGCTCCCACCGCGCCCGGCACCACCGTCATCGCGTTCAGACGGGCGAGCGCGCGCCGCTCCAGGTTCTGCGCGGTGATATATTCCAGCGCCTGCCAGCGGGTGATCAGGTTCACCCGGTTGCCGACCTTCGCGTTCCCCGCGACCGCACCCAGCTTGGGGTCGGCGAACCAGCGCGCGAGCCGGGCGATGGTGGTCGGCTCGAACTGCGTATCGGCGTCGAGCGCGATCACCACCTCGCTCTCCACGCCCGCGAGCGCGGTGTTGAGCGCGCGCGCCTTGCCGCCGTTCTGCAGCGTCAGCAGGCGCACGCGCGGATCGTCCGCGAAGGCCTCACGGACCACGGCGCTGGTGCGGTCGCGCGAACCGTCGTCGATGACGACGACGGACAGCTCCACGTCGCGGCTGTCGAGCACGCGTCGCACCGCGCGCTCGATCACGCGCTCTTCGTTGAAGGCGGGGATCAGCACCGTCACGCGGCGCGCGGGGTCGATCGGGGGGAAGACGCTCAGCGCCTCGCGCCGCGCCTGCACCAGCGCCAGCCCCGACAGCGTCACCGCGCGCGCGATGCCGAGCGTGATGGCGACGGTGAACAGCCATTTCAGCGCGATCGATGCCCAGCCCAGCGCCAGGAACAGCGCGAGATCGGCGCGCGCCGCGGCAAGGTCGCTGGCGGCGATCGGCGGGTTCACCACGTCGCGGCGCCAGCCGGCCAGGTCCGAGACGGGAACGAAGCGATAGCCCTTCGCGCGCAACGCATCGATCAGCAGCGGGAGCGCCGCGACCGTCTGCGAACGATTGCCCCCGGCATCGTGCAGCAGGACGACGTTGCGGCTGCAATTCTCCTGACCGTCCACGGGGCAGGTCGCGGCGCCGCTGGTGATCTGGTCCAGCGTCGCGTCGACGATCTGCTGGACGCCGGGCCGTTTCCAGTCGCCGGGATCGACATGCAGGCCGACGGACAGATAGCCCATCTGCTGGGCCTCGGCGACGGGCACGATTTCGTCCGCCGTGGTCGGCTCGGCATCCCCGAAATAGGGCGCCCGGAACAGGCGCAGCGAGCGGCCCGTGAACGCCTGGAACAGGCGCTGGTTGGCGTTCAGCTCCAGCCGCGTCTCGCCCGGCGTCGCCTGCGCCAGGTTGGGATGCGTATAGGTGTGGCTGCCGACCTCATGGCCTTCGGCAAGCTCGCGCTGCAGCAGCCCGCGCTCGGTCAGCGCGTTCTCGCCAATCACGAAAAAGGTCGCGGGCACCTGCTTCGCCTTGAGCACGTCGAGGATGCGCGGCGTCCAGTAATAATCCGGCCCGTCATCGAAGGTGAGCGCCACCAGGCCGTGGCGGAAGCCGGTGCGCTGCACCTGATAGGGGCTCGGCAGCTGATCGAAGCGCTCGTCGACCACCGTGCCCATCGCGTCGGTCTGGATGCGGCGCCGGCCGGCGACCGGCAGCCCGCCGATCCGCAGGATCTCGCCCGCGCCCTCGATATCGACGTTGGTGCCGGCCGGGATCTGCTGGATCACGCTCGCCGCCGGCAGCACCGGATTGTCGCGGCCCCAGAAGTTCCACAGCGAGGGATCCTCGCTGCCCAGCCGCCACAGGGCGATCGAGCGCACGCCCATCCGATGCAGCGCCGCGACCTGGTTGCGCACCGATGCGCCGTCGGCGAGCCACACCTCGTGATGGGCACCCGCCTCGTCATAGCTGAAATGGCTGTCGCCGCTGGCGGCGTCGAAGATCGGGGTGACGCCGCTGTCGCGCGCGGTCAGCCACGCCTCTTCGACCGAGTCCGCGTCGGTGTCGGTCGATCCGGCCGTCCAGTTATAGGCGTAGGAGCCGACGGCGACGATCAGCCGGTTCGGGGGCACCACCCGCTGCGCGCGGGCCACCACGGCCTCGAACCAGCCCTGCGACGCAATCGGTCCCGCGGGGCCGCCCTGATAATGTTCGTCATAGGCCATCAGGAACAGCTTGTCGGCGACGCGGGCATAGGCGGCGAGGTCCCAGTCCGGATCGTCCGCGGGCACCGCGATCGCCGCGATCCAGTTGCGCCGGGCAAAGCGCGCGTGCGTCTCCGCCAGGAACAGGCGATAGTCGGGCTGGGCGGCCACAGGCAGGTTCTCGAAATCGAAGAAGGCGCCCTGCGCACCGTTCGCGGCGAGCAGCGCCTCTACCTGGTCGAGCAGGTGCGCGCGGGCGGCGGAATCGTGGAGCAGCGCCGCCATGCCCGGCCCGTCCCAATTCCCCTCGATCGCGTTCTGGATCATCGGCAGCAGCGCCGGCCGATGCAGCGCCCGCGCCAGGATGGCGCGGCCGCGAATGTCGGGAAAGGTGGTGACGCGGTGGTCGGGGCCGGTGATCGAGACCCAGCCCGGGATCAGCCAGTCCAGCTCCTCGACATGCCGCTGCAGCGTGGCGGCGCTGGCGTCGTCCCAGGGTGCATGGAAGCCGATCGCGAGCGGGCGGTTGGGGTCCGCCGCCGAGCCGCTCCACAGCCGCCGCACCACGCGAGCGGTGCGCCGGAGCGAACGGTCGGAACGCCGCAGGAAGTCGCCGTTGCGTCCCGGCGGCGCGGGCGTGCCGTGCTCGACCTGGAAGGGCAGCTGCGATTGCGGCGCGACCTCGACGATGGTGCCCGCGAACGCGATGGCTGCAAGCAGCAACAGCGCCGCGAAGGCGAGCGTGGCGAGGCCGAAACGCCGCCGCCGCCGCCCCGACACATCATAGAAGACCGCCCGTTCCGCCATTCCGCCGCGAGTGCCGTCCCCGCGCCGCGCGCGCAAGTGACAAGCGCGTCAACCGCCGCCGGTTCGGCCGCGTCGTTCAGGCCACGGCGCGCCCGACCGGCCGCCGGCGCAGCGCGACTCCCGCCGCGGCGAAGCCGGCCGCCATCATCGCCCAGCTCGCCGGCTCGGGAACGCCGCCGCTGACGAGAAAGGTCGCCGCGATGCCGGCATCGTCATGGCACCCATCCTGCTCCGTCCTCGGCGCGCAGGAGCTGTAGGTATATCGAAGGTTCTGCCCGGTCAGCACCCCGGCGACGTCCGTGATCGTCCCGGTGAACAGTCCCTCGCTACGGACCGAGCCGTAGCTGAAATCGTTGCCGCCCTCCTGCAGATCCCACGTGAACGACGGCGTGACAACGGGAGCCATCCACCCCTCAAGCCCCGTCGGCCAGATGAAGCTCGTGCCGGACACGATGCCGCTCACCTGCACCGTGGTGACGGTCGCCTCCGCCGGGGCGACGGCGATCACGGCGCCGGCAGTGACGAGGCAAGCTGCAGGGTCGAACGCATATGTTTGCCTCCGGTGGCGTCGCGACGACGAAATTGACGAGGTAAAACGCCGCGCCCCATACGAATTAGCACCAAGCGACGGGGGTTCCCAGCGTCTTCCGCCACCCGACACCGTCATGTGCAGCCCGGCAATGACGGCGCGCGCGCGTGTCCGTCAGGCGGGTACTTGACTCCCGGTCGGCCGGCGCCGGCGACTCGACCGGTCGGGCCGTCGCTGCCTTAACCCGGATTTAGGGTTGGTCCGGCAACGAGAGCAGCGGCTAGGGACTAGGCGTGGTGAAGGCGATCAAGGCGGTATCCGAGCAGGCATTGGGATTCCTGGATGTCCAGCGGCTGCCCCCGTCGCCCGCCAATTACGCACTCGCCTTCGCCTGCCGCGACGGCGGTCATCCCGAGCTCGCCCGCACCGTGGATGCGCTGCTGGAGGGCGGAGTGCGGCTGAAGCAGGTCGAGGCGGCGACGCTGTATGAGGAGTTTCTCGGCCACGTCGCGACCGCCGCACCGGCGCCTGCCGCCCCGCCCGGATCGGACCGGCTCCGCCACCAGGCACTGCGTCTTGCCGATCTCGCCGCCTCCGCCTCCGCCGTCACGGGCGAGTTCAGCCGCGAGCTGACCGATCGGCTGCCCGAGCTGGCGACCGCCGGCCCGGATACGCTGGAGCAGCTGGCGCTGGTCGCGATCGAGCGCGCTCGCCGCTCGGAGCAGGCGCTGGCGACGACAACGGCCGAGCTCGGCGACCTGCGCCAGCAGCTGGAGACGGCGCAGGGTGACGCCGGGCGCGACGCGCTCACCGGCCTGCCCAACCGGCGCGGCATCGACGCGCACCTGGCGGCGACGGTCCGGGCGGGCGGGCCTGCGGTGCTGGCGATCTGCGACATCGATCGGTTCAAGACCTGTAACGACCGCTACGGCCATGCGGTCGGCGATCGCGTGCTGAAGATGGTCGCCCACTCGCTGGGCGAGACGCTCAAGGGTCACTTCGTCGGCCGCTGGGGCGGCGAGGAGTTCCTGGTCGTGCTCGGCGCCGGTCTGGCCGAGGGCGTGGCCCTGATCGAGCGCGCCAGGACGGACCTGGGCGCCCGCCATTTCAAGCTGCGCGAGACGGACGAGCCGATGGGCCGCATCACCTTCTCCGCCGGCGCGGTCGCGCTGCCCGCCGATCCCGCCGGACTGGAAGCGGCGCTCGCCCGCGCCGACGCGCTGCTCTACCGCGCCAAGGAGGCGGGCCGCGACCGCGTGCTGGCGGACTGAGCCAGGTCCCGCCGCGGCGAAGCCGCGACATCGGTTGCAGCTGCGCCGTGGCGGGCCACGGACGATAGTGATGATCACTACGTTTACGCCATAGCACTATGATGGCAGGATCGAAGCAAGGTCTAGGACCGCATGGGAGCCCTCGGACGACGCGGAGCGGTGAGTATGGTGCATATGCTTGATACTGTGGACTGGATCGGCGACGGCGACGACGTCGACTTCTGCCAAGCAATCGAGCGCGTCTTCGACATCCGCCTGCGATCACGTCTGCCGTGGACGACGTTCGGTGAGGTGCGTGAGCACGTCGTCGCCCAAATCGCGGCTCGTGGTCGTGCTGGCACAATCTGCGCCACTCAGATGACGTTCTACAGGATTCGCAGCGCGCTTGGCCTTGGGCGGGAAGTCGGGCCGGAAACGCCGGTGGCGGGACTTGTCGGTAAGCGCATGCGCCAAGCCTTTAACGATTTGGAAGCCGAGACCGGCCTGAAGATGCCCACGACGAGAGCCGGATGGCTTGGGATCGTAGGCGGTCTTTGTTTTGTCGCCGCGGTTGCCGTTCTCGCCCTTTCGACGCTGCCACCGCCGCTTCGTATTTTTGCCGCTGGAGCAAGTGCCTATGGGGGGCTCTGGTTACGGCACAGCGACCGCCGCCGACTGCCTCACGGGTGCAACACAATCGGCGATCTGGCTCGGATGGTCACGGACCAGAACCGCGGTAGACTCGCACGCGACGGCGCGCGCCTCACCGACCCAGAGATATGGCAAATCATACAACGGCTCGCAGCGCAGGAAAGTGGGATCAATCCCGATCTTATCGGACCGGGAACGACCTTCTTCCGCAGCAAGAAGCGAGCCGCCTGACGACCGATGCGCGATCCCAGCGAGGACTGATGCTGGCGCTTCCGATTGTTTTCCTGGACGCCGATATTCTGCGACTGCGCGGCGTAGCGACGGCGGCAAAGGCGTGCAATCGGCGGCGAGTGGCGGAGAGGGTGGGATTCGAACCCACGGTGCCCGTAAAGGCACAACGGTTTTCGAGACCGTCCCAATCGACCACTCTGGCACCTCTCCGCGAGGCCCGCGCACGGGCGGCGGCCGGTCGAGCGGCGGCCCGTAGAGCAAAGCCCTCGCGCTCGCAAGCATCCGCTTGCGCGCGTTCCGCCGTGTCCTAAATAGGCCTCATGTCGCGTCACCCCACCGCCGGCCAGCCTACCCGGGCCGATCCCGCCGCCCCGCCGATCGCGCTCGCGCGCTTCACGATCGGCGACGTGGTGCGGCATCGCATGTTCGATTTCCGCGGCGTGATCTTCGATGTCGATCCCGTCTTCGCCAATACCGAGGAATGGTACCAGGCGATCCCCGAAGGCATTCGCCCGCGCAAGGACCAGCCCTTCTACCACCTGCTCGCCGAGAACATGGAATCGAGCTACGTCGCCTATGTCAGCCAGCAGAACCTGGTGCCCGACGACAGCGACGAGCCGGTGGACCACCCCGCGATCGCCGGCATCTTCACCGGTTACGAGGACGGGCGGTACCGGTTGCGGAGCGAACACAAGCACTGAGCGGCCGGCCTACTCGTGCGCAAGCCCGAGCCGGATTCGCCACGGCGGCCAGCCGGGCTCGTCCGACGGGGTGGCGTTCAGGAGCGCGAACAGCCAGCGTTGCGGTTGACAGCCGCCGCCCGCCCCCTTAGCAGGCGCGCTTTCCCGGCGAGGCGTGGCTTCGCGGGGTAATGACAGTCGGGAAGTGACCAAGGCCATGTTCGCAATCGTGCGCACGGGCGGCAAGCAGTATCGCGTCGCCGCCGGAGACAAGATCGTCGTCGATCGGATGGACGGCGAAGCTGGAGCGTCGGTGACGCTGGGCGACGTGCTGCTCGCGGGCGAAGGCGCGGAGCTGCGCGACGCCGCCGGCCTGACCGTCGCCGCCGAGATCGTCGCGCAGGCGAAGGCCGACAAGGTCATTGTCTTCAAGAAGCGCCGCCGCCACAATTACCGCCGCCGCAACGGGCACCGCCAGCAGCACACGATCCTGAAGATCGTGTCGGTCGGCTGAGCGGCGCGAAGGAGCATCTGAGATGGCACATAAGAAAGCAGGCGGCTCGTCGCGCAATGGTCGCGACTCCGCGGGTCGGCGCCTCGGCGTGAAGAAGTTCGGCGGGCAGGATTGCGTCGCCGGCAACATCCTGGTGCGCCAGCGCGGCACGAAATTCTATCCTGGCCGCAATGTGGGGATGGGCAAGGACCATACCCTGTTCGCGCTCGTCGACGGCCGCGTGGCGTTCGCCGAGGGCAAGCTCGGCCGAAAATTCTGTTCGGTCGTGTTGGCGGCGAACGACGTCGCGCCGGCCGACGACATGGCCGTCGCGGCCGAATAATCGGGCGTACCATGCGGGTCGCCCACCAGGGCGACCCGGGTCCATCGGACCAGCCAACAAGGGAGACGGGTCCGCCCCGGCTCCCTTTTTCTTTGCTCCCTCAGCCAGGCTGTCGCGGACGCGTCATCGGGACGTGCTCGGGCGGCCGTGACGAAAGGGGAGCCGGCGATGTTCGCCCGTACGGATAGATTGACGCTGAGGCCCGGCTGGCCGGAGGACGCGCCCGCGCTTGCCGCCGCGATCGCGCACGAGGCGGTGGCATTCAAGCTGTCGCGCCTGCCCTGGCCCTACACGCTGGCGGATGCGGAAACCTGGCTCGGCACGCCGCCACGACCAGGCAACCACGCAATGCTGATCTTCGCGCACGACCGCGAAGTCGCTCCCGAGCTGGTCGGCGGCATCGGCCTGCATCCGCACGGAGAAGCGCCCGAGATCGGCTATTGGCTCACGCCGGCCGCCTGGGGCCGCGGCTATGCGACCGAGGCGGGCCGCGCCGCCGTCGCCATCGCGCGCCACGCGCTCGGCCTGCCCAGGCTGCTCGGCCGCCACATGGTCGACAATCCGGCGTCGGGCCACGTCCTGCGCAAGCTCGGCTTCCGTGAGACCGGCCATGGCCGCCTGCCCTGCTTCGCGCGCGGCGAGGAGGTGGATTGCGTCACCTTCGAGCTGGCGCTGTGATCCTCCCCGCTTTGCGGGGAGGGGACCATCGCGCTAGCGATAGTGGAGAGGGTTCCGTCACAAGCGATGCACCTGGTTCGGAACCCCCTCCCCCACCGGCTCACGCCGACGATCCCCCTCCCCATCCCGGGGAGGATTGTATTTTCGCACCATCTCCCCGACACTGATCGGCCATGTCCGTCACATCCCTGCCGCGCCGCCGCCTCTCCCCCGAGGCGTCGCGCGACGCCGCGCTCGACGCCGCGCGCGCGCTGCTGGTCGAGAGCGGCCCGCAGGCGGTGACGCTGAAGGCGGTGGCGGCGCGGATCGGGCGCACGCACGCCAACGTCCTGCACCATTTCGGCTCCGCCTACGGGCTGCAGCAGGCACTGATCGCGCGCATGGCGGCGTTCATCACGTCCACCATCCGCGAGGCGGTGCTGCGCCAGCGCCGTGCGGATAATCCCAATCCGCAGGAAGTGGTCGACCTCGCCTTCGACGCGTTCGACACCGGCGGCGCGGGGGCGCTGGCGAGCTGGATGATCCTCAGCGGCAACGAGGACGCGCTCGACCCGATCCTGACCGCAATCCACGACCTGGTCGACGACCTCGCGGCCGACCACAAGGACGAGGCCCCGCTGGCGGACGAGACGCTGACGCTGGTGCTGATGGCGCTGGGCAACGCGCTGCTGGGCGGGCCCTTGGCGCGCGCGCTGGGGGTGCCGCGGGACCGGGCGCGGGTGCTGGCGCGGGGGATGCTGGTGGCGGGGCGGGGGTGATCTTCGCGATCGAGGACGAGGCGCATGGCGCGCCGGGAGCGACCTTCGGGACCGGGCAAGAAGTACGAACCGAGCTGCGTCGGCTCGCCGGGATCGCCCGGGATGAAGAGCCGAACCGGGCGCCTTGCACGAGCTGGCAGACGTGCGATCGTCGGGTCGCGTATGATGACGCGCTGACGCCGTGGCGAACGCTGACCCGGACCCATGGGCTCGACATCTCGGCGGAAGGTGTCCGCCGGCGGGAGCAACCCTCGTCAATCCGCACGGGGTGACGTCGGCAGGCCAAAGCGGCTAAGCGCCAACGGTGCACTTCTTAGACCAAGCCAAGATCTTCGTCCGCTCAGGTTCCGGCGGCCCCGGGGCCGTGTCCTTCCGGCGCGAGAAGTTCATCGAATATGGCGGCCCCGACGGCGGCAACGGCGGCAAGGGCGGGGACATCGTGTTCGAGGCGGTGGCCGGGCTCAACACCCTGATCGACTTCCGCTACACCCAGCATTTTCGTGCGCCGCGGGGCTCGGGCGGGTCGGGCGGCAACCGGACCGGCGCCGGCGGCGACGACCTCGTGATCCGCGTGCCCGTCGGCACGCAGGTGCTGGCCGACGACGAGGAGCGCACGCTGCTGCTCGACCTGACGCAGGTCGGCCAGCAGGTCGTCTTCTTCCGCGGCGGCGACGGCGGGCGCGGCAACGCCAGCTACAAGACCTCCACCAATCGCGCACCGCGCCAGCACGGCACCGGCTGGCCGAGCGAGGAGGCCTGGGTCTGGCTGCGGCTGAAACTGCTCGCCGATGCCGGGCTGGTCGGGCTGCCCAATGCCGGCAAGTCGACCTTCATCAACGCCGTCACCAACGCGCAGGCGAAGGTCGGCGCCTACGCGTTCACCACCACGCGCCCGCAGCTCGGCGTCGTGCGCCACCACCAGCGCGAGTTCGTGATCGCCGACATCCCCGGCCTGATCGAAGGGGCGGCCGAGGGGGCGGGCATCGGCGACCGTTTCCTGGGACATATCGAGCGGTGCCGCGTCCTCCTCCACCTGGTCGACGCGCAGGATGCCGACGTGGCGCAGAGCTGGCGCATCGTGCGCGACGAGCTGGCGGCGTATGGTGCCGGGCTGGACGACAAGCCCTATGTCCTCGCGCTCAACAAGATCGACACGCTCGACGACGAGCTGATCGCCGCGCTCTGCGGCGAGCTGGAGGAGGCGAGCGGCCGCCCGGTCATCCCGCTCTCCGCCGCCGCCGGCACCGGCCTCGACTGGGCGCTCGACCAGCTTCTCGACGCCATCGGCCCGGGCCCCGCCGCGATCCCCACCGACGAAGAAGGCGAGGACGCGGTGGAGTGGTCGCCGGTTTGAGCCGATGTCGCGGTCTGCTATGAGTGCCCGATGGCGACGCAACCCCGATTACCCACTGCTGACCGCCGAAGAATTCCTGCAGATCGACTTCGGCGAACGCAAGGCCGAGCTGGACAACGGCATCATCCGCATGATGGCGGGCGGCACGGCCCGGCACGCGCGTGTGCAGGCCGCCATTCTGGTTGCGCTGACGGTTAGGCTGCGGGGAAGCCGATGCACCCCGTATAAGTCAGACATGGCGATCCGGACGCACGACCGCTCGATCCGCTACCCGGACGTAACGGTCTTCTGCGGTCATGACGGGCGGGAGGATGACGACGCCAAGTCTTTCGACGACCCTCGGGTAGTATTTGAAGTATTGTCGTCAGGGACGTCTCGCACTGACCTGCGCGTTAGGCCGTAGACTCATAAGTGCGCAGCCACAGCCGCATTGATGCGAGCTGGACCATTGCAAGGAAGTTGGCGGCGAGCTTGTCGTAGCGGGTGGCGACGCGACGGAAGTGCTTCAGCTTGGAGAAGAAGCGCTCGATCAGGTTGCGCTCGCGATAGAGCCGTTTGCTGAAGCAGGGCTTCCACTTGCGATTGCTCTTGGGCGGGATGTTGGGCGTGGCGCCCTGGTCCTGGATAAGCCCGCGGATGCGGTCGGCGTCGTAGGCCTTGTCCGCCAGCACGATGGTGTGCGGGCCGAGGTGATCGAGCAGGCGGTCTACGATCTGGCCGTCGTGCGTCTGCCCTGCGGTGAGGCCGAGCCGGATCGAGAGCCCCTGCGCATCGACGACGACGTGGATCTTGGTTGTAAGCCCGCCTCGGCTGCGACCGAGACAATGATCTGGACCCCCCTTTTTGCCGTCGCAGCCTGCTGGTGCGCCCGGATGGAAGTGCTGTCGATCATCTGGATTTGGCCGTCGTGCGCGGCGCTGATGGCGTCCATTAGCCGGTCCCACACACCTGCCTGCCGCCATCGATTGAAACGATTGTAGCAGGTCGTTCGTGGCCCGTATCGCTCGGGCAGGTCGCGCCACGGTGCCCCGGATCGCAGCACCCAGCAGATGCCGTTCAGTACGCGGCGGTCATCGACGCGCGGCACGCCTCTCGGCTTGTTGGGCAACAGCGGCTCGATCACGCGCCACTCGAAGTCGGTCAGGTCATATCGGCTCATGCCGATGCTGAATCATAATCGGCATATCGGGTGAAGTGGGAAAGTCACTGATCCGACTGAAAAATCTCAAACGCCAGTGCTTCCAGATCGTCATCCCCAGCGGGGGAGATCGGCCGTGAATGTTCGTCAGAAAGGCGATACTCCTGCTGCGAACCCCCAAGAGAACCCGCACCTGCAAGACCTATCAACAATGTGTAGAACGTATCGGTGAGGGCAATGTCGAGTGCCGCAATGACCTCCGCCCTCTGCTGTTGGCTCAAGTTGGCCGCATGAAGATGAGCGCTCACCGCCGATGCAGACCCTTGATCCGCATACAGCGCCAGCAAAGCGTCACGCTCTTCTTTGCACGCTTCAACGAACTCTCGTGTCGTCATCCTGCCCCCTCGCCGGGCACAGCATAGCTACAACCCGCCGCGCGGGAAACAGGCACGATTTATGGGTTCACGACCTAAATTACCGGAGTATAAGGCGCTGACGAGCGTCGACACGATCGTCTTGGTCGACATCGCAACCGAGCGCCTTCGCGTCTTGCAGCGCACCGGATCGCGCAGTTGGACCGATGACGATCATGACGAGCCGTATGACGTAACGCTGGTATCCCTCGGCATCGTCCTGTCCCATGCAGAGATCTTCGCCCGCTGACGTGGCGCCGGATGGCGCGACGGACTAGCGTCGGTGCCATGCATCTCGCCCTCACCGGCGGCACCGGCTTCGTCGGCAGCCATGTCCTCGAACTGGCGCTCGCCCAAGGTCACCGCGTCCGCGCGCTCACCCGCCGGCCGCAGCCGCCGCGCGACGGCGTCGTATGGATCGAGGGCGACCTCGCCAGCCCCGGCGCGCTCGCCGAGGGTGCGGACGCGGCAATCCACGTGGCGGGCGTCGTCAACGCGCCCGATCGCGCCGGCTTCGCCGCCGGCAACATCGCCGGGACCGAGCGCATCCTCGCCGCCGCCCAGGCCGCGGGCGTGAAACGCTTCATCGCCGTCTCCTCGCTGGCCGCGCGCGAGCCCGGATTGTCGGCCTATGGCTGGTCCAAGGCGCAGGCCGATGCGCGGACGACGGAGTCCGGGCTCGACTGGACGATCGTGCGGCCGCCCGCGATCTTCGGGCCGCGCGATCTCGAGCTGCTGGAGCTGTTCCGCCTCGCGCGTCGCCACATCGTCCCACTGCCGCCCGCCGGCGGCCGCATGTCGCTGCTCGCGGTCGAGGACCTCGCGCGCCTGCTGCTCACCCTCGCCGCCGGCGACGCGCTCCTGCGTCGGGTCGTCGAGCCCGACGACGGCGCGCCGGACGGTTGGGATCATCGCGACCTCGCCCGCGCGATCGGCACGGCGGTCGGCGCGCGCGTGCTCCCCCTCCCCCTACCCCGCCCCTTGCTGGGCGCCGCTGCCGTCGCCGACCGGGCGCTGCGTGGCGCCAGAGCGAAGCTGACCCGCGACCGGGTCGCCTATTTCTGCCATCCCGACTGGGTGGCGCACGATCGGCCGCCCCCGGACGTATGGCGACCGCAGTGCGCTACTCCCGAGGCGCTCGCCGCCACCGCGCGGTGGTATCGCGCGGAAGGGTTGCTATAGCGCCTCGCCTTGGCCGCATTGCGCCGTTACCGGGAGGCTCATGAGCGACCGCGACCAAATCCTAGCCACTGTCGAGGCGCAGATCGCGCCCTTCAACAAGAAGGGCGTGGCGTTGAGCGAGGCGACGACCTTCCAGACCGATCTGGAATGGGACAGCCTGACCGTGATGGATTTCGTCGCGGCGATCGAGGACGAGTTCGACA
>NZ_CAXUEK010000039.1:0-24617 GCF_964250165.1 uncultured Sphingomonas sp. | reverse complement strand
AGCTGGGGCAAGGTCAACACCGGCATCGAGCAGATGGTGTTCGCCGAGGCCGGCTCGGTGATGCCGCTGCTGGCGAGCGACGCCTATCATCGCGGGCATTGGAAGGATCGGCCGGAGCGCCGCTGGGCGAAGCTGTTCGCGTGAGCGTCGCCTTCCGGCGCGAGAGCGATGACGAGCATAAGGAGCCGACGTTCGAAATCCCGATCGCGCCGGGGCCGAACTTGGTCACGGCGCGCGGGCTGACGCTGATCGAGGCGAAGATCGCGGAATTGGAGGCTGCGGCTGCGCATGGCGACGAGGCGTCGCGCCCGGCGCTGCTGCGCGACCTGCGCTACTGGCGGACGCGCCGCGCCACCGCCGAGGTCGCGCCGCCGCCGCCGCCCGACGGGATCGGCATCGGCTCCCGGGTGACGATCCGGCTCGACGGACGGCAGCGGAGCGTCACGATCGTCGGCGGCGACGAGGCCGACCCCCCCGCCGGGCTGGTCGGCTTCCAGGCGCCGCTCGCGCGGGCGCTGATCGGCGCGGGCGTGGGCGACCGGGCCGATTTCGCCGGCCGGGCCGACGCGATCGAGATCATGGCGATCGAGCAGGCCTGAGCGCCCATTGCCGTCCTGCCGTCGATCGGGCAGCATCACGGCGGGGAGAGACGGCGATGCAGAGCGAGATCCTGAAGCCGGTGGTCGTGCTGATCGCCTGGACGCTGGTGATGCTGGTCTGGGCGGTGGGGACGCGGTTGCCGGCGATGAAGGCGGCGGGGGTCAACCTGCGCAAGCTGGTCGGCGGCAAGGGCGCCGACGCGGACGGGGTCCTGCCCGCCAGGGCGCAGTGGAAAGCGCACAATTACAACCACCTGACCGAGCAGCCGACCATTTTCTACGCGGTCGCGTTCGTGATCGCGTTCACGGGCACGGCGTTCCCGCTGAACGTCTATCTCGCCTGGGGCTATGTGGGCCTGCGGATCGCGCATAGCCTGGTGCAGGCGACGTTCAACCGCGTGATCGTCCGCTTCGCGCTGTTCCTGCTCTCCACCCTGTGCCTCGTCGCGCTGACGCTGCACGCGGCGACGGCGGTGTTCCATGACTGAGGGGCTGGACCGGCGAACGGTGGTGGCGGGCGCGGTCGGGGTGACGCTCGCGGCATCGGCCGGCGCACAGGACGCGGCAACCGGCGCCACGACGATGTGGCCGCCCGCCGAGTCGTTCACGCTCTGGCCGGCCGGACGCATCCCGAACGCGCCGCGCCGCCTGCCCGCAGCGGTCTCGACCGTCTCGGGCGACCCGCCGCGGCGCGAGCTTCACCTGACCGGCGTCGCCGATCCCGTCGTCGGCGTCTATCGTCCCGCACGGCCGGACGGGCGGGCGCTGCTGGCGATCCCGGGCGGCGGGTATCAGTTCATCTCGATCGAGAATGAAGGGATCAACGTCGCGCGGACGTTCGCGCCGCTGGGCGTGACGGTGTTCGTGCTCGGCTATCGCCTGCCCGGCCAGGGCTGGCTGGAGCCGGAGGACGTGCCGCTGCAGGACGGGCAGCGCGCGATGCGGCTGATCCGCGCGGGCGCGGCCCGGTTCGGCGTCGACTCGGCGAAGATCGGCTGCGTCGGCTTCTCGGCAGGGGGGCTGCTCGCGGCCAGCCTGGCGGTGGCGTGGATGGACCCGGTCTACGCCCGCGTCGACGGCGCCGACGAACTGGAGGCCAAGCCCGCCTTCGCCGGGCTGATTTATCCCGAGACATCGGGCGAACTGATGCGGGTCGGCAAATACCCGTCGGCGCGGTTCGACGCCTCACATCGGGTCGACCGCAACACGTCGCCGGTGTTCATCGTCCATGCGCTCGACGATCCTGTTGTTCCTGCCGCGTCGCCCATCGCCATGATGCAGGCCTGTCGGGAGGAACGGGTGCCGGTCGAGGCCCACTTCTTCCAGCAGGGCGGGCACGGCTTCGGTCCTGCCTACCTGCCCCGCGCGCTACCGGGCTCGCGCTGGCCCGAGCTGTTCGACCTGTGGATGCGCGGGATCACCCGCTGATGGCGAAAGGCGATACGTTCGAACGCCACCGCCAGCCCTGGACGGCGGAAGAGCTGCAGAAGCTGCACGGGTTCGCCAAGAAGGGCATGGCGCTGAAGGCGATCGCCAAGGCGCTCAAGCGCAGCGAGGAGTCGGTGCGCGATCGTGCCAAGCAGGACGGGCTGAACATCGCCAAGCTGCGCTAGGCGCGTCAGCCGAAGACGCGCGTCAGGCTCTTCTCCAGCATCACGAACTGCCATAGCGTCCGGCCGTGATCGGCGCGGCCGGCGCGGTGCTGGGCGGCGAGATCGGCGAGGACCGCCAGATCGAACCAGCCCGTATCGGCGAGCATCCGCGAGCGCGGCAGCGCGGCGGCGGCTTCGGCGAGCGGGCCGCGGAACCAGGCGGCGACCGGCGTCACGAATCCCATCTTCGGCCGGTAGAGGATCTCGCGCGGCAGGAACGGGCGCAGCGCGCGCTTGAGCAGCCATTTGCCCTGCTGGCCGCGCAGGCGCATGGCGACGGGCAGCGTCGCGGCGAACTCGACCAGGCGATGGTCGAGCAGCGGCTCGCGCGCCTCCAGCCCGACCGCCATGCTGGCGCGATCGACCTTGGTCAGGATGCCGCCCGGGAGCCCGCGCGTGAGATCGGCATATTGCGCGCGGTCGAGCGGATCGCGCGCAGGCGCGTCGCGCATCGCGGCGATCCAGGCGTCCTCGGCGCGATGGCCGGCGAGCTGCCGGCGCGCATCGGGTGAGAAGAGCCGCGCGCGCAGGTCGGGCGGGGTGACGCCGACCGCGCGCGCATAGGCCTCGTCGCCCTCGGCCGCGAGGGCAAGCAGCGTCGCCCTGGCGCGCAGCGGCCGCGGCGCCCAGTCGGCCTTGGGATAGGCCGCGCCGAGCACACCGGCGGCCCGGCGCAGGCCCGCGGGCAGGAACGCCCGCGCCTGTTCCTCGCGCGCCTGGAAACGCTGGCGACGATAGCCCGCGAACGCCTCGTCCGCGCCGTCGCCCGACAGCGCCACCGTCACCGTCTCCCGGGCAAGCGCGGCGACCTGATAGGTGGCGAGCGCGCTGGCATCGGCGAACGGCTCGTCGAAGGCGTCGACCAGCGTATCGATCAGCGCGAAATCGTCGGGGCGGACGATGCGGGTGCGATGATCCGTGTGGAAGCGGCGCGCGACCGCGTCGGCATGGCGGCGTTCGTCATGCCCGGCCTCGTCGAAGCCGATCGTGCAGGTCGTGACGGCCTTGGCCGAGACCTCCGCCATCAGCGCCACCACCGCCGAGCTGTCGACGCCGCCGGACAGGAACGCCCCGAGCGGCACGTCGGCAACCATGCGGCTGCGGACCGCGGCGCGCAGCCGCTCGGTCAGTTCGCCCGCCAGCGCATTTGCCGAGCCGCGCGCACGATCGGCGAAGCTCGGCTGCCACCACCGGCGCGGCGCCGGCACGGGCTTGCCGCGCTCGATCAGCAGGAACTGCCCGGCCCCGAGCTTGCGCACGCCAGCGACGATGCACGCGTCATCGGGCACATAGCCCCAGGCGAGGTAATCCTCGACCGCGCTGAGATCCGGCACGCGGCGCACGAGCGGGTGCGCGAGCAGCCCTTTCAGCTCGGAGGCGAAGGCGATCGCGCCATCGGCCAGCTCGACATGATAGAGCGGCTTCACGCCCAGCCGGTCGCGCGCGAGGAACAGCGTCTGCGCGTCCGCGTCATGCAGCGCGAAGGCGAACATGCCGTTCAGCCGGTCGAGCAGCGCCGGCCCCCAGGCACGCCAGCCGTGGAGCAGCACCTCCGTGTCGCCGGCAGTGCGGAAGCGCGCGCCCTGCTCCGCCAGCTCGGCGCGGAGCTCAGCGAAATTGTAGATCTCGCCATTATAGGTGACGGTCAGCGCGCCGTCGTGCATCGGTTGCGGCGAGCCCGCGACATCGATGATCGACAGGCGGCGGTGGCCGAAGCCGACGCCAGGCGCGGTCCATACCCCCTCCCCGTCCGGCCCGCGATGCGCCAGCGCCGCGGTCATGCGCGCGACGCGGGCGGGATCGACCGGCTTGGCGACGCCCGGATGGAACAGGCCGGCGATGCCGCACATGGCTAGGGCAGGCCGGCGGCGTGCGGCAGCGGCCCGAGCGCGCGGCGGAAGCGGACGATCGCCGCCTGCGGCGCCTGCCCCGGCGCGACCTCCGCCGACAGATGGACGGCGATCGCGCGCGGCGAGCGGCCGAGCAGGCGCGCGGCGGCGGTGGCGAGCTTCACGCGAATGGGATCGGCCGTCGCGACATCGCCGACCTCATACCAGCTGGCGACGATCCGCTCCACCGGGCCGGGCGCGCGGATGCGCAGGCTTTCGCCGCCCGCGAGCGGCGACAGGTCGGCGACGCGGAACCAGCGGTCCTCCTCGCGCAGCACGCCGGTGCCGAAGCTGATGAGCTCCGCGCCCTCGCGCTGACGGGCGAACACGGCGACGGCGAGGTCGACCGCCTGCCCGCGCGCGTCGACATAGCGGCCGATCAGCGTGTGGTCCGCGCCCGGGTGCCAGGGCTGCCATGACGCACGGGCGGAGAGCGGCGCGCGTGTCCAGCCGGGGATGGCGGGAAGCTCGACCCGCGGCGGCAGCGGCGCGGGGCGGTTCGCCGCGGCGCTCCAGGCGGGAAAGGCAGCGGCGAGCGCGAGCGTCAGGCACGCCGCGAGCGGCGGATCGAGCCGGTGGCGCACGGGTCCTTGCAGCGCGGCGGGATCGAAGGCGGGGGCGTCGGGCGCGCGATCGAACCAGCGCCAGGCGAGCGCGACCACCGCCGCCATGACGGCGGCGAAAAACAGCCAGCCATAGACGATGTGGTCGAACCCGGTCGCGGCCGGCACCGAGGTCAGCTCGGCCGCCCAGATCGTGCCGAACGCGCGCACCCCGTTGGCGAGCACGGGCACGACGACGCAGGCGAGCAGGAACGGCGCGCGCCGCCGCCAGCCGGCGAAGCATTGCTGCGCAACCAGCACCCCGAACGCGACCATCGCGAGCACGAACTTGTCGCCCGAGCAGGCCTCGGCGACCTCGAACCAGTGGCGGCCGGCATGGATGATGACGCCGTCGACGCTCGCCGGCACCCCGACCAAGTGGAGCAGCGGCAGCGCGAGCGCGACGGTGACCGCCTGCAGCGGCGTCTCCAGCCCCTCGCCGAACGGCACGAGGAACACGGCATAGGCGAGCGGGAAAAACAGCCCGCGCGCGACCGCCGGGCCGAGCAGCGTCACGACCGCACCCTCGACCATGAAGAGCAGGCCGAACTGGCGCAGCACCGCCGCGGACGCCGCGTCGCCGACCAGCCAGACGGCTCCGCCCGCCGCGACCAGCGCCAGCCCGGGCGCCCAGGCGACGGGTGTCAGCTGCGCCAGCGCCGCCCGCCGCTGCCATACCAGCCACGCGACGACCGGGCCGATGAAGAGGCAGTGGCCGAAGGTCGTGCTGGTCCACCACAGATGCGCGAGATCGGCGACGTCATGGCGGAAGAGGAGCAAGATGACGCCGCCGGCCGCGGCGAGAACGCTCAGGTAGGAGCGCCACGCACCCACGCTGTCATCCCCACGCAAGCGGGGACCCATCACCCGCGCGAAGGAGCTGGGTCCCCGCTTGCGTGGGGATGACGACAGGGAGGTCATGCGGCCGCCCTGGTGGGCTGGTCGAGCCCAAGCAGTGCGTCGAGCGGCGCGAGGCGCGCGGGCCAAGCGTAGCGCGCAGCGACACGCGCGCAAGCGGCCGCGCCCTGCACCTCGGCGGCTGCGGGATCGGCGAGGGCCGTCGAGACCACCTCCGCCCATCGCTCCGCTCCGTCGGCGACCGTCACCGTGCCGCCATGGTCGATGCCCTCGGCGGCGGCCGGCGAGGCGATCACCGGGCGCGCCATCGCCATCGCCTCCAGCACCTTGTTCTGCACCCCGCGCGCGAGCCGGAGCGGGGCGACGCACACCGCCGCCGCCGCCAGCCAGCCGCGCACGTCCGACACCGCGCCGGTCACGACCACGCCGGGCAGTCGCGCCAGCCCGCGCACCGCCGCCGTCGGCGCGCGCCCGACGATCGCGAACCGCGCGTCGGGCCGGACGCGGCGCACCGGCGGCAGCACCTCGCGCGCGAACCACGCGACGGCGTTGACGTTGGGCAGGTAATCCATCTGGCCGGTGAAGACGATCAGCGGCCCGGCGTCGGCCACGCGCGCGAAGGCGGCGTCGGGCGCAAAACGGGCGGCGTCGATGCCGTTCTCGACCACCGCGATCCGCCCCTCTCCACCGCCGCGCCGGAACAGCTCGGCCTCGGCGGCGGTGACGAACAGGCTCGCGTCCGCGCGCGCCGCGACCGCGCGCTCGAACGCGCCGAGCAGGCGTGCCTCGCGGCGCAGCATCGGGCGCAACGGCGGCGCAGCGGCCTCGGCCATGGCGGCGAACTTGGCCGAGTCCACGTCGACGAAGTCCATCACCACCCGCGGCCCCTGCGCGGGCAGATACTGCGCCATCTGACCCGAAAAGGCGTAGATCGCATCGGCCCGCGGCGCGGCGGCGACGGCCGTGCGCATCGCCGGATCGTCGAACGCGGTCAGCGACACCGGCCGGCCGGTCGCCAGCGCTTCCAATGTCGCGCGCGCGCGGCGCTTCCGGCGCGGGACGATCGTGCAGCTCGCGGTCACCGCTTGCAACGGCGACATATCGATCGGCTCGTCGACGAAGGCGATGAGGTGGACGCGCGCGCGCGCCGCGAGGTGCCTGAGGACGTGGTAGCTGCGGATGCGGTCGCCCCGATCCGGTGGGTAGGGCGCGCGATGGGCAAGGAACAGGATGTCGCTCACCCCAGCCCCCGCGCGATCCACGGGCCGAGCGCGGTGGCGAGCGGCAGCGGCAGTCGTTGCCACGTCCGCACCATCAGCGCGTATTTCGGATCGAGCGGATTCACCGCGCGCGCCGGCCCGTCGCTGCGGCGGGCATAGCGGAGCGGCGCGGGCGCGAAGCCCCAGTTCTTCTTGAACGCCGCCGCGCCGGTGCCCGCCTTGGATCGGCCGAAGTCAAACCGCATGCAGCCGCGCGCCCGCGCATGGCCCATCAGCGCGAAATACATCAGCTCGTTCGCGCGCAGCCCGCGCGCCGCCCGCGTGCCGCCGCCCCAATAGGGATACGCCGTCCCGCCGGCATACAGGCTCAGGACCGACGCGACGGCGCGGCCGCGGTGCCGGACGGTGAGGATGTCGGCGTCCATGCTCGCCGCCACGGCCCGGAACAGCGCCGCCGGGAAGACGGGCGTGCCGAGATTGCGGACCGACTCCGCGTAGACGCGATGATGCTCGGCGAGCGCCGCCGCGTCGCGGCCGACCGTCACCTCCAGCTCGCCGCCGAGCGCGCGGCGCACCTCGGCGCGCTGCTTGCGCGGGATCGCGGCGAGCTCCGCGTCGTCGCTGGCGGCGAGCGGGCGGGCGAAGCCGACATAGGTCGCGTCGTCCACCGCCCAGCCCGCCGGCGCCTCGCCGCCGCGCAGCTCCACCGAGGGGCAGTTGAGCCGCTGCGCCAGGTCCGATGCGCCCGCCGCGAGCGGTTCCAGCGCGTCCCCGAGCACGCCGCCGCCGACGCCGAAGCCGGTCGACACCAGCGCCCGCCCGAACAGCACCGAGCGCATCTCGGTCAGCGGCAGCACGCCGGCAATCGCGCCGTTCCCGCGCTCGGCGACCAGGTAGCGCGCGCGCTGGCGGCAACCCGCCTCGACGGCGCGGCTCCAGGCGGTGAGGTGGAATGGCGTCGCGCCCGGCTGGTCGCGAACGAACGCATCGATGCGCGCCGCCTCGCCCGCATCGCGCAGGTCCGCCGCGCGAATGCCGAGTGGCGTGCTGAGGAGCGGTGCCGTCACGCCCTTGCTCGCCTCCCCGGCGGGAAGCGGTCGGAGATGGCCAGACCTTCCACCACCTCGTCCACCCGGCCCCAGCGGTGCCGCGCGATCAGCCCGCGCAGCTTGTCCGCCATCGCGCCGAGGCGCGCATAGTGCCGCAGCTTGGACCGCAGCGGCGCATCGCCGACGCGCGGCTGGGCGGGGTCGATCTCCCACGGGTGAAAATAGAACATCGCCGGCTCGCCTGCCGCGTTGACCTGCCGGACCGCATAGTCGGTCAGCGCGGCGGGCAGCAGGCGGAAGAAGCCGCCGCCCGTCGCCACGCGCCGCCCGGCGATCTCCGCCACCGTGACGGGCAGCTCGATCAGATCGGCGTCGGCGAGCGGCCGGAACGCGAAGCGCGGCGCTTCGGGCCAGCCATAATGGTCGTGGCGCAGCGGCGCGACGCTGGAGGAGTAGCGGTAGCCCGCCTCCGCCAGCACCGGATGCGCCCAGGGCGTGCGCGCGTCGAGCGAGAAGCTGGGCGCGCGATAGCCGGTGACGGCGACGCCGCCCGCATCCTCGATCGCGGTGCCGGCGCGGCCCAGATCGGCGCGGAACTGCACGGCGTCCATGGTGAAGATGCGGCGGTGATCCCAGCCGTGGCTGGCGACCTCGTGGCCCGCGGCGAGGATCCGGCGGATCAGCGCCGGATGGCGATGCGCCACCCAGCCGAGCGTGAAGAAGGTCGCCTGCACGCCGCTCTCGGCGAACAGCGCCAGCACCGCGTCGGTGTTGCGCTCGACGCGGGGATCGAGCCGATCCCAATCGGCGCGCGCGATGACCCGCTCGAACGCGCCGACCTGGAACCAGTCCTCGACGTCGACCGACAGGCCGTTGAGCACGGGCGCGGGACGGAGGTTCGGCTCAGGCCGCACGCGCGCGGGCCGCCCCGGCGGGCTCGGCCTCGACCCAGTCCACCAGCAGCGTCAGCACGCGCCGCAGCGCCGCGTCCTGCGCCTCCAGTCGCGCTTCCAGCTCGGCGATGCGCGCGTCGAAGAGCGGCGCGGCATCGGCCGGCGGCGCGGGCGCCGCTTCGGCCGGAGACGGATCGACCGCAAGCCGATCAGCGATGGGTGCGACGTCGCGGGGCAGGTCGACCGGCGAACGCGAGCTCGTCGGCAGGTCCGCCGCCATGTCCGCGCGCACCGCCGCCACCGTCGCCGCGCCGATCAGCTCCTCGCCCGCCACCGCCGCGTGCAGCAGCACGCGATTCGCGAGCAGGTTCAGCCGGCGCGGGATGCCGCCCGACGCCGCGTGCAGCGCCGGGAACGCGTCGGCGGCGAAGTCCGGCCGCCCGCGCCAGCCAACGAGCGACAGCCGATGCGCGATGTAATCGGCGACCTCACCCTCCGCCATCGGGTCGAGATGATGGATCGCGATCACCCGCTGGCTCAGCTGCTCCAGCGCGTCGGCGCCGTGCAATCGGTCGCGGAACTCGGGCTGGCCGACCAGCACGATCTGCAGCATCGCGTGCCCGCCCGCCTGGAAGTTGGAGAGCATGCGCAGCTCCTCCAGCGCGGCGACGGGCAAGGCCTGCGCCTCGTCGACGACCAGCAGCGTGCGGCGGCCGCTGCGCGCGACGGCGTGGAGGCCGCGCTCGATCGCGGTCAGCAGCTGCGCCTTCTCCAGCCCTGCCGGATCGACGTCGAGCTGCGTCGCGACGCTGCGGAGCAGATCGGCGGCGTCGATCGCGGTCGAGACCAGCCGGACGACGCGCAGGTCCTGCGGGTCCACCTGTTCGAGCAGGTGCGCGATCAGCGTCGTCTTGCCCGCGCCGACCTCGCCGGTGACGACCACGAAGCCTTCGCCCTGCTGCAGGCCATAGCCGAGATAGGCCATCGCCTTGCGGTGCGTCGCCGTCTCGAACCAGAACCGCGGATCGGGCGTCAGCTGGAACGGCCGGTCCGTCAGCCCCCAATGGTCTTCGTACATCGTTCGGGACCCTTTCAGAAGCTGTAGCGCGCGCCGACCGTCGCCTGGCCGCGCAACGCCGTCTCGTCGCCCCCGCCGGTCCGGAAGGCATAGAGCCCGAGCGCCGCGGTCGTGCCGAGCCGGCCGAAATCATGATAGTAGCTCGCCGTCGCACCCGTCGACAGCACGTCGTCGGCGCCGGGCTGCGCCGGGTCGTAATCGTCGAAGAAGGCGGTCGCGTCGACGCCCGACACGGGCGACAGCGCGCGGTGAAGGAACAGGTCGGCGTACCAGCTCTGGTCCTCGCGGCCATAGATGCTGGCACCCGTCACCTGCACCGGCGCGAACAGCTTGCGATTCGCATAGCCCGCGCCGACGCCGTAGGTGGACGGCCCGCGCGTCGCGCTCAGCACCGCGTCGACCCCGCGGGCGCGGTAGCTGGCGGCAGTGACCGACTGGAACACGCCGTCCAGGCACCCGCCCGGCGCCGCGCCGCTGGTGCCGAAGGTGCAGCCGTTGAACGCCTGCGCGAACTGGTCGCGCGTCGCGATGAAGCTGGTCGGCAGATTGTCGATGCCGGTGCGCAGCTGACGGCCGAAGGTGGTGACGCTGTCATAGACCTGTGCGGCGAAGCCGACGGTCGGCGACGCCTGCCAGCTGATCGCGCCGGTATAGCTGCCGCTGCCATAACGGCGGCCCGCATAGCCGGCGACCGACGTGCGCCGGTTCGGCCGCCAGACGACCCCCGCGTCATAATAGAGGCCGTCGGTGCGGTAGGTGATCCGGCGCTGGCCGTTCGGATCGGTCCGGAAACGGCCGTTCGGGTCGAGCAACGGCGCGCCGGCGGCGGTGAGCAGCGGGTCGCGCTGGCTGGTGGTCACCGCTTCGTAGCCGACGCCGCCGGCGATCGCGACGTTGGCGGAGATCGGCGCAAGCACGTCGCCGCGGCCGAACCGGTCGTCATAATGCTGACCGAGCTGGCCGGCGCGTTCCTGGAACCAGCCGGCGCTCGCCGTCAGCCCGACGGGCAGCACCGCGCGCGGCGCGATGCCGGCCGACGCCGTGGCGGACTGGCCGAGCGAGTCGTCGAAATACCCGCCGCGCGGCGGGCCGGGCGCGAGCCCGTCGAAGCGCGGCGCGTCGACCCTGGTGTAGCCGATCTGATAGGCGGCGGCGAGCGCGACGGGGCCGAACCGCGCCGCGAAGCTCGGGCCGGCATAGAGGGCATAGACCAGGCTGGTGTCGCGCTCGCCGGGCGCGAACAGCCGCGCCGCGCCGCCGCCGCCGTCCGCGTGCGTGCGGGTGGCGAGCGCGCCGGCGTCGAGCGTCAGGTTGGGCGTGACGCGCACCTCCGCGCGGGCGAGGCCGGAATGGCTGTCCTGATCCCTCAGCCCGCCGCTCTCGGCGATCTGGCGCTCATAGCGGTAGGACAGCTGCGCGGTCGCGCGCGGAGCATCGACGCGCGCGTCGACGCCGGCGGCGACGGAGGTCCAGGTCAGCACGTCGCCGCTGTTCAGGTCGGCGGCGGCCGTCTGGCCGAGCTCGATATAGGGCACGACCTGGGCACGCCCGTGATCGCGCGCGGCGGCGGGCGCGGCGGCGAGCAGGAGCACCGCGCCGATCCGGGCGAGCCGGGTCATGCGGGCCTGTCCTGGCCGTAATAGCTGCCGAAGCGATGCCGGTCCGCGACGAAGGTGACGCTGTTGAGGACGAGGCCGATATGCGCGCAGCCGTCGAGCAGCTTCACCGCCGCCTGCACCTCGCTCTCGGGCGTGCGATCGGCCCGCACCACCATCATCACCTGCCCGACCAGCATCGCCAGCACCGCCGCCGGCGATGCGGCGAGCGCGGGTGGCGAATCGAAGATGATCATGCGGCGCGGATTGGCGGCGAGCAGGCGCGCGAGCACCGTGCGGGTGCGCGCGCTGGCGAGCAGCTCGGTATCGGCCGCCGTCTTGGCGCCCGCGCCCAGCACCGACAGATGCGGCACGTCGGTGCGGACCACCAGCGTCTCGGGATCGGTATCGACGTCGAGCAACGCATCGAGCAGGCCCGGGCCGGGTTGCAGGCCCAACCGCCGGCGCACGTCGGGCTTGGCGACATCGGCGTCGACCAGCAGCACTTCGGTGTCGCGTTCCGCCGCGATCGAGAGCGCCAGGTTGATCGCGCAGAAGGTCTTGCCCTCGTCGGGCCGCGCCGAGCAGACGAGCACGGTGCGCGCCGCTTCGGCGTCGCCGTTCGCCTCCAGCCGCTGGCGCGTGACGAACAGCTGGCGCTTGATGAGGCGGAACTCCTCCGCGAGCGGGCCGATCGGCGCGCCGGGCACGATCATCCCCCGCTCCGCGAGCAGGCCCCGGTCGATGGCCGCGGCGGCATCGGGTGCAGGCTCCGGCAGCGTGAAATGATCCTCGTCCTCGCCGGGACGGGCCAGGAACTCGGCCGGGATCGCGCCGAGCGTCGGCGCGTCGCCTGCCGGTGCCGGTGCGGCACGGCGCGGCTGCAGGGCATAGACGTTGGCGGCGCGCTCCAGGAGCGACGGTTCGCGGCGGGCGGTCGCGCTCATGCCGCCAGCCCCCGCTGCAGCAGCTCGACGCCGAGCAGCAGCACGAACGCGGCGAACAGCCCGCCGGCGCCGCTCGCGAACAGCTTCAGCCGCCGCAGCCGATGCTCGGCCTGCGCGCGCGTCACCATCTCGCCGACCTGGCCCAGCACGACCATGCCCGAGGCGCGCGCCAGCCGCGGCGCGGTGGGGAAGGTCTGGCGCAGCTGGCCGGCCGCGAACGCCGCACCGATCCCCGCCGCCAGCCCCGCGATCAGCACGCCGGTCAGCAGCAGCAGCCGGTTGGGCGCGGCGGGCGTGCGCGGCGTCGTGGGCGGGTCGATGACCGAGAACTTGACCTGATCGGTCTGGCTCTGCGCCTGGCCGCGCAGCGCGAGCTGCTCGCGCTGGGCGAGCAGCTGGTCGTATTGATCCTTCAGCACCTGCGAGTCCTGCTCGATCCGGCCCTGCTCGGCGGCGACGCCCGGATCGCCGGCGAGCTTGCTGTTGAGCTGGTCCAGGTCGCCCTGCAGCTGCGCCTTGCGGATGCGCAGCGCGGCGACGGCGGCCTGCTTGTCGGCGAACATCGACTGGAGCGAGAGGTAGAGCGGATTGGGCTGTCCCCCGCCCCCGCCGCCCGCCGGTTCGCCCCGCGCGGCGGCGGTGGCGGCGGCGAGCTGGCCCTTGAGCGCGATCACGTCCGGGTGGTTCTCCGTATCGCCTCGCGCGCGCGCATCGGCGAGTTGGCCCTGCACCGCCGCGAGCCGGGCGCGCGCCGGGCCGAGCGTGGCCGCACCGCCTGCGCCGGCAATCTCGCGCGGCGTCGACGCCAGCTGCCCCTGCACCGCGGCGAACGCGGACTGTGCGGCGGCGAGATCGCCGTCGACCTGCGCCATCTGGGACCGCGCGGCGCCGATCCGGTCGGCGACCGAGCCGGTGCCGGGCAGCGCGCCGAGATAGCGGTTCTGGAAATCGGCGCGCTTCGCGTCGGCGTCCGCCAGCTGCTTCTGCCGAGCGGCGAGCTGCTGGTCGAGGAAGCGCAGCGACTGCGCGGTCTGCGTCCGGTCGCCGGCGAGGTTCTGCTCGACGAAGATGTCGATCAGCTTCTGCGTCACGGTGCGGGCCAGCTTGGGCGTCGGCTGCGCGGTGACGATCTCGAACAGATTATCCTGCTGCGCCGTCACCTTGATGCTGAGCGCCAGCGCAGCGACCCGGTCCGCCACGTCGCGGTCGCTGGCGACCGTGTTGGCGAGATCGGTGCCGCGGACCACCTTTTCGAGGTTCACCGCCGACACCAGCGTCTGCCGCACCCGGTCGATGTCGCGGGTGGTGTCCTGCGCCGGCGCGTTCATGGTCGCGGGCAGGATCTGCTGCATCTGCACGAAGACGCGCGCGTGGCTCTCGTAGCGGCTGGGCAGCCAGCTTACCACCAGCCAGCCGAGCACGCACACGCCCCAGGCGACGGCGAGCGCCAGCCAGCGCCGCGTCCAGATCGCGTGCAGCGCGAGGCGCGCCTCGTCATAAAGACCGTTCACGGTTCCTGCTCCAGCAAAGCTGGACGGGCCGGCGAGAGCCGATCGAACGACATCGCTCTCAGAACATCGATTCGGGGATGATGATGACGTCGCCGGGCGCGAGGCGGACGTTGGCGGAGGAATCGCCGCGCTTCAGCAGGCGCGCGATCTGCAGCTGATATTCCTGCTGCTTTCCGGTGTCGCGATCGTAGCGGACCAGCTTCGCCTTGTTGCCCGCCGCATATTGCGACAGGCCGCCGACCGCGATCATCGCGTCGAGCAGCGTCATGTTGGCGCGATACGGGATCGAGGCCGGCTTCTCCGTCGCGCCGACCACGCGGACCTGCTGCGAGTTGGTGCCGGAGAAGTTCTCCACGATCACCTGGACGATCGGGTCCTTCACGTACTCGCCGAGCGCCTTCTTCATGTCGTCCGCGAGCATCGCCGGCGTCTTGCCGACCGCGGGCATGTCGGCGACCAGCGGCGTGGTGATGCGGCCGTCCGGGCGGACCTGCACCTTCGCCGACAGCTCCGGGTTGCGCCACACGAAGACGTTGAGCTGGTCGAGCGGGCCGATGACATATTCCTCGCCCGGCTGCTCCTTGGCCGCGACATAGGAGGCGGGCGGCAGCGCGTCGCGCGCCCCCCCGCCGGCGCAGGCGCCGAGCGCGGTCGCGGCGAGGCCGAGCGCGAGGGCGGGACGGGCGATCATCATGCGGACACCTCCTGGCGGCGGCAACGGCAACCGCACGATCCGGCGTCGGCTATCGCAATACGGGTAAAGATAGCGTTAGGCGTTGGCCAGCAGCTCGGCCGCCGGCGGGTGGCCGAGGAACGCCGCCGGGCTGGCGGTGAGCCCGTAGGCGCCCGCGCAGAAGATCGCGACGAGGTCGCCCGGCCCGGCGCGGGGCAACTGCACGCGGTCGGCCAGCCGGTCGAGCGGGGTGCAGAGGCAGCCCACCACCGACACGGGATCGTCCGCGGGCGCGCCCATCCGGCCGGCGACCGCGACGGGATAGTTGCGCCTCACCACCGTGCCGAAATTGCCCGAGGCGGCGAGCTGGTGATGAAGGCCGCCGTCGACGACCAGGAAGGTCTCGCCCCGGCTCTCCTTCCGGTCGACGACGCGGGTGAGATAGACGCCCGCGTCGCCCACCAGCCAGCGGCCGAGCTCCAGCGCGAAGGCGCTGTCGGCGAGGCTCCCGGCGCGGCGGTCGAGCGCGTCCACCAGCCCCACGCCGATCGCCTCGACGTCGATCGGCCGGTCGCCCGCGAAATAAGGGACGCCGAAGCCGCCGCCCAGATTGACGAGCGGCGGCGTCGCACCCGCCTCGTCAGACAAACGGCCGGCCAGCGCGACTGTCGCCGCCTGCACCTCGATCAGCGCCAAGGTGTCCAGCGACTGCGAGCCGGCATAGCAATGCCAGCCCCGCCAGTCCGCGCCCGCCGCGCGCAGCCGCCGGACCAGCGCCGCCGCGCGCTCGGCATCGACCCCGAACGGCGACGGCCGCCCGCCCATCCGCATTCCGGCCCCGCGCAGCTCCAGGTCGGGATTGACGCGCACCGCCAGTCGCGGCGCCACGCCGAGCCGGTCGGCGATCGCCAGCGCGCGGTCCGCCTCGCCGTCCGATTCCAGATGGAGGGTGACGCCCTCCGAGATCGCCGCCGCCAGCTCGTCGTCGCGCTTGCCGGGGCCGGCGAAGCTGAGCGCGCGCGCCGGCGCGACGGTCAGCGCCCGCACCATCTCGCCGCGCGAGGCGACGTCCAGCCCGTCGACCAGCGGGGCGATCGCGGCGACCAGCGGCGGGAAGGGGTTGGCCTTGATCGCGTAATGCAGGCCGAGCCCGGCCGGCATCGCGGCCCGGAAACGCGCGATGCGCGCGGCAACGATCGCGAAGTCGTAGACGAACAGCGGCGTGGTGCCGGCCTCGGCCGCCCAGCTTTCCGCCGGACGCCCGCCGATCCGCAGCTCGCCGGATTGCGCCGCATATTCGGGCGGCAACGGACCGAGCGGCTTCATAGCTCCTCCCCGTCCCGGGAAGGATCAAGGCTCGCTAGCACCCCCGCCCGATCCAGCTTGCCGTTGGCGTTGCGCGGCAGGGCGTCGCGCCACTCGTAGCGTTGCGGCTGCATGAAGCTCGGCAGCTCGGTCCGCAGCCGCGCCCGCAGCGCCGGCTCGCGCGCCGGGTCGCCCGCCAGCACCACTGCGATCGCCTGGCCCAACCGGGGGTCAGCCACACCCAGCGCCACCGCCTCGCGCGCCTCGCCGCCGGCAAGCACCGCCTCCTCCACCTCGGTCGGGCTGATGCGGTTGCCGGCGGATTTGATCGTCTCGTCGTCGCGCCCGACGAAGCGCAACAGGCCCTCCTCGCCCTCCACCACCGTATCGCCCGACCACACCGCCGTCCCGCCGCTTACCGACCAGACCGGCGCGGGGCGGAAACGCTGCGCGGTCCGCGCCGCGTCGCGCCAATAGCCCTGCGCGACCAGCGGCCCGGCATGGACCAGCTCGCCCGGCTCGCCCGGCGCGGCGCGGCTGCCGTCGGCGCGCGCCACGACCACCTCGGCGAACGGGATCGCGCGCCCGATCGCGTCGGGATGGGCGTCGATCAGCGCCGGATCGAGATAGGTCGAGCGGAACGCTTCGGTGAGGCCGTACATCGCGTAGATATCAGCAGCCGGGAACCGTTCGCGCAAACCTCGCACCAGCCGCGGCGTCAGCGCGCCGCCGGAATTGGTGAGCCGCTTCAGCCGGGCGGCGGCCGCGTCCGGCCATTCCGTCTCCACCAGCTGCACCCAGAGCGGCGGCACCCCGGCGAGCGTCGTCGCGCCGACGCGCTCCACCGCCTTCACGACATCGCGCGGCGCCAGGTAATCGAGCGGCGCGACGCTCGCCCCGGCATACCAGGTGGAAAAAAGCTGATTCTGCCCATAATCGAAGGACAAGGGCAGCACAGCCAACACGCGATCGGAGGGCGCGAGCCGCAGATAATGCGCCACCGCGACCGCGCCGAGCCACAGATTGGCGTGGCTCAGCATGACGCCCTTGGGCCGCCCGGTGGAACCGGAAGTATACAGGATCGCGGCCAGCGCGTCGGGATCGGCCCGCGATTTGTCCAGCCAGTCCCCCGCGTCGAGTGGAACGGCATCTTCCGCCACAACGACGCATCCCGCCGACACGTCCCCCGCTTCCAGCGTCGCCGCGCGCGCGGGCTGCGTCACCAGCAGCCCCGCGCCGCTGTCCGCCAGGATGTGCGCCACCTGCGCGCGGCGCAGCGCCGGGTTGACCGGCACGTGCACCAGCCCGGCGCGCGGCGCGGCGAGCGGCAGCAGGCAGGCGGTGCGCGTCTTCGGCAGCCAGCTCGCCACCCGGTCGCCGGGATCGAGCCCCTGCCCCGCCAGCCAGGCCGCGATCGCCCCGACCGCCGCTTCGGCTTCGGCGAAGGTCATCGCGCCCGCGCGATCGATCAGCGCCGCGTCGTCGGGCGCGCCGCGCAGCACATGATCGATCGGGCGCGGCGCGGGATCGGGCGGGATCATCGCCGCCGCCATAGCGCCGAACCGTTGCCCATTTCACCCCCAGCCCGTAGGACGCGCGCCGGTTGCAACTGCGAAGAAGCCGGCCTTGACGCTTGATGGACAGCCCGATGTCGACCGCGCGGTGCGCGGCGTGCTCACCGACGTGCTGGGCCTCGCGCCCGAGCGGGTCGCCGGCTTCACCGCCGCGACGCCGCTGTTCGGGACGCTGCCGGAGCTCGATTCGATGGCGGTGGCCGGCCTGCTGACCGAGCTGGAGGACCGGCTGGGCATCACGATCGAGGACGACGAGGTCGACGGCGAGATGCTCGCGACCTTCGGCGCGCTCAGCGCCTTCGCCGCGCACAAGGCGCTGGTGTAGGCGGGGGCCGGTGGACGCCGGCCCGCGCATCGACCGCTACATATGGGCCGGCGGGCGCGAGCCGATGCTGCGCTTCGGACCGGACGATGGTCCGGTCGCCGTGCTGGCGCTGCCGCTGTTCGAGGAGGCGAACCGGACGCGCGCGTTCGGGGCGAGCATCCTCCGCGCGCTGGCGGCCCGGGGCATCGGCGGCGTGCTGCCCGAGCTGCCGGGCCAGGGCGAGAGTGCCGTCGCGACGAACGCGGCGAAGCTGTGCGACCTGCGCGCCGCGCTGGAAACCGCCCCGGGCACGCATGTCCTCGCGATCCGGAGCGGGGCGCTGGTCTGCGATGACCGGCCGTGCTGGCTGTTCGCGCCGCAGTCCGGCGCAGAGCTGATCCGGGAGCTGACGCGGGTGAACGGCGGCGCACTCGAAGGCGACGAGATCGACATCGCCGGCAACATGCTCACCCGCTCGCTGGTCGGCGACCTGGCGACTGCTCGCCATCGCGAAGACGCACGGGTCGTGCGGCTCTCGTCCGATCCGCGTGGGGCGGACATGCACGTCGATGGCCCGGCGCTGTGGCGGCGGGCCGAACCAGACAACGATATCCAGCTGGCCGAGCGGCTTGCAGCCGACATCGCCGAATGGATGGCAGCTTGCGCCGGCTGATCGCCTTTCCCTGCGAGGGCGAAACGCTTGTCGGCTCGCTCGATCCGGCGGACGGCACGACGGGCCTGCTGATCGTCTCGGGCGGCAACGAACCGCGGATGGGGGCGCATCGGGGCATGGCGCTGCTGGCGACGCGCTTGGCGGCCGCGGGCTGGCCGGTGTTCCGCTTCGATCGGCGGGGCGTCGGCGATTCGGCGGGCGCGAATGGCGGCTGGGCGACCAGGGCCCCGGACATCGCGGCGGCGGCGGCGGCATTCCGGACCGAGGCGCCACGGATGCGCCGGCTTATGGGCTTCGGCAATTGCGATGCGGCAACGGCGCTGGCGCTGTTCGGGCAGGCGGCGGGCGTGGATGCAATGGTGCTCGCCAATCCCTGGGTCGTCGAGCGGGAGCCGGACGGACTCCCTCCGCCCGCGGCGATCCGCGCGCGCTACGCCGAACGGCTGCGACGACCCGGCGAGTGGCGGCGGCTGGCGCGAGGCGGCGTGGATTTAGCCAAGCTCGCGCGCGGGTTACGGGCCGTTCTCAAGATACCGTCCGATCCCTCGCTCGCCCGCCGGTTCGCCGACGCGCTGCGCGAGTGCGACGCCACGATCGTGCTGGCGTCCGGCGATGCGACCGCGATCGCCTATGCCGATGCGGTGAAGGATCTCGGGATCACCGCGAAGGTAGTGACGATCGACACCGCGTCGCACAGCTTCGCGCGTGCGGGCGACGCCGAGGCGCTGGAGGCGGCGATCCGCGCGACACTCGGCTGAGCTACTCCGCCGCCTCGGCCAGCTCCGCGAACTCCGCCGCCTGCAGGAACCGTTCGGCGTCCAGCGCCGCCATGCAGCCCGTCCCCGCCGCCGTCACCGCCTGGCGGTAGATCTTGTCGGCGACGTCACCGCACGCGAACACGCCCGGCACGCTGGTACGTGTCGAGCCCGTCTCGACCGCGATGTAGCCGTCATGATCCAGGTCAAGATGCCCGCGGAACAGCTCGGTCGCGGGGTGATGGCCGATCGCCACGAAGCCGCCGTCCACGTCCAGCCGCGTATGCTCGCCGGTCACCGTGTCTTCCAGCACCAGCGCGGTGAGCCCTGCCGTGCCGCCGCCGTCGACGAACTCCCGCACCTCCTTGTTCCACCGCACCGTAATGCCGGGATGCGCGAAAAGCCGTTCCTGCAGAATGCGTTCCGCCCGCAAGCTGTCACGGCGGTGGATCAGCGTCACGTCGGGCGAGTGATTGGTGAGATACAGCGCCTCCTCGACCGCAGTGTTGCCGCCGCCGATCACCGCCACCTTCTTGCCGCGGTAGAAGAAGCCGTCGCAGGTAGCGCAGGCGCTGACGCCCTTGCCCTTCATCACCTCCTCGCTCTCCAGCCCCAGCCATTTGGCCTGCGCGCCGGTCGCGATCACCAGCACGTCGCCGAGATAGGTGTCGCCGCCGTCGCCCACGAGGCGGAAGGGCCGCCGCGACAGGTCGACCTCGGTGATGGTGTCCCACAGCAGCGTGGTGCCGACATGCTCGGCCTGTTTCTGCATCTGCTCCATCAGCCAGGGGCCCTGGATCACGTCCGCGAAGCCCGGATAATTCTCGACATCGGTCGTGGTCGTCAGCTGCCCGCCCGGCTGGATGCCCTGCACCACGATCGGCTTGAGCCCGGCGCGCGCGCCATAGATAGCGGCCGACAGTCCGGCCGGGCCCGAGCCCAGGATCAGCATGCGCGTAGTGTAGGTGGTCATGTCGTTCCTTCGAATGACCCGTGATCTAGGCTGCGGCAACGCGCTTTTCCATGGCACGGTCGCCGCGCGCGGGCGTTGGGCCGGCATGAGCGAGAAGATCGAGATCAAGGCGTATACGGGTCCGGCCGGCGGCTGGGGCTCGATGCAGGGGCTCGCCGAGATCGGCATCCGCGAGCGCTCCGGGCCGGAGACCGCGCGCGAGCTCGGGCGGCAGAACAAGACCGGCGGCTTCATGTGCGTCAGCTGCGCATGGGGAAAGCCCGCCCATCCCCATCCGGCCGAGTTCTGCGAGAATGGCGCCAAGGCGACCGCGTGGGAGCTGACGCGCTTCCGGGTCACGCCCGACTTCTTCCGGGAGCACAGCGTCGCCGATCTACGGACGTGGCCCGACCACGATCTGGAGCAGGCGGGACGGCTGACTCACCCGATGAAGTACGATGCGAGCAGCGACCGCTATGTCGCTGTATCGTGGCAAGAAGCCTTCACCGCCATCGGCGCGAAGCTGAAAACCTGCGATCCCACCAAGGTCGTCATGTACGCCTCCGGCCGTGCCAGCCTGGAGACTAGCTACATGTTCGCGCTGTTTGCGCGGATGTACGGCTGCCCGAACCTGCCCGACTCGTCGAACATGTGTCACGAGACGACGTCCGTGGGCCTGAAGGCGTGCATCGGCTCGCCGGTCGGCACGATCCAGCTCACCGACTATGAGAAGTGCGACGCGATCTTCTATTTCGGTCAGAATCCCGGCGTGAACAGCCCGCGGTTCCTCCATCCGCTGCGCTCCTGCGCCAGGCGCGGGGTGGAGATCATCGTCTTCAATCCGCTGAAGGAGCGCGGCCTGGAGCGCTTCACCGACCCGCAGAACCCGTTCGAGATGGCGACGGGCAGGTCGACGCAGATCGCGACGCAATATCATCAGGTGAAGGCGGGCGGCGACATCGCCGCATTGTTGGGAATGGTGAAGCACGTTATCCATCTCGATGATCTTGCGCGGGAAACCGGCGCCCCGCGCGTCGTCGACCAGGCCTTTATCGACCAGCACACCAAGGGCTATGACGCGGTCGCAGCGTTCGCCCGTGGGATCGATTGGGCGACGATCGAGCATGAGAGCGGCCTCACCCGCGCGGCGCTGGAAGGCGCGGGCGCGGTCTATGCCCGGGCCAAGGCAGCGATCTGCGTCTACGGCATGGGCCTGACGCAGCACGTCCACGGCATCACCAATCTGCAGATGCTCGTGAACCTGATGCTGCTGCGCGGCAATGTCGGCAAGCCCGGCGCCGGCTTCGGGCCGGTGCGCGGCCATTCCAACGTGCAGGGCCAGCGCACCGTCGGGATCACCGAGAAGCCCGAGCTCGTCCCCCTCGATCAGCTTGCCAGGCAGTTCGGCTTCGAGCCGCCGCGCGCCAAGGGCTGGGACACGGTCGCCGCGTGCGAGGCTATGGTGAAGCGCGAGGCGCGGGCGTTCATCGGGCTCGGCGGCAATTTCGCGCGCGCCATCCCGGACCATCGCAACACCGAGCCGGCCTGGGCGGACCTCGACCTGACGGTGCACATCGCGACCAAGCTCAACCGCACCCACCTGCTGCCCGGCAGGTCCTGCTACCTCCTACCCTGCCTCGGCCGCATCGAGCTGGATCGGCAGAAGACCGGCTCGCAGACGGTGACGATGGAGGACTCGTTCAGCCGCATCTACGGCTCGCGCGGCCGGGTCGAGCCCGCCGCCGACACGCTGCTGAGCGAGCCCGCGATCGTCGGCGGCCTCGCGAAGGCGACGCTCGCGCCCAACCCGAAGGTGGATTGGGACGCGTGGGTCGCCGACTACGGCCTGGTGCGCGACGCGATCGAGGCGACCTACCCCGACCAGTTCGCCCGCTTTAACGAGCGGCTGCACGTCCCCGGCGGCTTCTGGAAGGGCGTCCCCGCCGCGCACCGGCAATGGATGACGGCGAGCGGCAGGGCCGAGTTCAACGTGCCCGAGGTGCTCAACGCCACCGGCTTCGACGAGGCGGCGGGGCGGATGCGGCTGGTGACGCTCCGATCCAACGACCAGTTCAACACGACGATCTACGGCTATCACGATCGCTTCCGCGGCATCAGCGGCACGCGTCAGGTGGTGATGATGAACCGCGCCGACATCGCCGCGCACGGGCTCGCCGATGGCGACACCGTCGATCTGGTCGGCGATCATGGCGACAATGGCCACATCCGCGTCGCCGGTCTCCGGGTCGTCGCCTATGACATCCCGCGCGGCTGCGTCGGCGCCTATTATCCCGAATGCAATCCGCTGATCCCGGTCGCCCATCACGCCAAGGAGAGCCACGTGCCCGCTGCCAAGACCGTCCCCGTGCGGCTGGAGAGGGCGGCATGAGCGGTGTGCTCGGCGCGGTGCTGGCGGGCGGCCGCTCGTCGCGCTTCGGGACGGACAAGGCGCAGGCGCATTGGAACGGGCGGAGCCTGGCGGACCATGCGGCGGCGCTGATCCACCAGCACGTCGATCGCATCGTGATCGTCGGCGGCAGCGGCGGTGCGGTCGCGGACCTGCCGGAACCGGGGCTTGGCCCGCTCGGCGGCATCGCCGGCGCGCTGGATTTCGCCGCGTCGCAAGGGTTCGGCTCGGTGCTGACGATCGGCTGCGACATGCCCAGTGCGCCGGCCGAGCTGATTGGGGCGCTGCTGCGGCGCGCGCCCGCCTATTGCGTCGATGCGCCGGTGCTCGGCCACTGGCCGGCGGCGCTCGGCGCGCAGCTGATGGCGCACCTGTCGGGTGCGGACCGGTCGGTCGGCCGGTGGGCGCGCAGCGTCGGCGCGCTGCCGGTCGCCTCCCCCGTCGCGCTGGCGAACATCAACACGCCCGCCGATCTGGACGCGCTCACCCCCGACGAGGACCTGGTGGCGCCATGACGTCGTCGCGGGTCGAGCCCGCGGCGATCCTGCGCCCGACGGGCATGACGCCGGGCGAGCGGGCGTTGCCGGTGGAATCACCGGTCGCGGTCGAGGTGGACGGGCTCGGCTATGCGGTGATGATGATGACGCCCGCCGACCTGGCGGCGTTCGCGGTCGGCTTCATGCTCACCGAGCGACTGGCGGACGGGCCGGCGGATGTGATCGACGCCGAGCCGTTCGAGGGCGACGCGGGCTGGGTGTTGCGGATCACGCTGGCCGAGCGCTGCCGCGGCCGCATCGCCGACCGGGTGCGCCACCGGACCAGCGACACCAGCTGCGGGCTGTGCGGCATCGCCGGGCTGGAGCAGCTGCGCCGGCCGGTCGACGGGCGCCCTGCACGGCCCGCAGCGACGCGCGAAGCGTTGTTCGCGGCCCAGGTGGCGCTGCGCGGGCATCAGCCGCTCAACGCCCTGACCGGCGCGGTCCATGCGGCGGCGGCGTGCGCGGCGGACGGGCGGGTGCTGATGACGTACGAGGATGTCGGCCGGCACAACGCGCTCGACAAGCTGATCGGCGCGCTGGCCCTGGCGGGCCAGACGGCAGCCTTCATTCTGGTCACCTCCCGGCTGAGCTTCGAGATGGTGGACAAGGCGCTGATCGCCGGCGTGGCGATGCTGGTCGGCATCTCCGCGCCGACGACGCTGGCGGTCGACCATGCGCGCGCGCACGGGCTGACGCTGGTGGCGCTGGCGCGGGCGGACGCGATGCTGGTCATGTGTGATCCCTGGGGAGTGTTCGCGTAGGATGCTGTTCGGGACCGACGGTGGGGACTTTGTAGCAGGTCCGGGGTGGCGCGCGCGTTGGGAGAGGGGGCGCCGCGGCAAAGCCGAGTCGTCGGTCGTGGCGGGCCACGCCGGCCGCGCTTGGCACTCTGCGCGCTAACTGCGTCAGCGCGTCTGGCGCCTGCGCGTGGTAGCGGAGGAGGGACTTGAACCCCCGACCCCAGGATTATGATTCCCGTGCTCTAACCAGCTGAGCTACTCCGCCCCGTTGGGGAGGGGCGGGCTATAGGAACGGCCTCCGAAGCGGTCAAGCAAACTTGCCGGTCAAGCAAACTTGGTGTTCAAGCGAACATGTGGCGGCTGAGCGGCTCCCAGGGGCCGCCGCGATACCACCAGGTGGCAAGGCCGGCGATCGCCACCGGCCGGGGGGTAAAGCCGCGCTGCAGCTCGGCGAGGAGCAGCTTGGCAGTGGCGGGTGCGACCTTGTTCTGGATGGTGACATGCGCGCGCCAACCGCCGGCGTCCTGCGGCGTCAGCATCGGTGCGAACGCATCGGCGAGCCGCGCGCGGATGCCGACCAGCTCGGGCACCTCGATCCGGAACGCGACGCCGCGGCCGAGCGACATCAGCCCGGCGATGCGCGCGTGGGGGGCCGGAACGCCGCGCGTCTCCTCCACCAGCCGGTGCTTCAGCTCGTCGACAGCGGACGGTGGCAGGTGGTGGAACAGCGTCAGGTGCGCGTCGAGCTGGTTGCGCTCCGCCGGGAAATGCTCCCGCCGCAAACCGTCCAGCCAGGCATGGT
>NZ_CAXUEK010000038.1:0-24885 GCF_964250165.1 uncultured Sphingomonas sp. | reverse complement strand
TGCCCGCCCCCGTCGGCATCACCGCCAGCGTCCGCTCGCCCGCCAGCACGCGCGCCACCACGTCCCGCTGCACGCCGCGGAAATCGGGAAAGCCGAAGATGCGGCGCAGGTCGGGCAAGGGATCGAGGGTCACGGCGCGGCCTATATCGGCGCAAGCCGCCGCCATGCTAGGCCGCGCGGATGGACGTGACCGACAACCGCGCCGAGCACCGCTTCGAGCTGCCGACCGATGCCGGCCCCGCCTTCGCCGCCTATACGCGCGCGGGCGACACGATCACCTTCACGCACACGGTCGTCCCGCCCGCAGCGGCAGGCCATGGCGTGGGCAGCCGCCTGATCGCCGACGCACTGGCGCAGGTCCGCGCGGAGGGACTGAAGGTCGTGCCGCAATGTCCCTTCGTGGCGGCTTACATGGCGCGCCATCCGGAACCGGGCGAGCTGCTCGCCTAAAAGCCCGGTGCTTTCGTCGCAGGGCGGGTCGGCAGCCCGTCGATCGAGCGGGTGCGGGTCGCCAATCGCTCCAGCAGCCGCTCCGGGCCCTTTCCGGCGTGATATCTGACCAGCGTCGGCCGCTCGCGCGCCAGCGTCATCTCCGGCACGCCCCAGCCGCAGCTGGTCTGCACCTGGTCGACCGTGACCGCGAAGATCTGCCGCGTCCCCGGCAGGAGCGTGAAGCGCGCGGCCAGCCCCGCCCATCCGCTATCCTGCGGCAGCACCGCGCGGCCATGGCCGTAGAGGCGCAGGATCAGCGCTGGCCGGTCGAAGGCGCAGAACATGATCGTGATCCGCCCGTCCGCCGCGAGATGCGCGTGCGTCTCGTTGCCCGAGCCGGCGAGATCGAGATAGGCGACCGTCGAGGCGTCGAGCACGCGGAAGCTGTCGAGCCCCTTGGGACTGACGTTGATCCGCGCGCCCGCCGCCGCGGTGGCAACGAAGAAGACGGGCTGCCGCGCGATGAAGGCGCGGTGCTCGTCCGTCAGTGCGAGAAAGAACTCGGACATGCGCTATTCCGGCGTGAAATCCCGCAGCCGCGCGACCTCGGCGGCGTCCAGCCGCTTGATGAGGGCGACCACCAGCTCGACGGTGCGGTCGAAATCGGCGCGGTCGATCACGCCGTTGTGCGCGTGGGTGTAGCGCGCCGGCACGACCAGGTTGACGGTGGGCACGCCGCCCGCGGTCGCCTGGATCGCGGCGCTGTCGTCGCCATAGCCCTGCACCAGATCATGCTGCAGCGGCACGCCCGCCGCCTTCGCCGTGTCGTCAACCAGCCGGACCATCTTGCGGTTGGGGATCGCGCTCGAATCGTAGAGGAAGATGCCCGGCCCGCCGCCCAGCACCGCCTGCGTCTCCTCGGGCGCGCGGCCGGGGCTGTCGCCGGTGATGCCGCCCTCGATGGCGATGCCGATGTCGGGCTTGATGAGATCCGCCGCGGTGCGCGCGCCGCGCAGGCCGACCTCCTCCTGCACCGTCGCGGCGAAGATGAGGCGGTTGGGGTGCCCCTCCGCCTTCAGCCGCCGCATCGCCTCGATCGCCACCGCCAGGCCGACGCGGTCGTCCCACGCCTTGCCGAGATAACGCCGCCCGCCCGCCAGTATCTCGAACGGCGAATCGGGCACGACCGGATCGCCCGGCCCGATCCCCAGCGCCTCGACCTCCGCCGCCGTCTTGGCGCCGACGTCGAGATACAGGCTGTCGCGCGGATAGACTCGGGTCCGCTCGTCGGCGGGCACGACATGCACGTCGCGGATGCCCGTCACCGCCTCGACGGGACCCTTGCGGCCGATGATGAGCCAGCGCTGGTCCGGCAGCGCCTGGTCGAGCCAGCCGCCGAGCATCTGCATCGACAGGAACCCGCCGGGCGTCACCCGCCGCACCACGCCGCCCAGCTCGTCCATGTGCGCATCGAGCATGATGCGCGGCCCCGACCCGCCCTGCTCAGCGATCACCGAGCCGAGCCCGTCATAGCTGACCTTGCCGGCCAGCGGCTGAACCTCGCGCACGACGATCTTGCGCACCGCCTCCTCGAACCCAGGCGGCCCCGGCGCATCCGCCAGCTCGCCGAGCAGCCGCGCGACGCGATCGGGCGCGGGCGCCTGCGCGGCGGCGGGCGCGACC
The DNA here is from genome assembly GCF_964250165.1 of uncultured Sphingomonas sp. Lineage (GTDB taxonomy): Bacteria > Pseudomonadota > Alphaproteobacteria > Sphingomonadales > Sphingomonadaceae > Sphingomonas. The sequence continues at coordinate 22,770 of NZ_CAXUEK010000038.1, read as the reverse complement.
AGGGCGAAGGCGGCAAGGCAGGCTAACGTTTTCATCGTCGAAGCTTCGGTCAGCTCCGATGTGGATGCAAGCTGCGTTGACGTAATGGCATGACGCGCATAGCTGATGCGCATGAAGCATGAGGTCGTCACCCGCCGCCGCGCCACGAACGTGACGCTGCCCGAAGAGCTGGTCGTCGAGGCGCGGGTGCTTGGGATTAACATATCCAAGGCAACGGAGCAGGCCCTCCAAATCGCTGTGAGAGCGGAGCGAAATCGCCGGTGGCAGGAAGAGCACAAGGACCGGATCGACGCATGGAACGCCTGGTTTGAGGAGAACGGCCTGCCGTTTGCCGACCTGCGGGTTTTCTGATGGCCAGGTTGGACGTTTACCGGATCAACGCGCGCCAATGCGCGGTCGATTGTCAATCCGATCTTCTCAACCACCTGACGACGCGGTTCGTGGTCCTGCTGGTGCGACCAGATGACGTGCCGGAGCAGATCGGCATCCTCCATCCAACGATTGAGGTGGCCGGTCAGCAAATGATCCTTGCAACGCATTTGGCCGGTACGGTGCCGGCCAAGCACCTGCGTGATCGCATCGGCTCTCTCGTCTCGCACAGCTATGTCGTGCAACGGGCGCTCGATACGCTGACGAGCGAGACTTGACCCCGCCTACACCGCCGTCCCGCCGACCGTCAGCCCTTCCACCAGCAGCGTCGGCTGCCCGACGCCCGCGGGCACGCTCTGGCCGGCCTTGCCGCAGATGCCGATGCCCTCGTCCAGCGCGAAGTCGTTGCCGATCCCGATCACCCTGGTCAGCGACGTCGGTCCGTCGCCGATCAGCGTCGCGCCCTTGATCGGAGCGCCGAGCCTGCCGTCCTCGATCCGATAGGCCTCGGTGCAGGAGAAGACGAACTTGCCCGAGACGATGTCCACCTGGCCGCCGCCGAAGCTCTTGGCGAAGATGCCCTTCCTGACGCGAGAAAGCAGCTCGGCGGGATCGTCGGCGCCGCCCTTCATGAAGGTATTGGTCATGCGCGGCATCGGCGCGTGCGCGAAGCTCTCGCGGCGGCCGTTGCCCGTGGGCGCGACACCCATCAGCCGGGCGTTGAGCCGATCCTGCATATAGCCCTTGAGCACGCCGTCCTCGATCAGCACCGTCTCGCCGGTCGGCGTGCCCTCGTCGTCGATCGACAGCGAGCCGCGCCGGTCGGCGAGCGCGCCGTCGTCCACCACCGTCACGCCGGATGCCGCGACCCGTTCGCCGATGCGGCCGGAGAAGGCCGAGGTGCCCTTGCGGTTGAAGTCGCCCTCCAGCCCGTGCCCGATCGCCTCGTGCAGGAGGATGCCGGGCCAGCCCGGCCCGAGCAGCACCGTCATCTCGCCCGCCGGCGCATCGACCGACTCGAGGTTCACCAGCGCCTGCGCCAGCGCCTCGTCGATCGCCCGGTTCCAGACGGCGGGGTCGGTGAGCCGGTCGTAGAGGTGGCGCCCGCCGATCCCGAACGTCCCCGTCTCGCGCCGGCCGTTCGCCTCGACCACGATCTGGACGTTGAGCCGCACCAGCGGCCGCACGTCCGTCGCGACGAAGCCGTCGGCGCGGACGATCTCGATCACGCTCCACGTGCCTGATAGCCCTACCGACACCTGCGCGACCCGTGGGTCACGCGCGCGGGCCGCGGCGTCGATCGCCTGGCACAGGTTCACCTTGTCCGCGAACGGCACCAGATCGAGCGGGTCGGTGTCGGTGTAGAGCCGCCGGTTGGTCCCGCGCGGCGGCAGCGCCTTGGCCTGCGCCGACGGGTCGATCAGCCGCATCGTCTCGGCCGCGCGCTGGATCGCCGCCTCGGAAAGTTCGTTGGCGTGCGCGAAGGCGGTGGTCTCGCCGCTGACCGCGCGCAGCCCGAAGCCCGAATGCGTGTCGTAACTTGCGGTCTTCAGCCGGCCGTCATCGAACCCGAACGCCTCGGCCCGGCGATATTGCAGATAGAGCTCGCCATCGTCGGCCTGGCCGAGCGCGTCGCTGGTGAGCCGCTGCGCCGTTTCAGGCGAGAGCTGGTCGCGGTAGAGGAAGGAGCGCGGGTCCTGATAAGTCACTCGTCAATCGCCTCGACAATGGGATCAGCGTCGCGATCGGCGCGACGTTCCTGCCATTTCACCGTCAGGCCGGTGGAGAGCAGCACCAGGCTGATCGTGAAAAGCATAATGGTCAGGTTCGACATCGTGACTGCTCCGCCATGCACCGCTCGAACGCCGCGGTCGCCACGCGCGTAAGGCGCTGCCCCGTCCTGCCGTCGATATAGGGGCTGAGCTTCTGTTCGTGAAGGAAGCGCGCCGCAATCCCGCACCGGCTCGCGCGTCGCTCCCGAACCCTCTCGCATGGTCGGTGCCATAGCTGCCGACCGCGACGATCGCGGCCGCCAGGCCCGCGTTGCTGGAACGGTCGTCCAGTTCAGCGCCGCCCGGCGCCTGACCGGCGATCTCACCCGGCACCCTCGCTGATATCCGGCAGCGTCGACGGATCGACCCCGTCCGCGGGACCGCCGATCAGGATGAAGCGGCGGTCGCAATAGCCGCAGTCGACATAGCCGTGCTCGTCGATCTGCAGCCACACGCGCGGATGGCCGAGCGCCGCGCCGCCCGGGATGTCCGCCGCGCCATCGCACGCGACGCGGCGCTGGCGGACACGGGAGGTCTCGAGCGGCGGATGCATGGCCGTCGCGGTAGCAAGCGAGCGCACCCCCTTCAATCCTGCCGAGGGCAAGGATTGTTAGTGGCAGCCGCCGCGCCTATCCCGCGCGCCATGCCCGCCGCGATCGCCATCGACCAGCTCTCCAAGACCTATGCCGGCGGCAAGCAGGCGCTCGATCGGGTCAGCTTCGACGTGCCGCAGGGCAGCATCTTCGGCCTGCTCGGCCCCAACGGCGCGGGCAAGTCGACGCTCATCAACATCCTGGCGGGCCTGGTGAACAAGACGGGCGGGCGCGCGACGATCTGGGGCTTCGACATCGACGCCCATCCGCGCAACGCCAAGCGCTCGATCGGCATCGTCAACCAGGAAATCCTGTTCGATCCCTTCTTCACGCCGTTCGAGACGCTGGAGATCCAGGCCGGCCTCTACGGCGTGCCCAGGCGCGATCGCCGGACGACCGAGCTGCTGCGCGCCGTCCATCTGGAGGACAAGGCGCAGGCCTATGCCCGCACGCTGTCGGGCGGCATGAAACGGCGGCTGATGGTTGCCAAGGCGATGGTCCACGCGCCGCCCGTGCTGGTGCTGGACGAACCCACCGCGGGCGTCGACATCGAACTGCGCCAGCAGCTCTGGGCCTATGTCCGCCAGCTCAACGAGCAGGGCGTGACCGTGGTGCTGACCACCCATTACCTCGAAGAGGCCGAACAGCTGTGCGACCGCATCGCGATCATCAACCACGGCCGCCTGATCGCCAACGAGCCGACCCGCGAGCTGGTCGCCCGCGCGCAGGAGAAGGTGGTTGTGGTGACGGTCGATCGCGACCTTGCCGTCGCGCCTGCCGCCACCTGCTTCGACAAGGTGGTCCTTAAGGGCGAGCGCGTGCTGGAGATCAGCTACGACAAGGGCCTCGTCAACGCCGGCGAGGTGCTCGCGGCCGTGCAGCGCGACGGGCTCGGGATCGTCGACGTCTCGACGCGAGAGGCCGATTTGGAAGACGTATTTCTAAGCTTGACCCGGGCGAGCGTCGAATAAGGGATCTGTCCGTGAAGGACCAATATGCGGGCGACTTTGGCGACTATGTAAAGCTCGCCTTGCTACGTCGACTTATGCCGGGGCACCGGCTTGCAGTTGGCTGGTATCGAACACCGAACGACCCCGATCGCCGCGACGGATTGCACGTCGAATATCTGAGCGCGGGGCAAGAGGATCGGTGGAAGCACTACGATCCGGTTCTCTATGATCATCTTCGCGACCTTGTTCACGGCGAGACGCGCAGCATCTTGCGGCTACAGGAAATCCTGCTCGCGGACGGCAACAGTTTTTTCGACAATGAACTCAGAAGCCGGGCCGAGCGCGCGCCCTGGTTCGCTCTCTTTTCGCGTAGCCTGCCCGATGATAAAGCGCTACTGTTCCTCGATCCCGATAACGGCATCGCCTCACCCCGATTTTCTGGAAGTACGGCCAGCGTGACGTGCGAGGAGATCGCATATCTTCGTGGCGGGACACGTACGATCATCATCTACCATCATCATACACGCGCCAAAGGCGGACACATCGCCGAACTGAAAGAGATCGCGAGCAGGTTGATGCCGTCCCACACTCATCAGGCCGTCTGCGCGCTGCGGGCACCCGGCTGGTCGCCACGGTCATTCTTCATCGTCGGGCCGACCCGCCCGCTTTGGGACCGCGCCCAGCTGTTCGCTCGCGATTGGGAGCCGCACGTCACTTTTCACGCGTTGACCGAGGTGCCGGACGACATCGGCCTGACACCAGGCCACGACGCATACCAGCGCGTAGCCATGCTCGAAGCGCGCGGCATCCTCGATATCATGACGGATAAGCTGGTCGCGAAGATCGGACCGGCTGCCGACATGCCAGCATAGCAGCTCAGACGATCGGCGCCGCCCAAGTCTTTATGACGCTTGGGCAAGTAGACACCCGGACGCGACGAGTTGTAAGCGGGTCACATAAGCGTCTGCGACGGAAGGACCCACATGCGGACGTCCAGCACGACTTGATCGATGCTCCGAAGCGGACGTCCGTTCAGCTGAAGGAAGCTACTACCGCGCCGGGCGTTGCGTGCCGCTTCCATCCGCGGCTGCTTGCCTTAGCTTCCGATCGACTTGGGTGAAGAGGCGGTCGTTCTCGCGTTCGATCCGGTCTAGGTCGCCAGGGTGGATTTGCGGAATGCCGAGCATAGCTTCTTGGCGCGCTGTTAACGAAGCGCCCGCGGGCAGCAGTAGCTGCCCATCGGTATTCATCAGATGTCCGCTGGCAACGAAGCGCATGAGGGTGGGCATATTGGCGCGGACAAATTACCAGAGTACGTCCGGAGGCGCGTTCAGCAGGCCGATCATCCTGATCGACCCGAGCTGGACGTCGGGCACGCCGCCGAGGCGTTCGAGCCGCGCCGCCAACGTGAGCATGTCAACGCCCGTGTAGGCGGGCGCTGTCGGAACATAGCGGCCGCTGACCTGCTCCCCATTTTCAGGCCGCTGATAACTTAGCTTCGGTGTCCATATGCCCCTGGCGGGGGCGGTTGGTAAACTCGGCGGGTGCCAGCCCGCCAAGGCTGCTGTGCGGACGCACGGTGTTGTAGTCCGTCCGCCAAGCTTCGATGATCCGTCTCGCCGCAGCCAGCGATGGGAACAGGTGCTTGTTCAGGCACTCGTCGCGCAAGCGACCATTGAAGCTTTCGACGAAGCCGTTCTGCTGCGGTTGCCGGGCGCGATGTAATGCCACTCGACGCGGGTGTCCTGGCACCAGGCGAGAACGGCGTGACTGGTCAGTTCGGTGCCGTTGTCGCTGACCACCATGCACGGCAGCCCGCGACGCGATGGCGCTCAGCTCGCGAACGACCCGCCGGCCTGACAACGAGGTATCGACGATACACGCCAAGCATTCCCGACTGTAGTCGTCGATGACGTTGAGCAAGCGGAACCGCCGGCCGCAGGCCAATGCATCCGACACGAAGTCGAGCGACCAGCGCTGATTGGGCTCCTGCGGGATCGCCATCGGCGCCCGCGTCCCCAGCGCGCGCTTGCGGCCGCGACGCTTGCGCACCGTCAGCCGCTCCTCGCGATACAGCCGGTAGATCTTCTTCAGGTTCATGCCCTTGCCCTCACGCCGCAGCAGGATCGCCAGCCGCCGGTAGCCGAACCGGCGTCGCTCGTTCGCGATCTCGCGCATCCGCAGGCGCACAGCATCGTCCTTCCCGCGAAGCGGCTCATATTGCCATGCCGACCGGTTGACCCCGCTCAGCCTGCAGGCGCGTCGCTCGGAGAAGCCGTGATCGGCCATCAGCTTCTCCACCGCAGCGTAGCGATCCGCAGACCGAGTCAGTTTTTTCCCAGCAGATCCTTCAACGCCGACACGTCCAACATCGATTCCGCCAGAAGCTTCTTCAGCCGCCGGTTCTCGTCCTCCAGCGCCCGCAGCCGCGCTGCGTCGGACACCGTCAGCCCGCCGTACTTCGACTTCCAGTTGTAGAACGTCGCATCGCTGATCCCATGCTTGCGGCACAGGTCGGCGGTCTTCACGCCCGCCTCATCCTCGCGCCGTACGCCAATGATCTGATCCTCGGTAAGTCGGCCTCGCCGCATCACTCGTCTCCATCTGACGAGCTGACTTGCCAATGGCATGTTTTCCGGCGAGCAGGTCACCAGACAGGGCACTCGTTGTAACCGTAAGTCTGTTAAACTTGTGCCTTGAGGAATGACGGTAACGAACGAGTCCCTTCGCCCGCTCGACGCGCAGCGTGGCTTGCGCCACGCTGGCGCAAGACTCACGCCAGCGCGCCGGCGGAGCGCAGCTACGACCGACGACGCGGCTTCGCCGCGGCGCTACACGCCTCGTCATGACCCAAGCAGCGATTCGCGTCGGCATCGGCGGCTGGACCTACGCGCCGTGGCGCGGCGTCTTCTATCCCGACAAATGGCCGCACAAGCGCGAGCTGGAGTTCGCCAGCCGTCACGTCACCGCGATCGAGATCAACGGCACCTATTATTCCACCTTCAAGCCGGCCAGTTTCGCCGGCTGGCGCGACACGGCGCCCGACGGGTTCGTGTTCGCGGTCAAGGCGTCACGCTTCTGCACCAATCGCAAGGTGCTGGCGGAGGCGGGCGAGTCCGTCTTGCGGTTCTGCGGGCAGGGACTGACGGAGCTGGGCGACAAGCTCGGGCCGATCCTGTGGCAGTTCATGGCGACCAAGCGGTTCGATCCGGACGATTTCGGCGCGTTCCTGAGGCTGCTGCCGGCCAAGCAGGACGGGGTGCCGCTGCGCCACGCCGTGCAGGTGCGGCACGAGAGCTTCGCCTGCCCCGAGTTCGTCGCCCTGGCGCGCGCGGCGGGGGTGGCGCTCGTCTATGCCGACTCCGCCGACTACCCGGCGATCGCCGACGTGACCGGCCCGTTCGTCTACGCCCGGCTGGAGCAGGCGGAGGAGCGGCACCCGGCGGGCTATGCGGCTCAGGCGCTGGACCGCTGGGCCGACGCCGCGCGGACCTGGGCGGCGGGTGGTCAGCCGGACGGCCTGCCCTATGTCGGCGACGACGCGGCCGCCAACACGCCGCGCGAAACGTTCGTCTTCTTCATCAATGGTGCGAAAGTGCGCGCGCCGGCCGGCGCGCAGGCCCTGATCGAGCGGCTCTAGGAAGCCGGAGATGGCGCGGGCCGGGCGCGCCCGGCGAGCGCGGCGGCCTCCAGCGCGTCCAGCGCCTGCCGGGCGAGGACATAGCGGCGCGCGGCGGCGAACCACGCGCCCGCCTGCGCGGCGCCGGGCAGCTGCGCCACCTCCGCCCGCGCCGCCTCGACCGCGCCGCGATCGAGCAGGCGCCGGGCGCGCTGCAGCCGATCGGCGGGAAGCGGCGAGGGGGTGCCGGCACGACGGATCACGATCAGCGTGCGCATTCCCTGCCGCAGGCTTTCGATCCAGCCGCGGTTCGCGCCGCTGGTCAGCACGGGGCCGAGCGCCGCGAGCCCCTCGCGCAGGTCCTCCAGCGTCACCGGCTGGCGGCCGGCGTCGCGCACCGTCGCCAGCGCCTGCGGGTCGGCCGCGCCGAGCCGGCCCGCGAGCGCCGGATCGAGCGCGCCGAGCCCGACGCCGCGGTCGAGCGCGCGACGGACGGCGGTGACGACCAGCAGCGCCTCGGCGCGCGCGGCTTCTCCTCCGGCCGCCTCGGCGCTGGCGGCGAGGCTTGCCTGGCGCGCCTCCAGGGCGGCGATCTGGCCCGCCAGCGCCGTCTCGCGCGCGGCGAGCGCGGCGGGGTCGGCGACAGGTTGCGGCGCGACGGGGGCAGGGGGCTGGGCGACGCCAGTCGCCGGGGCGGCCGGCTGGATCAGCGCGGGGACGGCAGCCAAATCGACCTGCGCGTTCTGGCGATGCGGCAGCACCACCGCCAGCGCCAGCCCGATCAGGAAGGCGACCGCCACCAGCACCGAGACCACGCCGATCCGGAGCCCGCGCGCGCGCGCCACGCGATCATGAGGAACATCGCTCATCGGCACGGCTTATCCCTTGCGCGCGCGGACGGGTCAATCAGCCGGGCGGCGAGCGTGACCAGCGCGGTGTCGGTCGGCTCGTCCGCCGCGAACGCCACCGCCCAGCCCGTCCCCGCCGCATCCCGCACGGCCGGACTGATCGCGGCGAGCACGATCCGGCCCCGATTCGCGCGGTCCCGATCCACCAGCGCCGCGAACCGACGCGCCGCGCGCTCGGAATGAAGCAGCGCGACCTGCCCCTCCCAGGATCGCGCCGCACCGGCGGGCACCGGCAAGGGGTCGCTCGCATACACGGCTACGCTGGTCACGCCCGGAATGGCGATATGGTCACGGCCGGCGAGATGCAGCAGGCGCGTCGGGTTGCACGCTCGGGCCGCGGCGGCGAGCGCGGCGGCGTCGCTGCAGCCGGTCAACGCGACCGTGAACCCGACCGCCGCGGCGGCCGCCGCCGTGGCTCGGCCCACCGCCACGACTGGGAGGTCGCGCAGACCGGCCAGGCCCGGCCCGGCGTGGCGCACGGCGTTGGCGCTGGTCAGCATCAGCGCGTCGAAGCCGCTCGCCCCCGGTGGGGTCCACGCGACGGGCCTGACCGCGAAGAGCGGCTGCCGGATGGTGGTCATGCCGATCGCGGCGAGGCGACCAGCCGTCGCAGCATCGCCGGGCGCCGGGCGCAGCACCAGCGCGGCGCGGCTCATCCGCCGAACAGTCGCCGCACCGCCGACGGTGCCCGCGCGAGCAGATCGGCGGCGAGCGCCGTGCCGAGACGCTCATCGATCCCGCCGGTCGCGGCGCCGATCACGTGCGCGGTGCCGTCCTCGTCCAGCAGTTCGGCGTCGAGACGCAGGCCACCGTGTCCGTCCACCCGCGCGAGCGCGGCGACCGGCGAGTGGCAGTCGGCGGCCAGCGCCGCCAGCAAGCCTCGTTCGGTATGGACGCAGAGCGAGGTGCCCCCGTCGTCGATCGCACTCACGCGGCGGAACGCCTCCGCATCGTCCGCGCGGACCTCGATCCCGATCGCGCCTTGCGCCGGCGCCGGCAGCATGACGTCGCACGGGATCGGCACGCCCATATCGCTTCGGCCGAGGCGGTCGAGCCCGGCGGCGGCGAGCAGCGTCGCGTCAGCCTCGCCCGCGGCCAGCTTCGCCAGTCGCGTATCGACGTTGCCGCGGAACAGGATGATGCGCAGGTCCGGCCGGCGGCGGAGCAATTGCGCGCGCCGGCGCGGCGAGCTGGTGCCGACCACCGCGCGGCGCGGCAGCGCGTCGACCGAATCGGCGCCCACCAGGCGATCGCGCACGTCGGCGCGCGGCAGCATCGCCGCGATCGCAATGTCGTCGGGCCGGATCGTCTCCACGTCCTTCATCGAGTGGACGCAGGCATCGACCTCGCCGGCGAGCAGCGCGCGATCCAGCTCCCTGGTCCACAGCGCCTTGCCGCCGATCTCGGCCAGCGCCCGGTCCTGAACGCGATCACCGGTGGTGCGGATCACCACCGGCGCGACCTGCTCGGCCGACCAGCCATGCGCGGCGCACAGCGCATCCCGGACCATCGCCGTCTGCACACGCGCAAGCGGTGAACCGCGGGTGCCGAGGCGAAACGTCATGGCAGGCCGGTAGGGCCATGCGCGGTGCTTCGACAAGCGCGATGCGAGCGGGTAGGCGCGACGGATGCTCATCCTGGGCCTCGAATCCTCCTGCGACGAGACGGCGGCGGCGCTGGTGACGGGTGACCGGCGCGTGCTGGCGCACCGGCTGGCGGGCCAGGAAGCGGCCCACGCACCCTATGGCGGCGTGGTGCCGGAGATCGCGGCGCGCGCGCATGTCGAGGCGCTGGCGCCGCTGGTCGCCGCGGCGCTGGCCGATGCGGGCGTGACGCTTGCCGATGTGGACGCGATCGCCGCCACCGCCGGGCCGGGGTTGATCGGCGGCGTGATGGTGGGGCTGGTGACCGGCAAGGCCTTGGCGCACGCGGCGGGCAAGCCGCTGGTCGCCGTCAACCATCTGGAGGGGCATGCCCTGAGCCCGCGGCTGAGCGACCCCGGCCTCGCCTTCCCGTATCTGCTGCTGCTGGTATCGGGCGGGCATTGCCAGCTGCTGCTGGTCGAGGGCGTCGGGCGCTATCGTCGCCTGGCGACGACGATCGACGACGCCGCGGGCGAGGCGTTCGACAAGACGGCGAAGCTGCTCGGGCTCGGCTTCCCCGGCGGACCGGCGGTGGAACGTGCCGCGGCGGCGGGCGATCCGGCCGCCGTGCCGCTGCCGCGCCCCCTCAAGGGATCGGCCGAGCCGCATTTCTCGTTCGCCGGGCTGAAGGCGGCGGTGGCGCGGGTGGTGGGACAATACCGGCCGGAGGACATCGCCGCGTCGTTCCAGCAGGCGGTGATCGACTGCCTCGTGGATCGCACGGGGCGGGCGCTCGGTCGGGCGGGCGCGCCGACCGCGCTGGTGGTCGCCGGCGGTGTCGCGGCCAATGCGGCGGTCCGCACGGCGTTGCGGCAGCTGGCCGAGGCGCATGGCCTGCGCTTCGTCGCCCCGCCGCTATGGCTCTGCACCGACAACGCCGCGATGATCGCCTGGGCGGGCGTCGAGCGGTTCGCGGCAGGCATGACCGATCCGCTCGACGTCGCCGCCCGCGCGCGGTGGCCGCTCGATCCGGCGGCCGAGGCGGTGCGCGGGGCGGGGGTGAAGGCATGAGGATCGGTGTGCTCGGCGGCGGCGCCTGGGGGACCGCGCTGGCGCAGGTCGCGGCGGCCGGCGGCGAGGAGGTGCTGCTGTGGGCGCGCGAGGCGGAGGTGGTCACGGGGATCAACGGTGCGCACGAGAACGCGTCGTTTCTGCCTGGCGTTGCGCTCTCGCCGGCCGTCCGCGCGACGGGTGCGCTGGGCGACATGGCCGGGCTGGACGCACTCCTGATCGTCGCGCCCGCGCAGCATGTGCGCGCGGTGCTGGCGGCGACGCCCGTCGGGGCGGCGACGCCCCTGGTGTTGTGCGCCAAGGGGATCGAGGCGGGGACGCGCCTGCTCGTCGGCGAGGTGGCGCGGCAGGTCCATCCGGACGCCCCGATCGCCGTCGTGTCCGGTCCGACCTTCGCGCATGAGGTCGCGGCGGGGCTGCCGACCGCGGTGACGCTGGCCTGTGTCGATCCCGAGCTGCGCGCGCGGCTCGCCGAACGGCTCGCGACGCCCGTGTTCCGCCCCTATGCTTCGGACGATGTCGTCGGCGCGGAGATCGGCGGGGCGGTCAAGAACGTGCTCGCCATCGCCTGTGGGGTCGTCGAGGGCGCGGGGCTGGGGCAGAATGCGCGCGCGGCGCTGATCGCGCGGGGCTTTGCCGAGATGACCCGCTTTGGCCTCGCGCGCGGCGCGCGGGCGGAGACGCTGGCCGGGCTCTCGGGATTGGGCGACCTCGTGCTGACCTGCTCGTCGACGGCGAGCCGCAACTTCTCGCTCGGCGTCGGTCTGGGGCAGGGGGGATCGGCGCGGGCGCTGTTGAGCGACCGACGGACCGTGGCGGAAGGCGCGTTCACCGCGCCCGTGCTGGCCGAGGCGGCGCGCGCGGCGGCGGTCGACATGCCCGTGACCGAGGCGGTGTGCCGGCTGCTCGACGGCGCGGCGGCGGGGGAGGTGATCGAGACGCTGCTCGCCCGGCCGCTTCGGGCGGAGGGCGCCTGACGCCGATCAGAAATCGATGGCGATGCCTTTGTGCTCCCAGTCGCCGTAGCGGGTGGGATCGAGGCCGAGCGGGTCGGCCTGTTCCTGGCGCAGCGGCTCGGGCGCGGGCACGGGTGGGCTTTCCGGCAGATCGGCCGGCGGTTTCAGATGTTCGGGGCGTTGGGCCATGGCGCGTGCTTTCAGAGGCGGCACCCGCCATATGGGCAGCCCATGGCCGATCGTCCACCGCCCCGCCCCGAGCCGCCCGGCGTGCCAGCGCGGCGAGCGGCGCTGCGGCTGCTCGACGCCGTACTGCGGCGCGGCGATCCGCTGGAGGGGGCGCTCGGCGGCGCGGCGCGCGGGCTGGAGGAGCGCGACCGCGGGCTGGCGCACGCGCTCGCGGCCGAAGCGCTGCGGCGGTTGCCCGATCTGGATGCGCTGATCGACGGGGCGACGCGGCAGCGGCTGCCCGACGATGCGAAGGCGCGTTCGGTCCTGCGGCTGGCGCTGGTGCAGGCGCTGGCGCTCGGCACACCGCCCCATGCGGCGATCGCGACGGTGCTGCCGCTGGTCGACGGCGGCCCGCGCAAGCTGGTCCATGGCGTGTTCGGCGCAGTGATGCGGGCCGGCGCGCGGCTGCCCGACCTCCCGACCCTGCCCGGTGACACGGCGGCGCGCTGGGCGGCGGCTTGGGGCGAGGAGGCAGTCGCGGCCGCTCGCCACGCCTTTGCAGCGCCGCCGCCGCTCGATCTCTCCTTGCGCGACGACGACGCGCTTGCCTGGGCGGAGCGGCTCGGCGGCCGCTCGCTCGCGCCTGGGCATGTCCGGCTTGATGCCGCCGCAGCGGTGCCCTCGCTGCCCGGCTATGCCGAGGGGGCGTGGTGGGTGCAGGACCTCGCGGCGTCGCTGCCCGCGCGTCTGGTCGGGCGGGGGGTTGGATCGGTGCTCGATCTATGTGCGGCGCCGGGGGGCAAGACGCTGCAGCTCGCCGCCGCTGGCTGGCGCGTGACGGCGGTTGATGCCTCGGAAAGTCGTCTGGCGCGACTTTCCGACAATCTCGCGCGCACGACTCTCGTCGCCGAGCTGGTCCGCGCCGACCTGCGCGTCTGGAGCCCGTCTGCGCCCGCAGAGGCGGTGCTGCTGGATGCGCCATGCAGCGCGAGCGGCATCTTCCGGCGGCATCCCGACGTGCTGCACCGCATCCGCCCGGGAGCGGTCGCGGAGCTGGCGGCCCTGCAGGCCGAGCTGCTGGCGCGCGCCGCCGACTGGGTCGCGCCGGCAGGGGTGCTGGTCTATGCGACCTGCTCGCTGGAACCGGCGGAAGGCGAGGAGCAGCTCCGCCGCTTTCTCGCCGCGCGACCGGATTACGTGATCGAGCCGCCCCGGCCGGGCGAGCTGCCGGTCGCCGCCGCGCCTGAAGGATGGGTTCGGACGGTCCCCGGCACGCTGGCGGCGGACGGCGGTTGCGACGGCTTCTTCGTCGCCCGGCTGCGGCGCAGGTGACGCGCGGGTGAGGCTCGCTTAAGGGAGGGCTATGCCCCGCCCCGTCCGTATCGCCGCTTCGATCCTGTCGGCTGATTTCGCGCGGCTGGGTGAGGAGGTGCGGGCGGTCGATGCGGCCGGCGCGGACTGGATCCACCTCGACATCATGGACGGCCATTTCGTGCCCAACATCTCGATGGGACCAGCCGTGGTGAAGGCGCTGCGGCCGCATACCGCCAAGCCGTTCGACGTCCACCTGATGATCTCGCCGGTCGACGCGTATCTCGACGCGTTCGCGGCAGCCGGCGCGGACACGCTGACCGTGCATCCCGAGGCGGGGCCGCACATCCATCGTTCGCTCCAGCACATCAAGGCGCTGGGCAAGCGCGCCGGCGTGGTCCTGAACCCTGGCACGCCGGCAAAGATGCTCGATTACCTGCTCGAGCTGGTCGATCTGGTGTTGGTGATGAGCGTCAATCCCGGTTTCGGCGGTCAGCATTTCATTGACGGGCAGCTCAAGAAGATCGCGGCGATCAGGGCGATGATCGACAAGGCCGGGCGACCGATCGACCTGGAGGTGGACGGCGGCGTCGACGCCGAAAACGCGCGGCGCTGCATCGAGGCGGGCGCGGACGCGCTGGTCGCCGGCACATCGGTGTTCCGGGGCGGCGCGGCGCATTATGCGGCCAACATCGCGGCGCTGCGGGCGACGTGAGCGAGGCCGATCCAGACATCGCCCTTGACGGGATCGAGGAAGGCAAACGGCTGATCCGTGTCGGCGGAACGACGGGGCTGAGCCTCAGTGAGCGGTTGTCCGAGCGGATCCAGAAACTGACCTGGCGCACGCCGCTGCACACGATGCGGCTGAAGGGCCGCTATCCCCTGAAGCTGATCGCGGTGCCGGACGATCCCGTGCTGGGCGATGCGGGCCGCGGACAGGCGTTGCTCGACGGGCGGCTGAGCTTTCGGGGCGAGAGCCATCCCGTCGATACGCTGGACTTCGCGCGGGGCGATTGGGGCAAGCCGTTCGCCGCCCATGTCCATAGCTTCGCGTGGTTGCGGGACCTGTCGACGGTGGCGACGCGAGCGCAGGCGGCGCCGATCGCGGAAGTGCTGACCGGGCGCTGGCTCGCCGCCTATGCCGACACGGTCGACGCGCTCGCCTGGGCGCCCGATCTGTGGGGGCGGCGGATGCTGTTCTGGACGGCGCACGCGCCGCTGATCCTGTCATCGACCGATCTGGTCTATCGCTCGGCGGTGTTGAACACGCTGGCGCGGGGCGCGCGGCACCTGGATCGCGGCGCGGACAAGGCCGCGGTGGGAGCGCCGCGGATCGCCGCGTGGTGCGGGGTGGTCGCGGCGGGGCTGCTGATCCCCGGCGGCGATCCGCGGCGCGCGTTCGGCGAAGCCGGGCTGGCACGCGCGCTGGCGACGGGGCTGACCGAGGATGGCGGGACCGCGTCGCGCTCGCCGGCGCAGCTGCTCGACGTGGTGGCGCTGCTCGCGACCTTGCGCGAGACCTATGCCGCGCGCCGGCTGGAGCTGTGCGCGCCGGCGGTCGCGGCGCTGGTGCGGGCCGTGCCGGCGCTGCTCGGCGTGGCGCTCGGAGACCGCGGGTTGGGCAGCTGGCAGGGCGCCGGGCCGACGCCCGCGAGCGAGCTGGCGGCGGTGATCGAGGCGAGCGGGGTGCGCACGCGGCCGCTCCGCCAGTCGCGCGACTGGGGGTACCAGCGGCTGGCAGCTGGGCAGGCGGTGGCGGTCATCGACGCCGCGCCGCCACCGGTCGGGCGGCAGGTGGAGGGCGGTTGCGCCTCCACCCTCGCTTTCGAGCTGTCCGACGGGCCCGCCCGGCTGGTGGTGAATTGCGGCGGCGCGCGCGGCGCATCGGCACAGCTCTCCAGGGCGCTGACGGAAGCGCTGCGCAGCACGGCGGCGCATTCCACGCTGGTGCTGGCGGACGCGAACTCGACGGCGATCCATGGCGACGGCACGCTGGGGCGCGGCGTCGCCGAGGTGGAGCTGTCGCGGCAGGAAAGCGAGGCGGCGAGCCGAATCGAGGCGAGTCATGACGGTTATGGGCGGCGCTGGGGCGTGATCCACCGCCGCCAGCTGCTGCTCACCGCCGACGGGCGCGAACTGCGCGGCGAAGACGCGCTGCTGCCGGGCGGGCGCAAGCGGCGGATCGGACATGCGCCCGGGTTCGCGATCCGCTTCCATCTCGGCGCCGACGTGCAGGTCTCGCCCACGGCGGACGGGCAGGCGGCGATCCTGCGGCTGCCGGGCGGGGCGCTGTGGCAGTTCCGCTGCCGCGGCGGCGCGCTGGGCGTGGAGCCGAGCCTGTGGATCGACGGTGCAGGCCGCGCGGTCGGCACGCAGCAGCTGGTGGTGAGCGGCGAGGCGGCGGCGGGCGGCGCGACCGTCAGCTGGGCGTTCAAGCGGGCGAGGTAGGACAGCGGCATGGCAACGGTGACGATCAGGCGGGCGCTCCTGTCCGTGTCCGACAAGACCGGGTTGGTGGCGCTGGCGCAGGCGCTGGCGGCGCGCGGCGTCGAGCTGGTCTCGACCGGCGGGACGGCGCGGGCACTGCGTGACGCCGGGCTCGTCGTGCGCGACGTGGCCGAGCTGACCGGGTTTCCCGAAATGATGGATGGGCGGGTCAAGACGTTGCACCCGATGGTTCATGGCGGCCTGCTGGCGGTGCGCGACGATGCGGCGCACGTCGCGGCGATGGCCGCGCACGGGATCGGCGCGATCGATCTGGTGGTCGTCAACCTCTACCCGTTCGAGGCGACGGTGGCGAAGGGCGCCGGCCGCGGCGAGGTGATCGAGAACATCGACATCGGCGGGCCGTCGATGGTGCGCTCGGCGGCGAAGAACCACGCGCACGTCGCGATCGTCACCGATCCGGCCGATTACGACCTGGTCGCGCGCGGCGAGACGACGCTGGACGAGCGGCGGCAGCTGGCCGCCAAGGCGTTCGCGGCGACGGCCGCCTATGACGCGATGATCGCCAGCTGGTTCGCCTTCGCCGACCAGGGCGAGCCCTTTCCGGCGACGCTGCCGCTGATCCTGGAGCGGCCCGAGCCGCTGCGCTACGGCGAGAACCCGCACCAGGCTGCCGCCTTCTATCGCCACCGCGGCCCGTTGACCCCCGGTGTCGGCCAGGCGCGGCAGGTGCAGGGCAAGGCGCTGAGCTACAACAACCTCAACGACGCCGACGCGGCGCTGGAGCTGGTCGCCGAGTTCCGCGACGCCGACCCGACGGCGGTGATCGTCAAGCACGCCAACCCGTGCGGCGCCGCCACTGCCGCGACGTTGAAGGAAGCCTATGCCGCAGCGTTCGCATGCGACTCCGTCTCGGCGTTTGGCGGCATCATCGCGCTCAACCGGCCGATCGACGCCGCCACCGCGCGCGCGATCACGAGCATCTTCACCGAGGTGGTGATCGCGCCCGATGCGGACGCGGCGGCGCTGGCGGTATTCGCGGGCAAGAAGAACCTCCGGCTGCTGCTCACCGGCGCGCTTCCCGATCCGGCGCGAGAGGGGCTGGCGGTCAAGGCGATCGCGGGCGGCTGGCTGGTGCAGTCGCGCGATAACGGCAGACTCGGCGAGCTGCACGTCGTCACCAGACGCCAGCCGACGCCGCGCGAGCTGGCCGACTGCCGTTTCGCCTGGATGGTGGCCAAGCACGTCAAGTCGAACGCGATCGTCTACGCCAGGAACGGCGCGACCGCCGGGATCGGTGCGGGGCAGATGAACCGGCGCGACTCCGCGCGCATCGCCGCCGCCAAGGCGCGCGAGGCGGCCGAGGCGAACGGCTGGCCCGAGCCGCGGACGGTGGGCTCGGCGGTGGCGTCCGACGCCTTCTTCCCCTTCGCCGACGGGCTGCTCGCCGCCGCCGAGGCGGGCGCGACGGCGGTCATCCAGCCCGGCGGCTCGGTGCGCGACGACGAGGTGATCGCGGCGGCGGATCAGGCCGGACTGGCGATGGTGTTTACGGGGGTGAGGCATTTCCGGCATTGAGCGGACGTAGGCGCGGCCACGTGCGCGCCGATGCGCCTCTGGCGCAACGGCTGCTCCGGCCGCGGGGCAGGCGCGCGCGCCGACCCGTCCGACGTCACGCCGGCGGCTTCGCCGTCGGCGGGTCGCCCGCTACGCTGCCCGCCATGGCAGCTGTCACGGGCGTAAATCCCGTGACGTCGAAGCCCGGCTGCGCAGGGCCCGGCCGGCCGTTCGCCGTCTCGTGAATAGCTGACGCTATCCTCGTGCGGCGTCCGCCGAACAGCGCGCGATCGGCGGGAGTGAAGGCGCGCGTCCACAATACGAGAAGATAGACGCCAGCGATCGCCGGCAGGCCGAACACCAGCTCGGCCCACTCATACTCGTGCGGCAGCGCGGTGAAGAGCGAGCCGGCGCCGATCGCCGCCAGCGCCGCCCAGCCGAGCGGCCAGCGCCACGGCGACACCGGCGCGCCGAGCCGCCGCCCGAGCACGCGCGCCTTGATGACGGAGGTGAGCGCCAGCGTCGCCATCAGCGCCACCGCCACCTGCGCCGCCTGCCAGTTCGCCGGCCAGCCGATCGCGCGGGCGAGCAGGATGAGGCCGAAACTGAGCGCGATCTGCAGCGCCAGCATCGCCACCGAGATGGCGAGGTTGGTCAGCCGCGCGACATAGACCAGTGCCGATTCGCACACCGCGCCGGTCGACGCGGCGACCTCCGCCGTCAGCAGGAAACCGAGCGCGGCGGTGCCCGCAACGAACTGCGGGCCGATCACGCCCATCACCGCCTTGCCCGGGATCGAGCCCATCAGCGCGATGCCGCCCTGCGCCGCCATGATCCAGAACGCGACCTGCCGCACCTGGACGGCGATCGCGGGCAGATCGTGCGCGGCGAGGCTGCGCGTGATGACGGGGCCGAGGATCGGATCGAAGCTGGTCTTGAGCTTCTGCGGGATCGAGGAGACCTGCTGCGCCATATAGTAGATGCCGACCACCTTGGGCGCGAACATCAGGCCCAGGATGAAGCGATCGACATTGCGGCTGCCCCATTCGAGCGCGTCGGCGCCGGCGAGCGGCGCGTTGACGCGGGCGAGCGCCGCGAGCTGACGGACCTGTGGCGACCAGCCGTGCGGCAGGCCGTAGCTCTTCAGGAACGGCACGAGGCTGGCGACCAGCGCCGCCGCCATCGAGGCGACGTAGGACAGGACCAGGCCGTCGCGGACCGTGACGAAGGAGAAGATCCAGGCCGCGATCGAGATCGTCCAGGGCTCGACGATCGCGCGCGCGGTCACCGCGGCCCTCACGTTCAGCCGATAGGCGAGCGCCGCCAGGCTGACGTCCGACAGCGCCGGGCCGAGCACGATCAGCCCGAGATAGCGGTCGAGCCCGTGGACCGGCGTGTTCGGATACATGATCTCGGGAACGCACCAGAGCAGCGCGCTGGCGGCGAGCGACGCGACGAACGCGACCGCCAGTGCATCCCACACCACACAGGCGTGCGGCCGGTCGGCGGCGGCGAGCGCCTGCGCCAGCCCGCGCTTGAGGCCCAGCGTGGCCACCAGCGCGGCCAGTTCCACCACCACGACCGCCAGCGCGAACCGGCCGACCAGATCGGGGCCGTAGAGCCGCCCGGCAATGAACAGGAACGGGATGCGCGCGGCGAGCCGCAGGACGAAGCCGGCGATGTTGGTGCGGCCGCCCCTGGCGAGCGTGTCGAGGTCGGTGCGGGGCTCCGTCAAGCGCCGTCACCCTCCCCCCGACGGCCTTTCCACCGATGCTGCGCAGGGGAGAGGGACCAGCTCGCTGCAGGCGAGCGAAAGGGTGAGGGTGATCCGATCACTTAGTGCGCCGAGCCCCAGCTGCTGCCCACGCCGATCTCGACGCCCAGCGGCACGGTGAGCGGCGTGGCGGGTTCGGCGGCCGTCGCCATCACGTGCTCGATCACCGGCCTGGCGGCTTCGACATCGGCTTCCGGCAGCTCGAACACCAGTTCGTCATGGACCTGGAGGAGCATGCGAACCCGGCTCAGCCCCGCCGCTTCCAGCGCGGGTTCCATGCGGATCATCGCGCGCTTGATGATGTCCGCCGAGGTGCCCTGGATCGGCGCGTTGATCGCGGCGCGCTCGGCGCCCTGGCGCTCGTGCTGGACCTTGGACTTGAGTCGCGGGAACCAGGTCTTCCGCCCGAACAGCGTCGGGGTGTAGCCGCGCTCGCGGGCGTGCGTCAGCGTCTCCGCGATGTAGCGGTTGATCCCGGGGAACCGCTCGAAATAGCGGTCGATCATGCCCTGCGCATCGTCCGGCGTCACCTCCAGCCGGCCGGCCAGGCCCCAGCGGCTGATGCCGTAGAGGATGGCGAAGTTGATCGTCTTGGCGCGCGCGCGGGTATCGCGGGTCACTTCGCCGAAGAGCTCGGTGGCGGTCAGCGCGTGGATGTCGTCGCCCGCCGCGAAGGCCGCCTTGAGCGCTGGGACGTCCGCCATGTGCGCGGCGAGGCGCAGCTCGATCTGCGAATAATCGGCCGCGAGGATGACATTGCCCGGCTCGGCGATGAAGGCGTCGCGGATCTGGCGGCCGGTCTCGGTGCGGATCGGGATGTTCTGCAAATTGGGCTCGGTGGAGGAGAGCCGCCCGGTCTGCGCGCCCGTCAGCGAATAGCTGGTGTGGACGCGGCCGGTAACCGGGTTGATCTCCTGCTGCAGCGCGTCGGTATAGGTGTTCTTGAGCTTGGTCAGCTGGCGCCAGTCGAGCACCTTGGCGACGATCTCGCTGCCCGGCCCCTTCTCGCGCGCGATTCGCTCCAGCTCCGTCACGTCGGTCGAGTAGTCGCCGGACTTGCCCTTGCGCCCCCCCTTCAGCCCGAGCCGTTCGAACAGCACGTCGCCCAGCTGCTTGGGGCTGCCGATGGTGAACGGGCCGCCGGCGAGTGCGTGGACCTCCTGCTCCAGCGCGGCGATCTGGCCGGTGAACTCGGCCGAGAGCCCGCCCAGCCGCTCGCGATCGACCTTGATCCCGCGGCGCTCCATCCGCGCGATGACGGGGACGAGGCCGCGATCGACCATCTCGTAGACGCGCGTCGCGCCCTCGCCGGGCAGGCGGGCGCGGAAACGCTTCCACAGGCGCAGCGTCACGTCCGCGTCCTCGGCGGCGTAACGGGTGGCGCTCTGGAGGTCGATCTCGGCGAAGCCGCGCTGCGTCTTGCCCGTCCCGACCACATCCTTGTAGGCGATGCAGCTGTGCGACAGGTGGGTGGCGGCGAGCTCGTCCATGCTATGACCGTGCAGCCCCGCGTCGAGATCGAAGCTCATCACGATCGTGTCGTCGTGCGGCGCGATGGTGATGCCGCGCTCGCCGAGCACGATCATGTCGAACTTGATGTTGTGCCCGATCTTGAGGACCGACGGGTCCTCGAACAGCGTCTTGAGCCGGGCGAGGCAGGGCTCGCACGCGATCTGGTCGGGGTTCTCCGCCAGCAGGTCGGTCCCGCCATGCTTGAGCGGGATGTAGCAGGCGCGATTGGGGGCGAGCGCGAGGCTGACGCCGACCAGCTCGGCCCGCGTCGCGTCGGTGCCGCTGGTCTCGGTGTCGATCGCCACCCAGCCCTGATGCGTCGCCTGCGCGATCCAGCGGTCGAGCGCGGCGAGGTCCACCACCGTCTCGTAGCCGTCATGGTCGCAGGGCGGATCTTCCGCGAACGGGGCGGAGGGAACCGGCACGGGGGCGTCGGCCACCTGCCCGAGCTTGGCGAGCAGCGTCTTGAAGCCGTGATGTTCGAGAAAGGCGCGCAGCGGCGCCTCCGGGATGCCCTGCAGCTCGAACTCTTCCAGCGGCTGCGGCAGCGGCACGTCGCACGCCAGCTCGACCAGCTTCCGGCTCAGCCGCGCCATGTCGGCATGCTCGATCAGGTTGTCGCGCAGCTTCCCCGGCTTCATGCCGGGCGCGGCGGCCAGCACGGCTTCGAGATCGCCATGTTCGTTGATGAGCTTGGCCGCGGTCTTGGGGCCGACGCCGGGGACGCCGGGAACATTGTCGACCGCGTCGCCCATCAGCCCGAGCACGTCGCCCAGCCGCTCGGGACCGACGCCGAACTTCTCCATCACGGCTTCGGGGCCGAACCGGCGGTCGCGCATCGTGTCGAGCATGTCGATGCTGGGCTCGGTCAGCAGCTGCATCAGATCCTTGTCGGAACTGATGATCGTCACCTGCCAGCCCTGCGCCAGCGCGGCCTTGGCGTAGGACGCGATCAGGTCGTCGGCCTCCCACCCCTGTTCCTCGATGCACGGCAGGCTGAAGGCGCGCGTCGCGTCGCGGATCATCGGGAATTGCGGGACGAGGTCTTCGGGCGCGGGCGGGCGATGCGCCTTGTAGCGATCGTAGAGCTCGTTGCGGAACGTGCTCTCCGATTTGTCGAGCACCACGGCCAGATGGGTCGGGCCATCGGCCTTGTGGAGGTCGTCGGCGAGCTTCCACAGCATCGTCGTATAGCCATAGACCGCCCCGACCGGTTCATCGTGCCGGTTGGTGAGCTTGGGCAGCACGTGATAGGCGCGGAAGATATAGCCCGAGCCGTCGACGAGATAGAGGTGCGGCATGCGGGGGCATGTAGCCCCTGCGATCCGTGCGGCACAGGGGTGAGTTGCGCTGCCGCCGCGCCACGGGAGGTCAGTTGGCGGCCGCCGCTCCGGCGCCGGGGCCGACCTGTGCGATCACGGCGCGGGCGACATCCTGGATCAGGTGCTGACGCTCGTTGATCGGGCGGTTGGTGTCGCCGATCATCACCGCGATCGCGAAGCGGCGGCCGTCGGGCGCGGTCAGCAGCCCGACATCGTTGAAACCGGCGTTGCGGCCGCGCAGGTCCTGGCCGGTGCCCGTCTTGTGGCTGATCTGCCAGCCGCCGGGCAGCACGGCCCGCAGGCGGGCGCGGCCGGTGACCGATTCGGCCATGGTCCCGAGCAGCACCCGCGTGGAGGTCTCGCTCAGCAGTTCGCCCCGCGCCAGCCGGGCGATCGCGTCGGCGATGGCGAGCGGTTCGGCGCCGTCAGGCGGATCGGCGACATAGCGGTCGAGCGCGGCCGTTCGCGCGTCCAGGGGCAGGCGCGAACGGGCGATCTCGAAGCCGTTGTTGCCGGCCCAGCTCGGGTTCCAGGTCAGCCCCGCCGTCGCGCTCTGCAGCAGCCGCTCGCCGGGGCCGAAGCGGATGCCGCCGAGCTGCTTCTGCGCGATCATCGCGCGCACCGCCTGCGGCCCGCCCACATAGGTGAGCAGGCGATCGTTGGCGGTGTTGTCGCTGTGCGTCAGCGCACGGGCGAGCAGGTCGCCGACCGTGGTGTGGAAGCCGTCGCCCTTGACGAGATAGGCGATCGGCTCGTGAAAGAGCGTGAGGTCCTCGGGGCGGACGACGATCGGGTCGTCCAGCCGCGCCTTGCCCTGGTCGCGCTCGTCGAGCAGCGTCATCGCCACCCACAGTTTC
>NZ_CAXUEK010000037.1:0-25607 GCF_964250165.1 uncultured Sphingomonas sp. | reverse complement strand
TCCGGCTGATGGGCTTCGGCCACCGCGTCTACAAGAATTACGATCCCCGCGCGGCCGTGATGCAGCAGACGGTCCGCGAGGTGCTGGGCGCGCTCGGGGTCACCGACCCGGTATTCGACGTCGCCCTCCAGCTGGAGGAGATCGCGCTCAAGGACGATTATTTCGCCGAGAAGAAGCTGTTCCCGAACGTCGACTTCTATTCGGGCGTCATCCTGTCGGCGATCGGCTTCCCGACCTCGATGTTCACGGCGTTGTTCGCGCTCGCCCGCACCGTCGGCTGGGTGGCGCAGTGGAACGAGATGATCACCGATCCGGACCAGAAGATCGGCCGTCCCCGCCAGCTCTACGCCGGGCCGACCGCGCGGCCCTACGTGCCGGTCGGCCAGCGCTGAGGCGCGCGGCCGTGTCGTGACGCCCGACCAGCTGATCGCCGTGGCCCGCGCCGCCGCGGCGCACGCCTATGCCCCCTATTCTCGGTTCGCCGTCGGCGCGGCGGTGCTGCTGGTGGATGGTGGTGTGGTGACGGGCGCGAATGTCGAGAACGCCAGCTACGGCCTGTCGCTCTGCGCCGAGACGGTGGCGGTAGCGACCGCCGGCGCGCAGGGGCGATTGGCCGACATCGTCGCGCTGGCGGTCGTCGGCGGCCCGATCGACGGCGCGGGCGATGCTCCGGTCAGCCCGTGCGGCCGGTGCCGGCAGGTGCTGAACGAGGCCGCCCAGCTCGGCCGCCGCGACCTGCCGGTTCATTGCGCCGGCCTGACGGGTGACCGGATCAAGACGTATCGCCTGTCCGATCTTCTGCCGCACGCGTTCGGGCCCGACGATCTGCGTTCCTGACGCGCGATCTGCCGCATCGCTCTCCGACGCAACGCGATGTCGCGCGAGGAAGGCTCCGCTTGAACCGCCCGCCAGGCTCGGCGACAACGCCTCATGGCCATTCAATCGGACCGCTGGATTCGGGAGCAGGCGCTCGACCGGGGCATGATCGAGCCGTTCGTGGAGGCGCAGCGGCGGGAGGGCTGCATCTCCTACGGCCTCTCATCCTACGGATATGACGCGCGCGTCGCCGACGAGTTCAAGATCTTCACCAATGTCGACAACGCGATCGTCGATCCCAAGGACTTCGCCCATAACAGCTTCGTCGATCGCAAGACCGCCGTGTGCGTGATCCCGCCCAACAGCTTCGCGCTCGCGCGCACGGTGGAGTATTTCCGCGTGCCGCGCGACGTGCTGGTGATCTGCCTCGGCAAGTCGACCTATGCGCGCTGCGGCATCATCGTGAACGTCACGCCGCTCGAACCCGGCTGGGAAGGTCATGT
Source organism: uncultured Sphingomonas sp. (assembly GCF_964250165.1). GTDB lineage: Bacteria > Pseudomonadota > Alphaproteobacteria > Sphingomonadales > Sphingomonadaceae > Sphingomonas. Next base: position 24,288 of record NZ_CAXUEK010000037.1, on the reverse strand, counting down.
GACGCTAGAGTTCTCCAACACGACGCCGCTGCCGGCCAAGATCTATGCCAATGAGGGCGCCTGCCAGTTCCTGTTCCTGCGCGGGGAAGAACCGTGCGAGGTAAGCTACGCCGATCGCGCCGGCAAATATATGGGCCAGCAGGGCGTCACCTTGCCGCGGCTCTGAGATAAACGAGTGATTGCCGACGCGATATAGATCAGCCGGCGACGCGGGCGGTAGGCTCGACTGCGACTCGGCTAATCTGCCTCGCTTCCCTGGCAAAGGCTGGGAACCAGTTGCGAGACTGTCGAGCCTTCCTGTCAACCGGTGCAGCCCGATGCTGGCCCAGCTTTCGCCGGGGGGCGGTGGAGGAGATCGCTCCATTCAGCCGGATCAGACCCTAACTCCTCCCCGGGACGGGGAGGGGGATAGCCGACGCGGAGCGGCGGTGGTGGAGGGGACTGCGGCGGAGCGGCCCGCGCCGTCAGGAGCTCCCCCTCCACCATCGCTGACGCGATAGTCCCTACCCGCGTACGATCGGCGAGGATCGATCCACGCCCTTGCCCCGCCTTCGGAATGGGCGCGACAACCGGCTGGGCATCATCGGGCACCAGCTATCGCCCGTCGCGGGCCTGGGCGGTATCCAACCATACGCCAACAAAAAAGGGCGGCCCCGCAGGACCGCCCCATCTCATCCCACCTAAGCTCAGAACTTATTGTAATACTGCTCGTCGCCGATGAACCCCAGCTTGGTGATGGCGGATTTCTTCACAATCGCCAACGTCTTGTCGACGATCTCGTAGCGCGCCTGGGCATCGGGCTGGAAATGCAGCTCCGGCTCCGGGTTCATCTGCGCGGACTGGTCGAGATAATTCTTCAGCGTCGCTTCATTCACCGGCACGCCGTTCCAGGCCACCGTGCCCGCCGGATCGATGTTGATCACGTTCTTCTGCGGATCGACCGGTGGCTTGGGCTGGTTCGGATTGTTGACCGGCAGGTCCACCTTCACCGCATGGGTCTGGATCGGGATGGTGATGATGAACATGATGATCAGCACCAACAGGACGTCGATCAACGGCGTCATGTTGAGGTCCATCATCGGCTCGCCATCGTCGTTGCCGCTGGCCATCGCCATATCAAATTACTCCTGAATGCTTATGACATCGACCACGGTTCTTACAGCCGCGGGGTGTTCTCTTCGGGTGGTGGCTCCGAGATGAAGCCCACCTTGGAGAATCCCGCCATCTGCATGGTGTAGATGGCGCCCCCCACGCACTGCCAGGGGGTGTTCACGTCGGCTCGAATGTGCGCTTCCGGCAACTCCAGGTCGGGATTGCCGACGCCGCCCTGACGCGCGATCTCCGCCTTCAGCTTGGCGACCGCGCGGCTGAGCAGCTCCTCGTGACCGATCTTGGAGGTTCCCCAGAAGACGTTGCATCCGGTGGCGTCGCCGACGATCGAGAGCGAGACGTTCTCCGGCTTGGTGGTCGTCGGATCGAAGCGGACATTGGGCAGCTTCAGCTTGATGGACTGCACCACCACCGGCACCGCGATCAGGAAGATGATCAGCAGCACCAGCATGACATCCACCAGCGGCGTGGTGTTGATGTCGGCCATCGTCGTGTCGTTGTCGCCGCCTACGCTCATCGCCATGGTGCGATATTCCCGTCTTTGCGTCGGGGCCGGAACCCCGGAGGTTGCGCCGTCCCGGCCGGAACGGCTGCCGGCGCCGCCACCACGGCAACGCCGGCGTCGTGCTTAGCTGTTGTTGGGCTTGCCGCCGGTCGCGCCGAAGGTCGACGAGCCGAGATTGCTGGTCGCCGGCGTCGCGGTCGCCTTGGTCGTCGCGCCCGTCACGGGAGCACCCGCCGGGCGGCTCACCGCGATCGGCTTCACCGCGCCGTTCGAGGCGAGGAAGCCGAGCACGTCGTTGGAGAAGGCGGCGAGGTCTTCCGCGATCGACTTGTTGCGACGCTGCAGCCAGTTGTAGCTGAGCACCGCCGGCACCGCGACGACCAGGCCGAGCGCGGTCATGATCAGCGCCTCGCCGACCGGGCCGGCGACCTTGTCGATCGAGGCCTGACCGGCCGCGCCGATCGCCAGCAGCGCGCGGTAGATGCCCACCACCGTGCCGAACAGCCCGATGAACGGCGCGGTCGCGCCCACGGTGCCCAGGAAAGCCAGCCCGGCATTCAGCTGCGAGTTGATCGACGCTTCCGAGCGGGCCAGCGATCCGTGCATCCAGTCATGCGCCTCGACCGGGTCGGTCAGCTTGGGATACTGCTCCTGCGCCGCGAGACCATCGTCCACCAGCTGCTTGTAAGCCGAGTTCTTCTCGAGCTTGGCCGAGCCCTCGCGCAGCGAGCCCGACGACCAGAAGCCCTGGCGCACGCGCTTGGCCTGCCCGCGGATCTTCTGCTGCTCGAACAGCTTCGTGAACAGGATGTAGAGCGACACCACGAGCATCGTCACGAGGATGACGAAGACCGTCCAGGAAATGACGCCGCCCTGCTTGAGCGCGGGCAGGAGGCCGTATTGGCTCTCCGTGGAAGCCGCGCCGGCGGCGTTCCCGGCGGCAGCGAGAATGGTGATGAGCATGGTCGTCGGGTCCTTCGATGAAGAGGTGGCCGGCGGTGGACGTCCGCCGCCGGCAATCGGTTACTCGCTGGGCAACACCCAGCGCACAGGCAGCGTATAGGTGGAAGCTATGGCGTTGCCGCTGTCGTCCTTTGCCGGCGAGAAGCGCACGCGGCTCCTCGCGATCCGGCATGTGGTCGAGTCCAGCGACTCGTTGCCGCTCGACGCCGTGATCGAGCAATCGGTCACATGGCCGTCGGTGCCGACCGAAAGCCTTGCGACCACGCGGCCCTGCGCGCCCGCCCGGATCGCGTCCGGCGGATAGTTGTCCGTGCCGAAATACTGTCCCGGATTTCCCTTCAACCCTGCGGCTTGCGACACCCGCGGCGCCGGCGGCGGTGCCGGCGGCGACGGCGGCGGCGCGGTCGGCGTCGGGATGTAGACCGGCGGCGGCGTCGGCACCGTCGAGATCGTCACCGGCGGCGTCACGTTGGTCTGCACGATCGGCGGCGGCGACACCACCGGCGGCGGCTGCAGGTGCTGGTCCGGCGGCGGCGGGGGCGGCGGCTCGGGCGGCGGCGGCGGCGGCGGCGGCGCGACGTCGAACACGTTGAGCTGCTTGTTCACCTTCTTGGCGAAATCCACCGCCAGGCCGGTGACGAAAGCGTAGCCAACGCCCGCGACGATGATGGCGACGATGATCATCGCCACCATCCTGCTGCCGGTTGTGTCACGATCAGCATAGGCCATTCGGCTATGAAACTCCCTTGTTCTCCCAGCACCGCAACCGGCATGGGGGGCCTACTTCGCGGAACGCCTGTCCCGGATATGGTATCCCTGCACAAGCCCCTCTCGTCTATCCGCCCCTTTTCTGACGTGCAAACCCTTTGTAGACGAAATGATATTGCACGGATGTGCCAGCGCCGGACGCTTCCCGCTTGGCGCTCGACCTCCCCGGCGCTACCCCCCGACGGCATGACGCCACGATCGCTCGCGCTGCTGCTCGCCCTCGCCGCGCCTGCGGCTGCTCAGCAGAAGCCGCCCTCGCCGCCGGCCGCTCCCGCCGCCTATGCCTATGCCGATCTCGCCGACCTGACGCTCGCCGCCCCGGTGATCGCGGACGCCGTGGTGCGCTCGACGACGAGACTGAAGGGCGCCGACCTCGCCGGCGTCGCGCCGGGGCGGACGCGCCTCTACGTCGAGGCGGACGTGATCGCGCTGATCCGCGGTGCAGGCGGGCTGCAGCCGCGAGTCGGCTATCTGCTCGACGTCCAGCCTGACTGGCGCGGGCGCCTACCGGCATTGAAGAAGACGCGCGTGCTCCTGTTCGCCCGCCCGGCGCCCGAGACGCCGGGCCAGCTCCAGCTCGTGGCGCCGGACGCGCAGCTGCCCTGGACGCCCGCCGTCGACGCCAGCGTCCGGAGCATCGCGCGCGCGGCGCTCGGGCCGGACGCGCCGCTGCGCCTGACGGGTGTGCGCGAGGCGTTCCACGTCGCCGGCGCGCTGCCCGGCGAGGGCGAGACGCAGGTGTTCCTGTCGACCGCCGACCGTCGCCCCGTCTCGCTGTCCGTGCTGCGTCGCCCGGGCGAGCGGCCGCGCTGGGCGGTCGCGCTGTCGGAGATCGTCGACGAGGCCGCTGCGCCGCCGCCGCGCGATTCGCTGCTCTGGTATCGTCTCGCCTGCTCGCTGCCGCCAGCGCTGCCGCCCGCCAGCACCGCGGGCCTTGCGCCTGCCGACGCGGATGCGGCGGCGGACGATTATCGCTTCGTACTGGCGCAGCTGGGCCCGTGCGGGCGGACGCGCGCTGCGTTCTGAAGAACTCGCCTAGCGGCGATGCCGGACGAGGGTCATCCCGATCGATTCGCCGGCCTCCGCGATCGCCAGCTTGACGATCTTCACCTCCACCCGCCGCACGCGCGCATCCTGGAGGAACAGCGTCTCGCAGATATGGTCGGCCACTGCCTCGATCAGCGTGAAATGCTGCCCGGCCGGCAGCGCGGTCGTGGCCGCATGTTTCAGATCGAGATAGTTCTTGGACGCGGCCAATGGCGTGTCGTGCGCGAACCGCGGCGGACAGTCCAGGTCGGCGGTCACCGAGATCCGCAGCGGCTGCGGGAGGTGCGTCTCCTCGGAATAGATGCCGGTCAGCACCAGCACCTCCAGCCCGTGCACCTCCAGCCGCAGATGGTCGTCCATGAGGCCACCCTTACCATGCCCGCACGGCCGGGGAAGCACGGCCTTGCCAAGCGCGCCCGCAACGCTAATGCGCCCGCCCTTCATGCTGCTCGCCGCCCTCCTCAGCATCCAGCCGCTCGCGGCGGTTCCGGACACTGCCATCGAGGCGCTGCTCGACCGCGCCTTCGGCGCGGATCGGCGCGGGCGGACGGCGTACAAGGTCCGCGGGGCGGCGCGCGCGATCCCGGCGCTCAGCTTCGCGGCGCTGGAGGGCGAGACGCTGATCGGCTCCATCCAGTGCTGGCCGGTGCGGTTCGCCGCCGATGCCGGTGAGGCGACACCGCTGGTGATGGTCGGCCCCGTCGCGGTCGAACCCGAGCGTCAGCGGGACGGCGTCGGCCAGCGCCTGATGCAGGCCGCGCTGGGGGCCGCCGCGCGCGAGGACCTCGACGACCGCCTCGTCCTGATCGGCGACCCGGAATATTACGAGCGCTTCTTCGGGTTCAGCGCCGCGCGCACCGGCGGTTGGCGGCTGCCCGGACCCGTCGAGCGGCACCGCCTCCTCGCCCGCGGCGTCGCCATACCGGCCGCGGCCGGCGTGCTCGGACCGGCCTGACGCCTTCCAACCGAGGGCGAGGCGCTTGCCCCCCTCGGTCGCCCGCCCTACCTCCCCGGGCATGCCGATGGAGCCGACGCCCGATCTCGCCCAGCTCAGCCTCGCGGACGCGGCGCGGCTCGCGGCCGAGCGCAAGCTGCCGCCGGTCGAGCAATGGAACCCCACCCATTGCGGCGACAGCGAGATGCGGATCGCCCGCGATGGCACCTGGTTCCATCAGGGCTCGCCGATCGGGCGCGAAGCCATGGTGCGGCTCTTCTCCACGATCCTGCGCCGCGAGCCGGACGGCGGCTACGTCCTCGTCACGCCAATCGAGAAGCTCGACATCGCGGTCGAGGACGCCCCGTTCCTCGCGGTCGAGATGAAGGCCGAGGGCGAGGGCCGCGACAGCCGCCTCGCTTTCCGCCTCAACACCGGCGACCTCGTCACCGCCGGGCCGGAGCATCCGCTGCGCTTTGCCGAACGCGACGATGGCCCCCATCCCTATCTCCACGTCCGCGGCGGCCTGGAGGCGCTGGTCGCGCGGTCGCTCTATTACGAACTGGCCGAGCGGGCGCTGGCGGATGACGCCGATCCGCCTTCTTCCCCATCGCGCCGGCATGACGCTGGCGGAGCGGCTGGCGGCGGCGCTGGCCAGGGGCACGGACACGACGCCCGAACTGCTGACCGGCGACCGGGTCGGCCTCGCCGACACGCCGGACGACGCGCTGACGCCCGCCGCCGTGCTGGTCGCCGTCACCGATCGGCCGCGCCCAGGCGTGATCCTCACCCAGCGCACCGACACGCTGCGCCGCCACGCCGGCCAGGTCGCCTTTCCCGGCGGTCGGCTCGATCCCGGCGAGGACGCGATCGCCGCTGCCCTGCGCGAGGCGGAGGAGGAGATCGGCCTGCCATCGGCCGCCGTCACCGTGATCGGCCCCGTCGACCGCTACCGCACCGTGTCCGGCTATACGATCACCCCCGTGCTCGCCGCGATCCCGCCCGACCTGCCCTTCGCGCCCAGCCCGCACGAGGTCGCGGACGTGTTCGAGGTGCCGCTCGACGTGCTGTTCGATCCCGCCAACCAGCTGGAGCAGGACATGACCTGGCGGGGCGTCCCGCGCCGCTATTGGGAGCTGACCTGGGAAGGACGCCGGATCTGGGGCGCGACCGCGGCGATGATCGTCAACCTGTCGCGGCGGCTGCCATGGCCATGACGCTGCCCGCCGCCGCGTGGCGGCAGCGGCCCGGCCTCGATCGGCTGGTCGCCGCCCTGGGCGACGCGCGGTTCGTCGGCGGCGCGGTGCGCGACACCCTGCTCGGGCTGTCCGTCGCGGACATCGACGTCGCGACGGGGCATCCGCCTGAAGAGGCTGCGCGCCGGCTGGAGGCGGCGGGCATCAAGGTCGTGCCGACCGGCCTCGCCCATGGCACGCTGACCGCGATCAGCGCCGACACGGTGGTGGAGGTGACGACGCTCCGCCGCGATGTGGCGACCGACGGTCGTCACGCGATCGTCGCCTTCACCGACGACTGGCGCGCCGATGCCGCGCGCCGCGACTTCACGATCAACGCGCTCTACGCCGAGCCGGAGAGCGGCCTGGTCCACGATTATTTCGACGGTCTGGCCGATCTCGAGACACGCCGCGTCCGCTTCATCGGCGACCCCCTGCAGCGCATCGCCGAGGATCACCTGCGCATCCTGCGCTTCTTCCGCTTCTACGCCCGGTTCGGTGACGCGATCGACGACGCCGGCTTGGCGGCGTGCGTGGCGCGCGCCAACGACCTAATGGCCTTATCACGCGAGCGGATCGCGGCGGAGCTGCTCAAGCTGCTGGTCACGCCGGGCGCGCTCCAAACGGTGCTGCTGATGGTCGAACACGGCATCTTCAAGGCCGTGCTGCCCGAGATCGTCTCGACCACATGGTTCGTCTGGTTGGTCGAGACGGAGACGCATGCCGCCGTCGACCCTGATCCGATCCGCAGGTTGGCCGCCTTGCTCCCGCGCGATCCCGTAACCGGCGAAGCAGTTGCCAACCGTCTGAAACTCTCGAAGGCGCAGCGGCAGCGGCTGATCCTCGCGCTCACCGAGCGTGGCGGCAGCCCCTGGGAAGACGCTTATCGGCATGGCCGGGAGGCGGCGATGGATCGGGTTTTGCTCGCCGACGATTTCACGACGCCGCGAGAGCTGAAGGAATGGCCGATTCCCTGCCTGCCTTTGTCGGGCGGCGCGCTGATCGCCCGCGGGCTCGCCGCCGGCCCGGCGGTCGCCGCCGCGCTGAAGGCGGTGGAGGCGCAATGGATCGCGGAGGGCTTCCCCGGTCAGGCGCGCGTCGACGCGATCGCCGATTCCGTCGTCGCCGGCGCGATCAGCGCCCAGGCGGCGTCGGCCTCCAGCGGCCGGCCATAAAACCAGCCCTGTCCGTGCGTGCAGCCCAGTGCTGCCAGCGTCTGTGCCAATGCCTCGGTCTCCACGCCTTCCGCGGTCGTCTCCTTGCCCAGTGCCTGCGCCAGCCCGAGGATTGCGCGCACGATCGCCACCTTGTCGCGGTCCGCCAGCATGCCGGTGACGAAGCTCTTGTCGATCTTCAGCACGTCGATCGGCAGCCGGTGCAGGAAGGCGAGATTGGAATAGCCGGTCCCGAAATCGTCCATGGCGAGCGTCGGGCCGAGCGCCTTGAGCGCGTGCAGCGTCGCGGTGACCGCGTCGGCATCGCCGATCAGCGCGCTTTCGGTCAGCTCCAGCGTAAAGCGATCGCCTGCGAGCCCCGTCGCCGCCAGCGCGCGTTCGATCGTCAGCGGCACGGCGTCGCGCTGCAGCTGGATGGCCGAGACGTTCACCGCCAGCCGCACCCCGCACGGGCCGCCGGCGCGCGCGTCCCAGCCGGCGAGCGTGCGCGCCGCGGTGTCGATCGCCCAGCGGCCGAGCGGCACGATCAGCCCCGATTCCTCCGCCACCGGGATGAACTCCCCCGGCGAGCGGTCGACCCCGTCCGCGTCCCTCCAGCGCGCCAGGGACTCGAAGCCGGTCACCCGGCCGGTCGCCAGGCAACAGATCGGCTGGAAGGTGAGGCGCAGCCGCTCCTCCTCGATGGCCCGGCGCAACGCCGTCTCCATCGCGAACTGCGCGCGCGCGACGGAGAAGGCGCGCGGCTGATACGTCTCGATCTGCCCGCTGGCCTTGGCGCGCTTGGCCGCGAACTGGGCGTGACGGATCAGCTCCTCGCCGTCATCCGCCTCGTCCACCTCCAGCGCCAACCCGATCGCACAGTCGACGCCGATCTCGTAATCGCTGAGCCGGAACGGCGCGCGCAGCGCGCCATGGATGCGCTCGCCGAGCGCTGCCGCCTCGGCATGATCCTCGTCGATGACGATCAGCACGCCGAACTCGTCACCCCCGATCCGCGCCAGCGCGTCGCGTGCGCGCAACGCCCCCTTGATCCGGCGCGCCACGGTGATGAGCAGCTCGTCGCCGGCGAGCGATCCCAGGCATGCGTTCAGCCGCCCGAAGCGGTTGAGGTCGATCACCATCACCGCATAGCCATCGCGCTGCGTCAGGGCCGCCGCGATGAGGTCGCCGAAACCTTCGCGATTGGGCAGCCCGGTCAGGCTGTCGGTCGTCATCTCGCGCCGCAGGCTGCGCTCGGTCGCATATTGTCTGGTCTGGTCGACGAAGGTGACCGTACAACGCCCGCGGGATTGCGCATTCACCCGCGCCAGGCCGACGCGATACTGCCGGGAATCGATTGCATCGCCGAACGTCCAGTCGATCTCCTCGCGCTGCGCGTCCGACGCCATGAAACGGTCCAGCAGTTCGCGCAGCGCCGCCAGCATCGGCGACCGCTCGGCGATCACGCCAAGCCCCGCCAGGCGGTAGGCGCTGTTCACCGCCTCGAATCGCCAGCCGTCGGTGCAGCGGTGGAGGTGCGCAGCCGGGATCGGGATCAGCTCGACGCCCGCCTCGAGCACTTCTCGCGGCACCGGCAGGAAAAGGTCGGGGGCGGACGCCATCGCCGCTGGCCTATGGCGACGCGGTTAAGGCGGCGCTAAAAACCTAGCGGGAATTGAAGCGGTTATCGCGCGGGAAGCCGGTTGGCGGCATCCGTCCCGCCGCCCCGCGTGCCGCCCGCCACGGTCCCAGATCGGCCTCGGTGCGCATACGCCTGCTCTCGCCCCCCATCGGCCAGCTCAGGCCGGCCGCGAACCCGAACGTGATCGCATCCGCCAGCCCGCCGTCGCGATAGCGCTGCATCTGCATCCCCTGCCCGCGGCTCATCTCCGCCAGCTCGGCCAGCGGGAAGACCAGCATCTTCCGATTGTCGCCGATCGCCGCGACATAGTCGTCGGCAGGCCCGACCGGCCGCACCAGCTTCAGCCTGGCGCCGGGCCGCGGCGTCATCACCGTCTTGCCCTTGCGCGTCTCGGCGATGGTTTCGGCGGTCGGCGCGATGAAGCCGCGCCCGTCCGATGCCGCCACCAGCAGCTTCGCCGCCGTGCGCGCCGGCAGGAACGCAACGACGCCGATCGATCCTTCGAGATCGATCGACGCGCGCACCGGCTCGCCGAAGCCGCGCCCACCCGGCAGCTTGTCGGCCGCGAGCGTATAGAAGCGCCCGTTCTCGGCCGCGAGCAGCAGCTTGTCAGTGGTCTGCGCATGGAACGCGAACGCAGGGCCGTCCCCCTCCTTGAACTTCAGCGTCTCGGCCGAGCCCAGGTCGAGGTGGCCGCGCATCGCGCGCACCCAGCCGCGTTGCGACAGCACGACAGTGATCGGCTCGCGCTCGATCATCGCCTCCAGCGGGATGTCGCGCGTCGGCGCCGCCTCGACCAGCGCGGTCCGCCGCCTGCCCAGCGCCGTCTCCGGCCCGTAGCGATCGCGCAGCCGCTTCATGTCGCGCTTCAGCCGCGTGCGCTGCCGCGCTTCCGAGCCGAGCAGCAGCGTCAGCTCCGCCTGCTCCTTCCCTAGCCCCTCCTGCTCGCGCCGCAGCTCCATCTCCTCCAGCCGCCGCAGCGAGCGCAGCCGCATGTTGAGGATCGCCTCGGCCTGACGGTCGGAAAGCCCGAACTCCGCCATCATCACCGGCTTGGGCTCGTCCTCGCCGCGGATGATCTCGATCACCCGGTCGAGGTTGAGGAAGGCGATGATGTAGCCCCTGAGCAGCTCCAGCCGGTCGGTGATCTTCGCCAGCCGGTGCTCGGTCCGTCGCCTGAGCACCGCGAACTGATGGTCGACCCATTGGGCGAGCGTCTCACGGAGCGAGAGGACCCGCGGCGTCCGCTGCGCGTCGAGCACGTTGAGGTTGAGGCTGAACCGCGATTCCAGCTCGGTCATCCGGAACAGCGACTCCATCAGCAGATCGGCGTCGACCGTGCGCGCGCGCGGCTCGATGACGATCCTGATCTCCGCATCCGATTCGTCGCGGACATCGCCCAGGATAGGCAGCTTGCGGTCGTCCACCAGTGCCGCGATCTCGACGATCAGCTTGCCCTTGGTCACGCCATAGGGGATCTCGCTGAGGACGATCCGCCAGCCGCCGCCCTTCTCGCGCTCGATCCCCCAGCGCGCCCGCACCCGGAAGCCGCCGCGGCCGGTGGCATAGGCCTCCGCGATCGCCGCCGCGGGGTCGACCACGATGCCCCCGGTCGGAAAGTCCGGCCCCTTCACATGCTGCAGGATCTGCGCGTCGGTGGCGCCGCGATCGTCGACCAGCAGCATCGCCGCGTCGAGCAGCTCGGCGGCGTTGTGCGGCGGGATGCTGGTCGCCATGCCGACCGCGATGCCGCTGGCGCCGTTGGCCAGCAGGTTGGGGAACAGGCCGGGGAACAGCTCCGGCTCCTGCTCTTCATTGTTGTAGGTCGGGCGGAAGTCGGCGGCGTCCTCGTCCAGCCCCTCCATCAGGTCGATCGCGACCTGGGTCAGCCGCGCCTCGGTGTAGCGGTAGGCGGCCGGGTTATCGCCGTCGATGTTGCCGAAATTGCCCTGACCGTCGACCAGCGGGTAGCGCAGCGAGAAATCCTGCGCGAGCCGCACCATCGCGTCGTAAACCGCGACATCGCCATGCGGGTGGAACTTGCCGATCACGTCGCCGACGACGCGCGCGCACTTCTTGTATCCCGCCGCCGGATCGAGGCGCAGCAGCCGCATCGCCCACAGCAGCCGCCGGTGCACCGGCTTCAACCCGTCGCGCAGGTCCGGCAGCGACCGCGCGGTGATCGTCGACAGCGCGTAGACGAGATAGCGCTCGGACAGCGCGGAATCGAACGGCGCGTCCAGAATGCCGACGGGCGGCGCATCGGCTGGGTCGGCAAGATCGCTGGGCATCACGGCGCTGATAGCAAGCGGAACCGATGAAGGCGAGTTCCGACTATGTTCTGCTTGGATCATCCGGCCCGAGCCGGAGAATGGTCGGGGCGACAGGATTCGAACCTGCGACCCCCACACCCCCAGTGTGATGCGCTACCAGGCTGCGCTACGCCCCGACCGCGGGCGCCATCGAAGTGTTACTTCGATCGGGTCCCGAGCCGCGGCCTCTAGGCTCGGGGGCGAGGCGATGCAAGCCGCAGGGCAGTCAGCCGCCGATCAGGTTGCGCCAGAACTCGCCGGTCCAGGCGTCGATCCGCATGCCGCTGATCGTGAACGCGCGCAGCGATCGGCCGAACGCTTTCTGGTGATCCGCCTGCCCGTGCGCGGCGAGCGCCTCGGGGGTCGCCCAGCGCTCGGCGACGCGGACCAGATCGGGATCGCCGGCGTCGAACGAGAAGGCGTACAGCTCGCAACCCTCTTCCTCCAGCACCCTGGCGGAATGCGCGGCGAACAGCGGCGCGGCCTTCGCGCCCTCGCCCGCGGCGAACTGTATCTCGCCCATCACGATGATCATGGCGTCCTCCCTCCATCCCGGTTGCGGGCCGATTGCACGAAAGGGGAAGCGGTGCTAGCGGCCAGCGCTTCCCGCGGCCCCGAACACGCGTCGGCCGCCCCCCTCGCTTGCCTGACGGAATTGATGCTGATCTCCCCCGCTTACGCCCAGGTCGCCGGCGGCGCACCCGTCGAGGGAGGGGCGCTCGCCTTCTTCGTCCAGTTCGCGCCGCTGCTGCTGCTGTTCGCCGCCGGCTGGTTCCTGCTGATCCGCCCGCAGCAACAGCGCCAGCGAACGCTGCAGAACGCGATCGCCGCCGTCCGCAAGGGCGATCAGGTCATCACCGCCGGGGGCGTGCTCGGCCGTGTGACCAAGGTGGAGGACCGGTTCGTGGAACTGGAGATCGCCCCCAACACCCGCATCCGGGTGGTGAAAACGACGCTGACGGAGATCACGTCCTCCGCCGCCAAGCCGGCCAACGACTGAGGCGACCCGGACGATGCTCGACTTTCCGCGCTGGAAGGTGGCCTGGGTCTGGGGCCTGCTCCTCGTGCTGTGCGCGCTCGCCCTGCCGTCCTTCGTGCCCGAGCGGGTGACGAACGGCTGGGGCGCGATCCCGCACCCGCGCATCAACCTGGGTCTCGACCTCGCGGGCGGCAGCTATCTGCTGCTGGAGGGCGACACCGCCGATCTCGCCAATAGCGATCTGGAGACGATGCGCGACCAGGTGCAGGCGGAAATGCACCGCGGCAGCCCCCGCATCGACATCGGCGACATCTCGGCGCGCGACGGCCAACTCTCCTTCATGCTGCGTGATCCGAGCCAGGTCGATGCGGCGCGCGAGCGGCTGCTCCAGATCGCCGGCGGCGGCGCCGGGCTGACCGGCCAGCGCGTGTGGGATATCCAGGTCGTCGACACCTCCCGCTTCGTCCTGCACGAAACCAAGGCGGGCCAGCAGCTCGCGCTCGACACGGCGATGAAGGACGCGACGGAGGTCGTGCGCCGCCGCATCGACGCGCTCGGCACGAAGGAGCCGACGATCATCCGCCAGGGCGCCAGCCGCATCGTCGTGCAGGTGCCGGGGCTCAAGAACCCGCAGGCGCTGCAGGACCTGCTCGGCAAGACCGCGAAGCTCGAGTTCAAGCTCGTCGACCTCACCGCCAACCCGACCGACCTGGCGCAGAACCGCGCGCCGCCGGGCAGCCAGGTGCTGCCGATGCAGACCGGCGGCGGCCGCATCGCCGTCAAGCGCTCGGCGATCATCAAGGGCGAGGACCTGGTTGACGCCCGCCAAGGCTATGATCCGCAGACCAACGCGCCCAATGTCGAGATCACCTTCAGCAGCGCCGGCGGCCGCCGCTTCGCACGCACGACACAGGAGAACGTCCACAAGCCGTTCGCGATCATCGTCGACAATCAGGTGATCTCCGCCCCCAACATCAACGAGCCGATCCTGGGCGGACGCGCGTCCATCTCGGGCAGCTTCACCGTCGACAGCGCCAACCAGCTCGCGATTGCGCTGCGCTCGGGCAAGCTGACCATCCCGTTGAAGGTGATCGAGGAATCGACGGTCGGGCCTGATCTCGGCAAGGACTCGATCCACGCCGGCATCCTCGCCTCGATCGTGGCGGTGGTGCTGGTCGTCGCCTTCATGTTCGTGACCTATGGCCGGTTCGGGGCCTATGCGAACCTCGCGGTCATCATCAACGTGTTCGTGATCCTTGGCGTGCTGGCGCTGGTCGGCGGCACGCTGACGCTGCCCGGCATCGCCGGCTTCGTGCTGACGATCGGCACCGCGGTCGACGCCAACGTGCTCATCAACGAGCGCATCCGCGAGGAGCGCCGGCGGGGGCGGTCGGTCGTCCAGGCGGTCGAGCTCGGCTACAAGGAGGCGAGCCGGACCATCTTCGAGGCGAACATGACGCACGGTATCTCCGGCCTCATCATGCTCGTGCTCGGGTCGGGGCCGGTCAAGGGCTTCGCGGTGGTGCTGCTGATCGGCATCGTCACCTCCGTGTTCACCGCCGTCACCTTCACCCGGATGCTGACCGCCGGGTGGATCCGCCGCACGCGGCCGCAGACGATCAATATCTGAGGCGAGGATCGACATGCGCCTGCTCAAGGTCGTCCCCGACCACACCAACATCGATTTCGTCCGCCTGCGCGGGCTCGCCTTCACGATCACGCTGCTTCTGTCCGTGCTGGCGGTCGGGCTGACCTTCGCGCGCGGCCTCAATTTCGGCGTCGACTTCGTCGGCGGCCTGATGATCGAGGAGAAGTTCCCCGCGACGCCGCCGGTCGATCAGGTTCGCGCGGCGGTCGATCGGCTCGGCGTCGGCGAGGCGTTCATCCAGCCGGTGGGCGACGGCAAGACGCTCAACATCCGCCTGCCCGTGCAGCAGGGTTCGGACGAGGGCGCGACGAACGCGGTGGTCAAAAAGGTCGAGGCGACGCTGGCGCAGCGCTTCCCCGGCGCGACGTTCAGCCGCTACTCGACCGTCTCGGGCAAGGTCTCGGGCGAGCTGATCCGCAACGGCGTGCTCGCGGTGGTGCTCGCGATCCTGGGCATCGGCCTGTTCGCGATCCTGCGCTTCGAATGGCAGTTCGGCGTGTCGACGGTGGTGGCGATCATCCACGATCTGCTGATGACGCTCGGCTTCTTCGCGCTGACGCGGTTCGAGTTCGACCTCAACATCGTCGCGGCGGTGCTGACCATCATCGGCTATTCGATCAACGACAAGATCGTGATCGACGACCGGATCCGCGAGAACATGCGCCGTTATCGCAAGATGGAGATGCGCGAGATCATCAACCTGTCGGTCAACGAGACGCTGCCGCGCACGGTGATGACCTCGCTCACCATCCTGCTGGCGCTGTTCGCGCTGCTGATCCTGGGCGGTCACGTGCTGCGCGGCTTCACCGCGGCGATGATCCTGGGCATCTTTGTCGGCACCTATTCGTCGATCTACGTCTCCTCCTCGCTGCTCATCACGCTGGGCCTGCGCGCCGAGCCGAACCGGGAGCGGCCGGGAACGCTCGACAAGGCGGAACGGGTCTCCGAAGCGGAGCGCGTCACGCCGCGGAAATCATAGGCTCCGGACGGTGAAGGTCGAGCGCGATCAGCCCGGCCCGGGACCTATCGTCACCGGCTTCGGCCCCGGCGGCTTCCGGGTCGGCGAGGCTAGATACCGCGCGTTGCTGCTGACCGTCGAGGCGGCGCACGACTGGACTCCGCCGTTGCTGGCGGCCCTGGCGCCGGCCGACCTGCAGCCGCTGACGGACTATCGGCCCGAGTTCATCCTGCTCGGCACCGGACCCACGCTCCGCCGGCCCTCCCCCGGCCTGGTCGGCGCGCTGGACGCGCTCGGCATCGGGCTCGAGATGATGGACAGCCGCGCCGCCGCGCGCGCCTGGGGCGTGCTGCGCGGCGAGGGGCGCGTGGTCGCGGCGGCGCTCTACCCCCTCGACTAGCCTCGTCGCGCTGATATGATCCCGCAAAACGATGGGAGGGATCATGCGACAGCTCTGGTTCGCCGCGCTCGCGGCCACGCTTACGACGCCCGCGGGCGCGCAGATGCCGGCGCCGGCCGCGGCCAGCCCTTCGCCCACCCCGGATTATAGCCAGGACGCCGCCTGGCTCTGCCGTCCCGGCCGGCACGACCCCTGCACCGCCAACCAGGACGTGACCGTCGTGTCCGCCAGCGGCAAGCAGAAGATCGAGCGCTTCAGGCCGGCCAGCGCGCCCGCCTTCGACTGTTTCTACGTCTACCCCACCGTCTCGATGGACCCCACGCCGAACAGCGACATGACCGCAGGGCCGGAGGAGAACGCCGTCGCCACCGCACAGGCCGCCCGCTTCACCGCCAAGTGCCGCGTCTTCGCACCGCTCTACCGGCAAGTGACGCTGACCGCACTGCGGCAGATCATGACCGGCGGCACGCCCGCCGTCGACCGCGGCATGGCGCTGGCCGACGTCTATGCGGCCTGGACCGATTATCTCCGGCGCGACAATCGTGGCCGCGGCGTCGTGCTGATCGGCCACAGCCAGGGCTCGAGCGTGCTCAAACAGCTGATCGCGGGCTATATCGAGGGGCAGCCGGCGCAGCGCAACATCATCGCCGCCTACCTCGCCGGCACCAACCTGGCGGTGCCGCCGGGCCAGGCGGTCGGCGGCGATTTCAAGCAGCTGCCGATCTGCACGCGCGCCGGGCAATATGGCTGCGTCGTCGCCTGGGTCACCTTTCGTGCCGACTCGCCGCCGCCGGCGAACAGCCGCTTCGGCAAGCCGACGCCCCCTTCGCCCGCCGGCACGGTCGCGGCATGCGTCAACGCCGCAGCGCTCGGCGGCGGCAAGGCCGTGACCGACGCCATCTTCGCCACCAAGGGCGCGGGCCTGTCGAGCACGCCGCAGGAGAACTGGTCGTCGGTAGGCCCGGCGATCGCGACCCCGTTCGTCAAGGTGCCGGGGCTGATCTCGGCGGAGTGCGTGCAGCAGGACGGCTTCAGCTATCTGGCCGTGACGCTTAACGCCGATCCCAAGGACCCGCGCACCGACACGATCGGCGGCGACGTGGTCGCGAACGGCACGATCCTGAAGGATTGGGGGCTGCACCTCCTCGACATGCCGATCGAGATGGGCAATCTGGTCGAGCTGGCGGACGCCCAGGCCAAGGCGTGGCGGGGCGTGGGGTTGCCGACCAAGTAGCGCCGGCCAGGTAGTGCCGGTCAGGTGCGTGCCGCGACCAGCCCCGCGAGGTGCTCGCGCAGTTCGCGGGCGTTGCGATCCCAGCTGAAGGGTACCGCCGCCTTGGCCACGTCCCTGAACCAGGGTGGGGTTGCCAGCAATTCCGCGATCGCATCGGCAAAGGCTTCCGGCGTGCGCTCGACGACGCGCCCGGCGACCGATGAGGTCACCACCTCGCGCGCCGCGCCCGCATCGGGAATGACGATCGGCACGCCCATCGCCAGCGCCTCCACCCAGGCGTTCGCGAGACCTTCCGACGCGGACGCCAGCGCCATCACGTTCACCGCTTCCAGCAACCACGGCAGTTCATCGTGCGGCACCGAACCGAGCAGGTAGAGGCGCGATCCGAGCCCGACGCGATCGGCCAGCGCGATCAGCGCCGCGCGCTCCGGCCCGTCGCCGGCGATCACCAGCGGCACATCCGGGATACGCGCCATCGCCTGGATCAGGATGTCATGCCCCTTGCGCGGGATCAGCGCGCCAAGCGACAGCACCGCGGGTCCGTTCAGGCTCCAGTCGCGCTGCGCGAGCATCCTGCTGCCGTGCGACTTGAATCTTTCGTGATCGATGCCGGTATAGTGTACGCGGATATTCTGCGCGGGCATCCCGAGCGCCACCATGTCGGCCTTCATCGCCATCGATACGGCCAGCAGCCCGTCGGCCGCCCGGCCCGCCGCGCGCACCTGAGCCGCCGTGGCCGGCAGGTTACCCCAATAGTGGACGTCCGCCCCGCGCGCCTTGATCGAGACGGGTACGCCATAGCGCCGGCCGAGCGCGACGGCCGCGGGTCCGTCCGGGAAGAAGAAGGACGCATCGATCACGTCGAACGTACCAGCAAGACGGTCGACGAGAGGAACAAGCGTGCGGTTGAGCTCCTTCACGTGAAAGCGCCCACTGGTGCCCGGGATGGAGCTGAACCGGGGACGATGGACCGCCAGTCCCTTCCAGCCCTCCTCGGTCGGGATCGTTGCCAGCGCACGGTGTTCGGGGCGGCGTATGAACCAGGGCGGCAGACCGACCGGCGCCACGACTGTGACCTCTGTGTCCGGCAACGCCGCCAGCCCGAGCGTCTGGCGCTCCACGAATACGCCGAAATTGGGCCGCGTCGCGTCGGGAAAGAGGGTCGAGAGGGTCAGGACGTGCAGCATGGAGGGAGTGTAGCAACGGGAGGTTAAGTCGGCCTCACCCATTCGTCGGCAAGTCCTCTCCCATCGGGAGAAGAAGGGAGCGGCGAAGCCGCAGAAGTGCAAAGGTGCGGCCCGCGCCGCGGCAAAGCCGCGTCGTCGAAGCTCGGCTTGGCCGAGCCCGGCCGCGCTGTCGCGTCTCGTCGCCAGCTGCGCTGGCGTCGTGCGCGCTGCGCGGTGGTGGGCGCGACAGGGATTGAACCTGTGACCCCACCCGTGTGAAGGGTGTGCTCTACCGCTGAGCTACGCGCCCGGAACCCCGGCAGGCGGCCTCTTAGCAAGGCCGATGGTGGTGTCTAGTGGGTGCGACGCCTGCCGCGCCGATCCTCGCGATGGGGAGGCCGCCGGCGGATCAGTTCACCGAGTCTTTCAGTCCCTTGCCGGCCTTGAACTTGGGCTGGCTCGACGCCTTGATCGTCATCGGCTCGCCGGTGCGGGGATTGCGGCCGGTGGACGCCTTGCGCTTGGACAGCGAGAAGGTGCCGAAGCCGACCAGCCGCACCTCGTCGCCCTTCTTGAGCGCCGTGGAGATCGCATCGAACACCGCCTCGACCGCCTTCACCGCATCGCCCTTGCCGAGCCCGGACGTGTCGGCGACCGTGGCGATCAGCTCCTGCTTGTTCATCCGAACCCCCGTCAACGCCCTGAGGCCGGCACGACTCGCGCCGCGCAGGCGAAAGGCCTGTATAGGCCTCCGGTGCTGATCTGAGTCAATGTTTACCGCCGCGGGACATCAGGGCCCGCGGCGGCTCGTCCCATCAGTGATGCAGTTCGCCACCGACCGGCGGCACGCCCGGCGGCGGCAGCGCCGCGAGCTCGTCCGCGTCCGTCCAGTCGATCGCCTCGATCGGGGCGGTCAGCGCCAGCCGAAGCACCTCGTCGACATGGGAGACGGGCACGATGGTCAGCCCGTCCCTGATGTTCTGCGGGATGTCGGCGAGGTCCTTCTCGTTCTCCTGGGGGATCAGCACCGTCTCGATCCCGCCGCGCAGCGCCGCCAGCAGTTTCTCCTTGAGCCCGCCGATCGGCAGCACGCGGCCGCGCAGCGTGACCTCGCCCGTCATCGCCACCTCGCGCCGCACGGGCGTGCCGGTCAGCGTCGAGACGATCGAGGTGACGATGCCGACGCCCGCGGATGGCCCGTCCTTGGGCGTCGCGCCCTCGGGCAGGTGGATGTGGACGTCCTTGCGCTGGAACACGCTGGGCTTGATGCCATAGCTGGGGCTGCGCGCCTTGACGAAGCTGAACGCGGTCTCGATCGACTCCTTCATGACGTCGCCCAGCGTGCCCGTCAGCTTGGCTGCGCCCTTGCCCGGCACCGTCACGCTCTCGATCGTCAGCAGCTCGCCACCCACCTCGGTCCAGGCGAGCCCGGTGACGGCGCCGATCTGGTGCTCGGTCTCCGACAGTCCGTGGCGATATTTCTGGACGCCCGCGAGCTCGTGCAGATTGTCCGGCGTCACCGTCACCGCCGTCGCCTTGCCCTCCAGGATCTGGCGCAGCGCCTTGCGCATCAGCTTGGCGATCTCGCGCTCCAGCGTCCTGACCCCGGCCTCGCGGGTATAGCGCTGGATGAGCGCGCGTAGCCCCTCCGAGGTCAGCGTGAACTCGCCGGGCTTGAGACCATGCGCGTCCAGCTGCTTGGCCAGCAGATGCCGCTCGGCGATCTCGACCTTCTCGTCCTCGGTATAGCCTTCCAGCCGGATGATCTCCATGCGGTCGAGCAACGGCTGCGGCAGGTTGAGCGTGTTGGCGGTGCAGACGAACATCACGTCTGAAAGATCGATGTCGATCTCCAGATAATGGTCGTTGAACCGCGCATTCTGCTCGGGGTCGAGCACCTCCAGCAGCGCCGACGCCGGATCGCCACGGAAATCGGCGCCGAGCTTGTCGATCTCGTCGAGCAGGAACAGCGGGTTGGACGCGCCCGCCTTTTTGAGGTTGGTGACGATCTTGCCCGGGAGCGAGCCGATGTAGGTCCGCCGATGGCCCCTGATCTCGGCCTCGTCGCGCACGCCGCCCAGCGACTGGCGCACGAACTCGCGCCCCGTCGCCTTGGCGATCGACTGGCCGAGGCTGGTCTTGCCGACGCCAGGCGGGCCGACGAGGCACAGGATCGGCCCCTTGAGCTTGTTGGTGCGCGCCTGGACCGCGAGATACTCGACGATCCGGTCCTTCACCTTCTCCAGCGCGTAATGGTCCTCGTCGAGCACGGCCTGCGCCGCCCCGATATCCTTCTTCAGCTTCGACTTCTTGCCCCAGGGCAGACCGAGCAGCACGTCGAGATAGTTGCGCACCACCGTCGCCTCGGCGCTCATCGGCGCCATGGTCTTGAGCTTCTTGAGCTCGGACGTCGCCTTGGTCCGCGCCTCCTTGGAGAGCTTCAGCGTCGCGATCTTCTGGGTCAGCTCGGCGATCTCGTCGCCGTCCCCCTCCTCGTCGCCGGCACCCAGCTCGCGCTGGATCGCCTTCAGCTGCTCGTTGAGATAATATTCGCGCTGCGTCTTCTCCATCTGGCGCTTCACGCGGCTCTTGATCTTCTTCTCGACCTGCAGGACGCCGAGCTCCCCCTCCATCAGCGCGAAGCACATCTCCAGCCGCTTGGCGGGATCGGCCTCGACCAGCAGCGCCTGCTTGTCCGCGACCTTGACCTGCAGGTTGGCCGCAACCGCATCGGCCAGCTTGCCCGCCTCCTCGATCTCGCCCAGCTGCTCGGCCGTTTCGGACGGCATCTTGCGGTTCTGCTTGGCGTAGCTCTCGAACTGGCTGACGACCGAGCGCATCAGTGCGCCGACCTCCTGGCCCTGCGCCTCGCCGTCGCCGATCGGCTCGACCTCGGCCTGCAGATAGCTGTCGGTCTCGCTCAGCTCGGCGAGCCGCGCACGCTGCTTGCCCTCCACCAGCACACGCACGGTGCCGTCCGGCAGCTTCAGCAGCTGGAGCACGGTGGCGGTGACGCCCAGCTCGTAGATGTCGGCGCGGGCGGGATCGTCCTCGGCGGGATCGATCTGCGCGACCAGGAAGATCTCCTTGTCGGTCGCCATCGCCGCCTCCAGCGCGGCCACCGATTTGTCTCGCCCGACGAACAGCGGCACGATCATGGACGGGAAAACGACGATGTCCCGCAACGGCAGGACGGGCAGGGTCTGAGTCATGCGGTCTCCGGTGGCGAGCGCCGGCGGGCGCTCGCCGTTCGCAGACTATATGGGGCCGTGCCGCCGCGCATCAATCATGCCGTCGCGCCCCATGCGCGAGGTCCGTTTTCGCGCGGCGGCGGATGGTGTAGACGCACGCCAAACCCGAACAGGAGATGATGCATGGCGACCGCCGCGGTTCTCGATACCCCCGTCGACTCTGACGCCGATTCTGGCGCCATCTCGGCTGCGGAATGGCAGGCCCGCGTCGATCTCGCCGCCGCCTATCGGCTGGTGGCGCTGTACGGCTGGGACGACCTGATCTTCACCCACCTGTCGGCGCGCGTGCCCGGGCCCGAGCACCATTTCCTCATCAATCCCTACGACATGATGTTCGAGGAGATCACCGCCTCCAGCCTCGTCAAGATCGACGTCGAGGGCAATCCGGTCGGTCCGTCCGAGCACCCGGTCAATCCGGCGGGATTCACCATCCATTCCGCGATCCACATGGCGCGCGAGGACGCGACGGCGGTGATGCACCTCCACACGCCGCACGGCCAGGCGGTCAGCGCGATGGAGTTCGGCCTGCTGCCGCACACCCAGACGGCGATGATCGCCAAGCACAACGTCGCCTATCACGACTATGAGGGCATCGCCACCGATCTCGACGAGCGCGAGCGGCTGGTCGCGGACCTGGGCGACAAGCATGCGATGATCCTGCGCAACCACGGCACGTTGACGGTCGGCGACAGCGTCGGCAGCTGCTTCCTGCGCCTCTACTTCCTGGAGCGCGCCTGCGAGGCGCAGGTGCACATGCTCGCCGCCGGGCTCGATCACCTCAACACCCCGCCGCAGGGCGTGGAGCACAGGGTCGCCGGCCAGTCCGCGCCGCAAGGCATGGGCCGCCTCGCCGAGCGGCTTGCCTGGCCGGCGCTGCTCCGCAAGCTCGACCGCCTCGATCCGAGCTTCCGCGACTGACGGAGGCGAAGCGGTTGACGACCGCGCCGCCCCATGCGACGCGCCGCTACGCGCGGGTGTAGCTCAATGGCAGAGCAGAAGCTTCCCAAGCTTACGACGAGGGTTCGATTCCCTTCACCCGCTCCACCGCAAGCTCGGCCGGCGTAGCGAAGCTACGCCCGACGGCGCGGCCCCGCCGCGGCGTTGCCCCTGGAAACTCCGCCGACCCGAACCGTTCTCCCGCCAAGGAGAACACAAATGCCCGACCAGCGCGTCGATCCCGAACGCTCGCGTGAGCCCAAGCCGTTCAACCAGGCACACGGCTACTCAGGGGAGGAATATCATCGCGAGCGCGAGACCGCCGAAGGTGACCGCGCCGCCGAGCCGCCCGTGCCCGCCCCGGACGGGCATCCCGACCTCCCGCCCGACAATGGTGCGCGCGCTAGCATCGACCAGCAGACCGGCGAGGTGAGCGGCGCGGGCGTGGGCGCGGGCGGCGGCCAGCCGGGCGAGGATCTGTCGTCGGACGCCGCGACCGGGGACGGCTATCCGATCACCGGCGGCGAAGGCGGGGATCATGCGCCCGGTCCGCTCGGGCCGAAGAACGACAAGGCCGGCTATCTGTAGCTCGCACCGGCCGGCCGCGAGCGCGCCTCAGATGCCCCCGGCCACGGTCGCCCGGCCCACCGCCTCCAGCCGCGCCGTGAGGTCGGCGGCGCAGGCGTCGACCAACGCCTCGTCGGGGCTGCGCACCACGAAATTGGCGCCCACCCGCCCCTCGCGGAAGAAGGGATAGCTGCCGATCGCCACGCCCTCGTGCGCGCGCTCGGTCTCGCGCAGCAGGTCCGCGACCTCGCTCTCGGCCGCCCAGCTGCCGATCGTCTTCGACACCACCGGCCGCCCGCCCTCCAGCTGCCCGGTCAGCGCGTCGAGCATGCCCGCGGTGATGTGCGGCACGCCGGCCATGATGAACAGGTTGCCGAGCCGGATACCCGGCGCCCCTGACAGCCGGTTCTCGATCAGCGTGGCGCCCTCCGGCACCCGCGCCATCCGCGCCCGCGCCTCGGTCAGCCCGCCGCGCGTCGTGTAATAGCGTTCCAGCACCGCCAGCGCGTCCGGATGGTGGACGACGCCGACGCCGAGCGCGGCGGCGATCGCGTCGACCGTGATGTCGTCATGGGTCGGGCCGATCCCGCCGGTGGTGAAGAGATAGTCGTTGCGCGCCCGCAGCGCGTTCACCGCCTCGACGATCGCCTCCGTGCGGTCGGGGACGACGCGCACCTCGGCAAGCCGGATGCCCTGCACGTTCAGCCATTGCGCGACCTGCGCCACGTTCTTGTCCTGCGTGCGGCCGGACAGGATTTCGTCGCCGATCACGACCAGCGCCGCGGTCCAGATGCGCTCCTCTGCCATGCGTCCGACCCTAGCCTCGCAAAGCCCGCGCCGTCACGCTATATCGCGTCGCCATGACCGATTACCTCGCCGTCACGTCGGACCAGCCGATCACCCGCACGGGCGCGATCAAGCTATATGGCCAGGATGCCTTCGCCGGCATGCACCGGGCTGGCCGGCTCGCGGCCGAGACGCTCGACATGCTGGTGCCGCACATGGTGCCGGGGGTGCCGACGGCGGAGATCGATCGGCTGATCTACGACTTCATCCTGGCAGCGGGCGGCGTGCCGGCGACGCTCGGCTATCGCGGCTACACCCACTCGACCTGTATCTCGATCAACCATGTCGTCTGCCACGGCATCCCGAGCGACAAGACGCTCAAGTCCGGCGACATCGTCAATGTCGACGTCACGCCGATCCTGGACGGCTGGCACGGCGATTCGAGCCGCATGTACCTGGTCGGCGACGTATCGATCCGGGCGAAGCGGCTGGTTGAGGTCACCTACGAGTGCCTCATGCTCGGGATCGAGCAGGCGCGGCCGGGCAATCACATGGGCGACGTCGCCAACGCCATCCAGCGCCATGCCGAGCGCAACCGTTACGGCGTGGTGCGCGATTTCTGCGGTCACGGCGTCGGTCGGCTGTTCCACGACGCGCCGGAGGTCGTCCATGCCGGCCGCCCCGGCACGGGAG